>NZ_DAIQAT010000121.1:0-10548 GCF_036781545.1 Tabrizicola sp.
GCCTCGACCCAGCGCGTGTCGTGGCCGAGGTATTGCAGCAGGATGGCGATGGACAGAGTGACCCCGGCCGCAAAGCCACCGCCCGGAAGATCATGGCCGCGAAAGAAGAAATAGGCCGCCAGAAGCACGATGACGGGGAACATCCAGCGCATGATGACCGAGGGCACCAGCATGACATCAGCCAGCGTGCGCGTATCGCCGGTCTGGTCTGCTCGCGCCACGGGCTCGCTTTCTTCGGCGGGCCGGAACCGGCGCAACAGGGCGTAGACCGTCACGGCCACCACGGCCAGGACCGTGATCTCGCCGAAGGTGTCGAAGGCACGGAAATCGACCAGAAGGACGTTGACGACATTGGTCCCGCCGCCCTCGTGATAGGCGTTGCGCAGGAACCAGTCGCCGAGATTGGACGCCAGGGGGGCGGTCATCGTGACATAGGCGATCATCGCCAGACCGCCACCGGCCACCACCGCGAGAACCAGATCGCGTACCCGGCGCAGGCGTGCGGAAAAAAGACGGTCGCCGGCGATTTCCTCGCTGCGTTTCGGCAGCCAGCGCAGGCCCAGAAGCAGCAGCACGGTGGTCACGATCTCGACCAGCAACTGCGTTACGGCGAGATCCGGCGCAGAGAGCCAGGCAAAGGTCACGCAGGTCACGGCACCCGTGCCGCCCAGCAGGACCAGCGCCGCGAAACGGTGGTACTTGGCCAGGTAGGCCGCACCGACCGCGCAGGTCGCGCCGACCACCCACATGAGCGCAAAGACCGGATCAAACGGCGTCAGCAGCGCACCAGCGCCTTGCCGCAGCCTGCCCCACAGTACCGCCAGGGTGACTGCCACGGCAACCAGCACCATCAGTCGCAACTGCGGCTGCAAACGCTCGGTCCCTGCCAGAGCCATCGCCCGCTCCGGCAGCCGCCGCGTCAGCAGGGCCATGGCCGCCTCGAACAATCGGATCGCCCGGACCCGATGGATCAGCGGCGGCCCCTCCGGCCCGGCCGAGATGTACCGCCCGAAGATCGCGAAGATCACCACGCCACCAAGAAGCGCGACGAAGCTCATGATCAGGGCCGTGTTGAAGCCGTGCCAGATCGCGATATCCTGGTAAGGCAGGTCCGCACCCAGCACCGCTTGCGCGGCAAGGTTCATGGTTGGCCCCAGCGTCAGGCCGGGAATGATGCCGACCAGCAGGCAGATCAGCACGAGCAGTTCCACCGGGCGACGCATCCAGGCCGGGGGCTCGTGCGGCGTCCTTGGCAGGTCGATGGGCTCCGGCCCGAAGAACACCGTCACGATGAAGCGCAGCGAATAGGCCACCGCGAAGACACCGGCCAGCGTCGCGATCCAAGGCAGCGAATTGTCCAGCCATGTCCCGTTGTGCCAGTCCGTAGTCTCGGCGAAGAACATCTCTTTCGACAGAAATCCGTTCAGAAGCGGTACGCCCGCCATCGAGGCCGAGGCGACGATGGCCAGTACGCCGGTTATGGGCATGTACCGCATCAGCCCGCTCAGCCTGCGCATGTCGCGGGTCCCGGCCTCGTGGTCGATGATCCCGGCGGCCATGAAAAGCGAAGCCTTGAACACCGCGTGGTTCGCGATGTGGAAGATCGCGGCCAGGATCGCGCCGGAACTGCCGATCCCCGCCAGCGCCGTGATCAGCCCCAGATGACTGACCGTGGAATAGGCGAGCAGGCCCTTCAGGTCATGCCGGAAGAGCGCGAAGAACGAGGCGAAAAGCAGGGTCGCCATCCCGGTTCCGGTGACGAGGAAGAACCAGAGCTGCGTTTCACCCAGGACCGGAAAGAACCGCACCAGCAGGAAGACACCCGCCTTCACCAGCGTCGCGGAATGCAGGAAGGCCGACACCGGCGTGGGTGCAGCCATTGCGCCGGGAAGCCAGAAATGGAAGGGCATCTGGGCCGATTTGGTGAAGCAGCCCAGCAGGAACAGGACAAGGATCAGGGGATAGGCCGGGTCGGCCCGCACCAGGTTGCCCGCCTTGAGTACGACATCAAGATCGTAGCTGCCCGCAATCCGACCGATCATCAGCATCGCCAGCAAGAGACACAACCCGCCCGCACCGGTCACGACCAGGGCCGTCCGCGCCCCGTCGCGGGCATTCTGGCTCTGGTGCCAGTAGCCGACCAGCAGGAAGGAGAACAGCGAGGTCAGCTCCCAGAACACGACCAGCATAAGAATGTTGCCGGACATGAGCATACCCACCATTGCGCCGGTGAAGGCCATGAGGAAGGCATAGAAGCGCGGCACGGGGTCCGATTTCGTCAGATAGTAGCGGGCATAGATCAGCACCAGCAGGCCGATCCCGAAGACCAGGGAGACCATCAGCCAGACGAAGGCATCCATCCTGAAGGTGATCGACAGTCCCAGCGAGGGCGCCCAGTCCCATCCGGCACGCAGCACCGCGCCATCGCTAATCTGTCCATGCAGCGTGGCAAGGAGACCGACCCCCGCCACCATGAAGACGCCCGAGACCCAGGCTGCCGCCGAATGCGCCTGTGTCGACAGGGTCGCCATCGCCACCGCAGCTACGAAGGGCAAGGCCGCAAGGAGGATCAGCAGGTTTTCTTCGAGCATGCCGCCTTGTATCCTCCAGCCTGATCTATCGTTTTGGGGAACTTCCCGTCCAGGACTGCGGAAGCATTTGCCGCCTGCGCAAATCGCCGGAAGGCACGTTTGTACCAATGCGTGTCAGCCGGGACGATTTCAAGCTGATTTAAGCACGTCCCTGTGTCGGATCGCGGGGCCGTGCCGATTCGGGCGTCTGCTTCGTCACGATGCCCGGGGTTTCGAACCGGGGCTCAGACGGTGACCAGCGGCCCTGTCGTCAATTCGCACGGCAATCCGACTGACCGACGGTTCCAAGCGGCAATGCCGAGGCTGGTCCGGGCTTCGCAACCCGCACGAGCGCCGGTTTTTTCTTCCTGCACTGGAAGTTTCCCGGCATCCGGCCGAGGCGGGGCCGACCCGCGTTCATGCCGCCCAGTCGCTTCCGGCAGATCACTCCGGATAGGCGCGCGTCTCATCCTCTTCCATGTAACGGCATTTGTTCAGCACCACGCCCAGGACCTGGGTGCGCTTGCCGAGGTCGGCACCGCATTTCTCGATCTCTGTCAGCGTGCTCTCCTCGGCCGCCGCCACCATCAGCGCGCAATCGACCTGGTCGAGATAGGCGAGCGCATCATCGCTGACCAGAAGCGGCGACATGTCGAAGAGGATGATGTCGGGGCGAAGCCGCGCTTCCACCTCGTCGATAAGATCGGCGGTGCGCGGCGCGGACAGAAGCTCGGCCGGACTGTCGAGGGGGGTGGAGTTCAGCGCCAGCGCGAGGTTCGTCCCCACGCGCCTGATCTGGGCAAAGTCGAGGGTCCCGGTCCCGATGGACTGGATGAAGTTCTGGTTCGGTGGCAGCCCCAGCTTCTCGATCAGCGAGGGATGCCGCAGGTCAAGCTCGATCAGCAGGACCCGTTTGTCGGCCATGCGCGCCAGGCTGAAGGCCAGGTTCAACGCCACCGTGGACTTGCCACAGCCCGGCGAGGGCGAGGTGATGGCGACGCGGGTCCAGCCATTGGCGCGCAGCGCGCGCAGAAGGTTGGTGCGCATCACGTCGAAGCTGGAGGCGGCCTGCCCGGGATGCTGCGCGACGATGAGGTTGCGCGCCAGTACCTTCTGGTCGGGCATGACCTCTGCCAGTTCCTGCCAAGGGTCGGCTCCGGCCTTGCCGGAGTTGGGCTGAAGCTTGCGGTCGCGGGCCGAACGGGCCTTGGCGAGTGCGGACTGTATCCGTTCCATGCGGGTCTACTCGGTCTTTTCGGTGGTGGCGCCAACGGCGGTTTCGCCGGCTGCGGGGGACTTGGACGCAAGGCCGAGCAGCGAGTCGATCGGGGTCAGATAGATGTGCAGGACCAGCGCGAGGATGGGAATGTTGAGCACAAGGAAGCCTATGGCCACCAGCCGGTTGGCCGACCAGCCCTTGCGGGCCCGACCTCCGGGAAGATAGGCAATCGTGCCGAAGGGCGGGGCGCCCAAAAGCTTGGTCAGTTCCGAAGGGCGGCGGATCGTGTGGTTCAGCACCTCGAGCAGCACCAGAAGCGCCCCGGCCAGGATCACCCCGGCCCCGAAGGAGGCGATGGTGATCCGCTTGCGGTTCGGCTCGGCCCGGAAGGCCGGAGCCACCGCCCTTTCCAGGATGGTGATGCGCTGGCCGCGTTCGGTGACGACGATGCGGTCACCCATACGGGCCTCCGACAGGCTGCTCACCGCGGCTTCGTACTGCACGCGTAGGGTTTCGTAGTTGCTTTGCAGTTCCGCCAGCCGGATCGAGTTGGCCGGCGTCGCCTCGATCGAGGCTTCCAGCGCGGTCAGGTCCTTGTCCAGCAGGGTCTTCTGCTCGGCGAGGTATTTGATCTGCCCGTCGATATCCAGCATCTGGACCTCGAAGGCGGAAAGCTGACCTCCGCCGGTGATGTCGAGTTGCGCCTTGACGGCTTCCTCCAGCGCAGCGACTTCCTTCTGAAGCGCCGCGACCCTGGGGTTGGTCGGAGACAGCACCACCAGCGCCGAGGCCAGTTCCTGCCGGGCCTGTTCAAGGCGCACCTGTTCGGGCGTCCTGTCCTGTCCCGAGGTGACGAGCCGCCCGGTCCGGTCATAAAGCTCGGTCAGCCGGTCGCGCCGGTCGCGCAGCGAGGCAAGCTCGCGGTCGACCTGCAAGAGCCGTTCCTGCTGCGAAGCCTGCCGGGTGCGGCGGTACTCCAGGCTTTCCGGCAGGGCATCGCGGTTCTCCTGCTCGAACTTGATGATCTCGGCGTTCTGCTGGGCCAGTTCCTCGGTCAGGCGGCGGACTTCCTGCTCGAAGAATTCCAGCGTGTTGCCCGAAGCGCGGGTGCGCAGCTGGGTGTTCCATTGCAGGATCTGGTCGGCGATCTCGTTGGTGATCGCGGCGGACAGCTCGGGCTCGGACGCTGCGAACGAGGCGATCACCACCCCGGTACTGCCCTGGTTCGCGGGCATGTAGATCGACACCCGGCCGCCGACCGTCTTGAGCTTCTGTTCTTCGGTCTGCGGCGGCATTCCGGCGAAAAGATTGTGCCGTTCAGCTATGGCCAGGATGTTGTCGCGCGTCATGATCCGCTGCTGGATCGCAAGAAGGATCTCGTCCGAGGTCGACACCACGGTCGAGGCGGCCAGCGCATCGGGTATCTGCGGGCTCTCGATCAGAAGCTTCGCCTCGGCCCGGTAGACCGGCGGCAGCGAGACGGCATAAAGAATCCCGGCCATCGTCGCCGTGAAAATCAGGGCGACGATGATCGGCAGTCGACGCAGAATCAGGGAAATATAGAAACGCAGATCAAGCGTCATTTACGGGTCTCTCTTGCATCGCGGCATTGGCCGAGAAAAATACGCCATCATCAATCACTTGCTGGACGGTCTGCGCACTGACGACCTGCTTGCCCTTGGTGAAGGCATAGACCATGGCCAGATCGCAGAGCTGGTTCACCAGCCGGGGGACACCCCGTGTCACGTCATAGATCAGCTTCACGGCAGGGGCCGAGAAGATTCGCTTCTCGCTGCCGGCGACCTTCAGACGGTGGGGAATGTAACCCCTGACCGTCTTGAGGTCCATCGCCGTCAGATGGTAACTGGCCGCGACCCGCTGTGCGAATTGCCGCATTTCGCGGCGCGAGACCAGGTCACGCAGCTCGGGCTGGCCGATCAGCACCAGTTGCAGGACCTCGTCCTTGCCCGAGTTGATGTTGATGAACATCCGCAGCTCTTCCAGTGCCTCGGCGGTCAGGTTCTGCGCCTCGTCGAAGATCAGGACGACGCTGCGCCCGGCGGCATATTCCGACAGAAGGAAGTTCTGGAAGCGCGAGAAGAGGTCGACATAGCTTTCGTCCAGCTCGGCTGGCTGTTCCAGCGCATGAAGCACCCAGCGCAGCAGTTCCGCACGCGAGCCGTGCGGGTTCGAGATCAGGCCCACCGTCATCTCCGAGCCGAGCGAGCGGACCAGATGCAGCAGAAGCGTGGTCTTTCCGGCGCCGACGTCGCCGGTGATCAGCGTGATCGGCGCATTGGCGCGCACACCATATTCCAGCATCGTATAGGCGCGCTGGTGCGACTGCGGCCAGTACAGGAAGTCGGGATCGGGCGTCAGCGCGAAAGGCCGGGCGGAAAGCCCGAAATGCTCGGTGTAGATTTCCTGCGTCCGGGTCGCGGGCGGCTCGGACAGAAGCCGGGTCCGCACCCGCGTCGGGGCGCGCGTCGGCGGAGCCTCAACCGTCTCGGGCAGTTCGTAGGATCGGGGGTCCTGTTCGGCCTGCAGCACCGGATCGGGCAGCGGTGGCGCCGAGTCCGCCGCGCTTCCCGCCTCGGGATCGAACCAGAGGATGCGGGACAACAACTTGCGGGACCTACTGCGCGTCATCTACTCACCTTTAAGCAATTCCCCGGACTCAGGGGGACTTGTCCCCCCTCTAATAAGCAAACTTCCCCGGCATGGCGACGCCTTCCAGAGTACTGATGCCGGCCTGGAAACAAAGTATGGAAATCAGCAAGCTAGGGCGGGTTTTGACCCAGGAATGACCATTTTCTTACCCAATATCCGTGCGTATGTAGACGGAGTCATGTAGGAAAGCTCAAGGAAATTTTGACGGCGCGCGAATCGTTGATGGTCCCGGTCGGCTCCCGGTTTTCGGGGATGTGCAAAGTAGGTGGGTTTGTGGTCAGCCATACTGCACCCTTGCTCCGGACCGGGCTGAAGGATCTTGTCGGGCCGCCGCAGTCTGCGACCAGCGGCCACAGGTCTGGCCGCTACAGACGTGTCGAGAGGGTAATGCCATGAAGGACGGTTTGCAGGACCTTCCCGCCGAAACCGATATTGCCATCGTGGGGATGGCCGCGCATCTGCCGGGGGCGGCGGATATCCATGCTTATTGGGAGAACCTGCGCGAGGGGCGGTCGGCCGTCCGTCGGCTGAGCGAGGAAGAGGTCCTGGCCTCGGGCGAGAGCCCCGCGGCACTGCGCAACCCCAACTACGTCCCGGCGGCGGCGCTGCTGGAAGGTTTCGACCGCTTCGACGCGGAATTCTTTGGCTTCTCACCGAAGGAGGCCGCCATCCTCGACCCGCAACATCGCCAGTTTCTGGAAGTCGCCTGGGAAGCGCTGGAGAATGCTGGCCACACGCCGGAAGGTTTCAAGGGCCGGATCGGCGTCTTCGCGGGCTGCGGGATGGGCAGCTATTTCTACTTCAATCTCTGCTCCAACCCGGCGCTGGTGGAAAGCACCGGCATGTTCCTTCTCCGCCATACCGGCAACGACAAGGACTTCCTGTCCACCCGCGTCAGCCATGTCTTCGACCTCAAGGGCCCCAGCCTTGGCTTGCAGACCGCCTGTTCCACCTCGCTCGTCGCCACCCACTACGCAATCCAGGCGCTTCTGAACGGCGAATGCGACATGGCGCTGGCGGGGGGCGTGACCATCGACCTGCCGCAGGGCCGGGGCTATATTTACAAGGAAGGCGAAGTCCTGTCGCCCGACGGCGTCTGCCATGCCTTCGACCACCGGGCGCAGGGCACGGTCTTCGGCTCCGGCGCGGGAACGGTGCTCTTGCGGCGGCTTGAGGATGCGCTGGCTGATGGCGACCATGTCTGGGCCGTCATCAAGGGTTCGGCGGTCAACAACGACGGGGCGGCGAAGGCGGGGTATCTTGCGCCCTCGGTCGAAGGCCAGGCGGATTGCATCGCAACCGCCCTCGCCGTGTCAGGGACGCCCGCCGAGACGGTGGACTATATCGAGTGCCACGGGACCGGCACCTATCTGGGCGATCCCATCGAAGTGGCAGCCCTGACCGAGGCCTTCCGCAGGACGACCGAGGCGAAGGGTTTCGCCCGGATCGGCAGCGTCAAGACCAACATCGGCCATCTGGATACCGCGGCCGGGGTCGCGAGCCTGATCAAGACCACGCTGGCGCTGCACCACGGCCAGATGCCGCCCAGCCTGAATTTCGAGGCGCCGAACCCGGCGATCGACTTCGAATCGAGCCCCTTCCGGGTGAACGACCGCCTGACCGACTGGCCCCGCCGGACGGGCCCGCGCCGGGCCGGGGTGAACTCGCTCGGCGTCGGCGGGACCAACGCGCATGTGGTGCTGCAGGAGGCCCCTGCCCTCGCGGCCTCCGAACCCTCGGACTGGCCGTTCCAGCTGATCACCCTTTCCGCACGCAGCCAGTCGGCCTTGGGCGAGGCGTCCTCACGGCTGGCGGCGCATCTCAAGGCCCATCCCGATCAGGACCTCGCCGACATCGCCTGGACGCTGAAGCACGGCCGCCGCGCCTTTGAACACCGCCGCGTGCTGGTGGCCGCCAGCCATCAGGAGGCCGCAAAGCTTCTGGAAGCGGGCGATCCCCGCCGCGTCTTCACCCAGCGCCGCCTGGGCGACGCCCCCGATGTGGTCTTCATGTTCCCGGGCGGCGGCGCGCAATACCCGAACATGGCGCGCGACCTGTACGAGACGGAACCCGTCTTCGCCGAATGGATGGACCGGGGCCTTGCCGCGCTCGGGCCGACCGAAGCCGAGACCCGCACCCTCTGGCTGCCCGCCGAGGGGCAAGAGGCTGCAGCGGCGGAAGCCCTGCGCCAACCGTCGAAGCAGCTGCCGCTGATCCTGATCGTCGAGGTCGCTCTGGCGAAGCTTTGGGAAAGCTGGGGCGTCAC
Source organism: Tabrizicola sp. (assembly GCF_036781545.1). Classification (GTDB taxonomy): domain Bacteria; phylum Pseudomonadota; class Alphaproteobacteria; order Rhodobacterales; family Rhodobacteraceae; genus Tabrizicola. Next base: position 8,726 of record NZ_DAIQAT010000121.1, read on the forward strand.
GCCCGCCATGCTGATCGGTCACAGCATGGGCGAGAACGCCGCCGCCTGCGTGGCGGGGGTGATGACGCTGGAAGCCGCCGTCGGCCTGGTTCGCCTGCGCGGCCAGCTCTTCGACACCGTCCCCGCGGGCGGGATGCTCTCCGTGCCGCTCTCCGAAGCCGCGCTGAAGCCCTATCTCGGCGATCTCGACATCGCCTCGATCAACGCGCCGGAACTGACTGTCGTTTCCGGCTCTGACGCGGGCCTCAGGGATCTGGCCCAGCGGCTCAAGGCCGACGACATCGACACCACCCGCATCGCCATCGACATCGCGGCGCATTCCAAGATGCTCGAAGGCATCCTCGCCGCCTTCCGCGCGCATCTGGCCGGGATGCAGCTGTCGCCCCCGCAGATCCCGATCATTTCCAACCGCTCCGGTCAGGTCCTGACCGACGCGGAAGCCACCAGCCCCGATTACTGGGTCGCCCATCTGCGCAACACCGTGCGCTTCGCCGACGGCATGGCGACGCTGCGGCAGAAGCCCGACCGGGTCTACCTGGAGGTCGGGCCGGGCCGCGCCATGGCCTCGCTGGCGCAGGCGAACGGCGCGATGGGCGGCCAGCCGGTGCCCTCCAGCCTGCGGCACCCGGAAGATACGGTCAGCGACGACCGCCATTTCATCGCCACGCTCGGCAGGCTCTGGGCCTGCGGGGCCGAGCCGGACCTGAGCCAGCTCTGGGGCGAGGCCAAGCGTCGCCGCGTGCCCCTGCCGACCTACCCGTTCCAGCGCTCGCGCTATTTCGTCGATCCCGGCAAGGCACAGGTCGTGACCGAGGCCGATGTGACGGCGAGGCGGCACGAATCGGTCACCGATTTCGGCTACCGCATCGGCTGGCGGGTCATGCCAGCCGACTGCCCGGTGGACGTGGAGACCGAGCTTGGCGCGCCGCTGACCTGGCTGGTCTTCGCGGATGAGGCAGGCCTCGCCCGCGCCGCCGTCCAGCGCCTGCGCGGGGCCGGGCACCGGGTGGTGACGGTCCACGCGGGCGACGCCTTCGCGCGCACCTCGGACGACACCTATACCCTCGCCCCGGAACATGGGCGCGAGGGCTATGACGCGCTTTTGGCCGACCTCGCGCAGCGGGACCTGACCCCCGCGCGCATCGCGCATTTCTGGCTGGTGACGCAGGACGAAACCTTCCGCCCCGGCTCCAGCTTCTTCCAGCGCAATCTGGAGCAAGGCTTCTGGAGCCTCTTCTTCCTCGGCCAGGCGATGGGCGAGATCGGGCTGAAGCCCCTGCCCCATCTGACGGTGATCACCTCCGGCGCCGCGCAAGTGCGGACCGAGGCGCTGCCCTATCCGGAAAAGGCCACCGTCGCCGGACCGGTGCGGGTGATGCCGCGCGAATTGCCGGGCCTGACCGCCAGCCTGCTGGACGTGGCGCTGCCGGAAAACCGCAAGGCAATCCCGGCGGAAACCGTCTCTGCGGTGCTGGAGGAGATGCTCGCCACCCCTGCCTCCACCGTCGCCGCGATCCGCGGCAGCCGCAGGCTGGAAACCCGCCTCGTCCCGGCCCCTCTGCCTCCGCAGGCCGACGTGCCGGAAGGCTCGGTCTGGGTCATCACCGGTGGCTTCGGCGGGATCGGTGTGACCGTCGCCGAACGCCTGATGCGCGACCGCCACGCAAAGGTGGCGCTGATCGGGCGGCATGTGCCAGAACCCGGAAGCCTGCGCGCCGGGGTGCTCTCGCGCCTTGAACGCCTTGGCCGGGTGATGGCCGTCGCGGCGGATGTCTGCAACCCCGAGGACATGCGCGCCGCCTTCGACCGCGTGAAGGCCGAGT
>NZ_DAIQAT010000122.1:0-10508 GCF_036781545.1 Tabrizicola sp.
GACCATGCTGAACGCCGAAGTTGCCAAGCGCCGCGACGAAGCCATCTCGCGCGGGGTGGGGATGATGACCCAGATCTACGCCGACAAGGCGCTGAATTCCGAGGTCTGGGATATCGAGGGCAATCGCTACATCGACTTTGCTGCCGGGATCGCGGTGGTGAACACCGGGCATTGCCACCCGAAGATCATGGCGGCGGTGGCGAACCAGATGACGAAGTTCACCCATACCTGCCATCAGGTGATGCCCTACGAGAACTACATCCGTCTGGCGGAGCGCCTGAACGACAAGGTGCCGGGGTCGTGGAAGAAGAAGACGATCTTCGTGACCACCGGAGCCGAGGCCTGCGAGAACGCGATCAAGATCGCCCGCATCGCCACGGGGCGGAATGCGGTCATCGCCTTCGGCGGCGGCTTCCATGGCCGGACCTTCATGGGGATGAGCCTGACCGGCAAGGTCGAGCCCTACAAGAAGGGCTTCGGGTCGATGATGCCCGACGTCTATCACGTGCCCTTCCCGATGGATGTGCACGGGATCTCGACCAAGGACGCGATGGCGGGGATCGAGAAGCTGTTCAAGGCCGACCTCGACCCGGCCCGCGTGGCCGCGATCATCTTCGAGCCGGTGCAGGGTGAGGGCGGATTCTATCCGGCGCCGACCGATCTGGTGAAGGCGATCCGCGCGCTCTGCGACCAGCACGGCATCGTGATGATCGCCGACGAGGTGCAGACGGGCTTCGCACGGACGGGGCATCTGTTCGCGATGGAGAGCCACGGGGTGGCCGCCGACCTGACGACGATGGCCAAGGGCCTGGCGGGCGGGCTGCCGCTGGCGGCGGTGACGGGCAAGGCCGAGTTGATGGATGCGGCCAATCCGGGCGGCCTGGGCGGCACCTATGCCGGGAACCCGCTGGGAATCGCCGCGGCGAACGCGGTTCTGGACGTGATCGAGGAAGAGGACCTGTGCGCGCGGGCGAACGAGCTGGGTTCGCGCCTGAAACAGCGGCTGGAGGCGATCCGGGCGACGGCGCCCGAGATCGTGGACATCCGGGGGCCGGGCTTCATGGTGGCGGTGGAATTCGCCAATCCGGCGACGAAGGAACCCGATGCGGGCTTCACCGGGCGGGTGCGGACCGAGGCGCTGAAGCGCGGCCTTCTTCTTCTGACCTGCGGGGTCTATGGCAATGTGGTGCGCTTCCTGGCGCCGATCACCATCCCGGATGCGCATTTCGCGGAGGCGATGGATATCCTGGAAGCCTCGGTTGCGGCAGCGCGGCAGGGCTAGGGTCGGGAACCTGATGGCCGGTCCGGCGTTATACGCGCAGCAACGGATCGGTCGAATTCCGCCCATCACGCCTTTTCCCGGCCCCAAGCGGGGGTTAGACAGCTACTGTCCGTCAGCAGAATCACAACCTGGAGCAGACCCATGAAACGTTATCTTCTGGCCCTTCCCCTTCTGGCCCTGCCGATCGCGGCTTGCACGCCGGCCGAGCAGAATGCGGCCATCGGCGGGCTTGGCGGCGCAGCGGTGGGGGCGGCGATCTCGTCGGATTCCGACCGCACCAAGGGCGCCATCGCGGGCGCGGCGGTCGGCGTTGTCGCCTCGCAACTGATCGGCCCCGCGCAGCAATCGGGCAAGTGCTACTACCGCGACCAGTACGGCCAGAAATACATCGCCAACTGCTAATAGCACCCCTGCCCCGGTCCGCCTGTGCGGGCCGGGGTCTTCGCGCCCCTGCGGGGCGCGGCCCCTTCCGTGCGGGGGGGGAAGCGGCTAGAAGGACGGGCAATCCGCCAGCAGGCCGCCGATGCCCGAGCTTTCCCCGCCCAAGCCTTCCCACAAGCTTTCCCCTGGAATCGACCTTGCCTCTGCCAGCGTCCGGCTGGGTGGGCGTGTCGTGCTGGACGGGCTGTCGCTGCGGCTGACGGAAGGCCGGATCGGGGTGCTGGGGCGGAATGGGTCGGGCAAGACGACGCTGCTTCGGCTGATCGCGGGGCTGATCGCCCCGGATCGCGGGACGGTGCGGGTGGATGGGGTGGACCCGTTCCGCGACCGGAAGGCCACGCTGGCCGCGCTTGGCATCCTGTTCCAGAACCCCGACCACCAGATCCTGTTCCCGACGGTCGAGGAGGAGCTGGCCTTCGGGCTGCTGCAGCAGGGCCTGGCTGCGGCGGACGCGGCGGGCCGGGTGGCGGAGTTGCTGGCGGCGGAGGGGCGGGCGCATTGGGCGAAGGCCCCGGTCTCGACGCTGAGCCAGGGGCAGCGACACTACCTTTGCCTTCTGGCGGTGCTGCTGATGGAGCCGCAGACGATCCTTCTGGACGAGCCGCTGGCGGGGCTGGACCTGCCGACACAGGCCCGGCTGGCGCGGCGCTTCGCCGCCCTGCCGCAGCGGCTGGTGACGATCACCCACGACCCGGCGGTGCTGCGGGAGGCGGACCGGGTGCTGTGGCTGGAAGCGGGGCGGATCGTGGCGGACGGGCCTCCGGATGAGGTGATCCCCGCCTTCAGCGCCGAGATGGCCCGGATCGGAGCGCGCGATGCTGACGCTGACCTCGCCGGTTGAAACCTGGGCGCATCGGCTGCCTGCCGGGCTGAAGCTGGGGGCGCTGGCGGGGGCGACGACGGGGCTGTTCCTGATGGCTGCGCCCTGGCTGCTGGCGGCAGCGCTGGCGGGGACGGCGGCCTTGTATCTGTCGGGAGGAAAGTGGTTTGCCCTGGCGGGCCTGAAACTCCTCTGGCCGCTCTGGCCCTTCGTCGTGATCGTCGGGGCCTGGCATCTGTGGACCGGGGATGTCCGGGGCGGGGCGGTGGTGCTGTTGCGGATGGTGGCCGCGGTGGGGCTGGCGAATTTCGTCACCATGACGACGCGGCTTTCGGACATGCTGGCGGTGTTCGAGCGGCTGGCGCGGCCGCTGGCACCGATCCTGCCGCCGCGGCGGCTGGCGCTGGCCTTCGCGCTGGTGATCCGCTTCATTCCGGTGATGCTGGAGCGGATGGGGCACATCCGGCAATCCTGGTCGGCGCGTTCCCCCCGCCCGCCCCGGTGGCGGGTGATGGTGCCTGCGACGCTGGCGGCGCTGGAGGATGCGGACCGGGTGGCCGAGGCCTTGCGGGCGCGGGGCGGGGCTGGTTAAAGGGCGGAAGCAACCGGGGGACCCGATGGAACGCAACCTGACGCATATCGCCCTTTTCGCCGCGCTGATCGCGGTTCTGGGGCTGATCCCGAAGATCGACCTTGCCGGGGGCGTGCCGATCACGGCGCAATCGCTGGGGATCATGCTGTGCGGCACGGTGCTGGGCGCCCGGCGCGGGGCACTGGCGGTGCTTCTGTTCCTCGCGCTGGTCGCGGCCGGGTTGCCGCTTCTGTCCGGCGGGCGGGGGGGGATCGGGGTCTTTGCCGGGCCGTCGGTCGGCTTCCTGGTCGGCTTTCCCGTCGCGGCCTTCGTGGCCGGCTGGGTGATGGAGCGCACGACCCTGTCGCCCGCGGTGGCGGCGACGGCGGCCTCGGTCATCGGCGGTATCGGCGTGATGTATGTCTTCGGCATCGCCGGGATGGCGCTGGTCCTGGGCAAGAGCCTGTCGGAAGCGGCCTTCCTGGCCTTCGCCTTCCTGCCGGGCGATGTGATCAAGGCAGGGATCGCCGGTCTGGTGACGCAGAGCCTGTCGCGGATGCGCCCCGCCTCGCTGCTGTCACGGGCCTGAACGGTCCACCAGCAGCGCCGTCCCGATGCCCCCCGCCGCCGCGATGGCGGCGAGGCCCCTGCCCTGTGTCAGCCCATGGAAGAGACGGACGGCCAGGATCGCCCCGGAGGCGCCGATGGGGTGACCCCGCGCCAGACCGCCGCCCGCGGGGTTGACATAGGCCGGGTCGAGCCCCGCCCCGTCGATCACGGCGAGGGCCTGGACGGCATAGGCCTCCATGACCTCGGCCTGACGGAGGGGCGAACCGTCCCAGATGCGGCGGATCGCGGCGACAGGGGCGAGGCCGGGTTCTTCCGGGTTTCCGCCCAATGTCGCCCCGGCGAGGAGGGCCAGCCCCCTGCCCTGCGCGATGCGGTCCGAGACGACAAGGCAGACCGCCGCCGCATCCGCCGCGACCGCAGCCGTCGCCGCGGTGATGCTGCCCGCAAGGACCGGGGCGCGGGCGAGGAGTTTCGAAGACAGCGCGCGCGGAAAGGCGTCGCGCGTGGTGCCGTCGAGGGGGACGATCTCGGACGTCAGGTCGGCGGCAAGCGCCTTGGCGTGGCTTTCGATGGCCCAGGCCTCTTGCCTTTCGCGGGGGATGGCGAGGCGCTGTGCAAGGGCCTCGGCCGCCTGCGCCATATCGGGGTCGCGGTCGGGCCAGGGAGTGAAAGGGGCCTGTTCATAGGGCACGGGCGGGCCGCCGTCGGGGTCGGTTTTCAGGCGTAGCGGGCGGCGGGAGTAGCTTTCGACGCCCCCGGCGAGGACAACCTCGGCGGCGCCGGAATCGACCAGGGCCTTGGCCAGCAGGATGGCGTCGAGGCCGCCCGCGCATTGCCGGTCGGTGGTCAGGCCCGCGACGGTTTCGTGCAGGCCAGCGGCCAGCGCCACCCGGCGGGCGGGGTTGCCGCCAAGCCCAAGGGCGTTGGAGAGGATGACCTCATCGACACGGGCGGGCTCGACCCCGGCATCGGCGAGGCAGGCGATGAGGACGGGGGCGGCGAGATCTTCGAGGGAAAGCCGGGCGAAGGCGCCGCCCCGGGGCACGACGGCGGTGCGGCGGGCGGCGATCAGGCGCGCCACAGCGAGGCCTCCAGCGCCTTGAGGTCGGTCTTCCCGGAGGGGAGCGTGGGCCAGTCCTCTCGCCAGACCAGCGACCTGGGAGATTTGAGCGGGCCGAGCCGGGTTCGCAGGGCGGTCAGGATGGCGGCCTCCTGCGCCGCGTCGCCTTGGAGGAGGGCGATCAGGCTGTGGCCGCGCTTCGGGTCCGGGACGGGCAGGACGGCGGCGCGGATGATGCCGGGAAGCGTGTGAAGCAGCGCCTCGATTTCCTCGGGGAAGACATTCTGGTCGGCGATGGTGACCATGCGGCCCGCGCGGCCCTTCAGGTAAAGGAAGCCGTCTTTCATCTCGCCGATCTCGCCCACGGAAAGCCAGCCGTCGCGCCAGCGGGTTGCGGGGGGACGGGAATCGAGCGCTGGCGCGCAAGCCTTTTCTCTCGCCTCTGCGCGCGAAGGGCGCGCAACCGGCTCGGGTGAAGAGCCTCCGGCGGGGATATTTGGGCAAATGTGAAAGTCAGAAGGGTCGGCATAGCCGAGGAAGAGGTAGGGGCTTTTGACCCAGACTTCTCCGGTCGGATCGAGGCGCAGGTCCACGCCGGGATAGGGACGGCCGACCGAGGTTTCGGGCGTGGTCTCGTCGGCCAGCGTGATGAAGCTGGTTTCGGCGGCGCCGTAGAACTCGCGGACCTTGGCCTGCGGTGCGAGGCTGGCGAGGGCGGCCCGGAGAGCGGGGTCGAGCTTGGAACCGCCGGCGAGGATGAGGCGGAGGTCGGGGAGGGAGCCGGGGCCGAGGATCAGGCGCAGTTGCGCGGGGGTGGCGTACAGGTGGGTGATGCGGCGCTGCGCCAGGGCCTTGCGCTGGCGGTCCGGGCGGAGGTCGGCGAGGAGGTGGACCTCTGCGCCGAGATGCAGGCCTTCGATGGCGCCATAGAGCGAGAGCGAATGGACCAGGCGGCCGAGCACGGCGATGCGGGCGCCGGGGCCGATGCCGAGGCCGGCGTTGACGGCGAAGCCGGCGGTCCAGGAGGCTTGCGTGCGGCGGATGCGGCGCGGCTGGCCGGTGGAGCCGGAGGTGAGGGTTTCGAGGATCGGCAGGTCATGCGCTGCGGGCGGCGGCTGGTCGGGGGCACCGATGCGGAAGGCGGGGTGGCCGATGGCGGCGGCGAGGCCTGAAGGGGTGTCGGGGAGGATTGCGCCCTCAGTCGTTTCTCCCGACGAAGGGGGCAAGCGGCTGCCCTCCCCGGCCCTCCCCACGAGGGAGAGGGAGAGGCTCATACCGGCCTGCGGGGCATGAGCGATACTTCTGGCTTCATGGCGAGGGGATGGGGCGCCTTTGGCAAAGGCAGTCGGGTTTGCCCGCCGCACCACCTCGGCCCCCGCGCCATCGAACAACCGGGCCTCGGGGTGCCAGCGGAAGCTGTCGCTCATGCCTTGAGGAGCGAGGCGATCCGGCGGAGCGCCAGCAGGTAGCCGTCTGTTCCGCAGCCGGCGATCACGCCGTCGGCGCGGGCGGAGACATAGGAGTGATGCCGGAAGGATTCGCGCTTGTGGATGTTCGAGATATGCACCTCGATCACCGGGCCGTCATAGGCGTGGAGCGCGTCGAGGATGGCGATCGAGGTATGCGAATAGGCGCCGGGGTTGATGATGATCCCCGCCGAGCTGCCGCGCGCCTCATGGATCCAGTCGATCAACTGACCCTCGTGGTTCGATTGCAGGGCGCGGACGGTCAGGCCAAGTTCCTCGGCCAGGTCGGCGGTGCGGGCCACCACATCGTCCAGCGTCTCGCGCCCGTAGATTTCGGGCTGACGCAGGCCGAGGAGATTCAGGTTGGGGCCGTTGAGTAAGGTGACGAGCTTCGGCATCGGGGTCCCGCAGGCAAGGTTCGCGTGAGATTAGCCGATATGACCCTGCGGGCAACGGGCAAAAAAATTGGCGGCTTTCCGGGAACCTGTCGGAACAGGTTGGAAAGCCGCCCAGGGAGACATCGTTCACCCCCGGAAGGGTTGATCTCAGGCCACTTTCTCCAGCACCACCTCGGGAAGGATGCCAAGGGCGCGGACGACCTCGCGGGTCAGCTGCGGGCGGTTCAGGGTGTAGAAGTGCAGATCCTCCACCCCGCCCTGGATCAGCCTGTCGCAAAGCGCGGTGCATTGGGTCAGCGCCAGCAGGTCCTCTCGCCCGTCGCGTGCGGCGGTGGCGAAGGCGTCGTCCAGCTTCTGCGGAACGCTGGTCCCGCAGCGGCGGGCGAATTTCTTCGCGCCCTCCCATGAGGTGATCGGCAGGATACCGGGGATGATCGGGGCGGTGATCCCGGCTTTGGCGCAGGCATCGCGGAAGCGGAAGAAGGTGTTGGCATCGAAGAAGAACTGGGTGATGGCGCTGGAGGCCCCCGCGTCGATCTTGCGCTTGAGCCAGGTCACATCGGCGGCGCTGTCGGCGGCATCGGGGTGCGGCTCGGGGTAAGCGCCGACGCGGATCTTGAACCTGCCGGTCTTCGCCAGCTTCTCCACCAGTTCCACCGAATTGGCGAAGCCGAGGGGGTGCGGCACGAAGCGCTGCGCGCCTTGCGGGGCATCGCCGCGCAGCGCCACGATCTCGGTCACACCGGCGGCGGCATAGGATTCGGCGATGGCCAGCGTCTCGGTCCGGGTGGCATCGACGCAGGTCAGATGCGCGGCCACCTTCAGCCCGTAGTTGCGATGGATGGTTGCGACCGCATCATGAGTGAGGGTCCGGGTGGTGCCGCCCGCGCCATAGGTGACGGAGACGAATTCCGGTTGCATCGGGGCCAGCGCCTGCACCGTTTCCCACAGGCGGAACGAGGCGTCCAGCGACTGCGGCGGGAAGAATTCAAAGCTGATGCGGGGCGAGGTCATGCGGGGTCTCCTTCACTGGCCCCCTTGTGGCAGATCGCGGCATGTGAGACCAATTCATAGTTTTCACGATCTTCATGAGGCCCATTCATGTACGTTGAGCTGCGCCACCTGCGGACGATCCGGGCGATCCAGCAGGCCGGAGGGCTGGCGCGGGCGGCGGACATGCTGAACATGACGCAGTCGGCGCTGAGCCATCAGGTGAAGGGGCTGGAGGATCAGGCCGGGATGGAGCTGTTCGTGCGCCGGTCGAAGCCGATGCGCCTGTCGGCGGCGGGGCTGCGGATGCTGCGGGCGGCCGAACGCATCCTGCCGGAGATCGACGCGATGGAGGAGGAGTTCCGCGCACTTCGGGCCGGGCGGACCGGGCGGCTGCACATCGCCATCGAATGCCATGCCTGTTTCGACTGGCTGTTCCCGGTGCTGGAGCTGTTCCGCCATGCCTGGCCCGAGATCGATGTGGACATCCGGGCGGGGCTGGCCTTCGAGGCGCTGCCCGCGCTGAACCGCGAGGATGTGGATCTGGTGATTTCCTCGGACCGGGAGCCGCCGCCGGGGATCGTGTTCAACCCCTTGTTCGACTATCACCCGACCTTCGTCGGATCGGCGCAGAACCCCTTGGCGAGCAAGGATTTCATCACGGCGGAGGACTTCCGCGACCAGGTGCTGATCACCTATCCGGTCAGCCGCGACAAGCTGGACATCTTCAGCGAGGTGCTGACCCCCGCCAAGGTGGAGCCCCGCGCACAACGGACGGCAGAGCTGACGGCGGTGATCCTGATGCTGGTGGGCTCGAACCGGGGGGTGGCGGTGCTGCCGGACTGGGTGATGCGTGAAGTGAAGACGAATGCCGACTACATCACGCGACCCCTTGGGCCGGACGTGGTGACGAAGCGGATGTATGCGGCGACGCGGGAAGAGGACGCGGCCAAGCCCTATATCGCGCATTTCCTGCGGCTGGCGCGGTCGGAGCCGGTGAAGCTGCAGCGGGGATGACACCTCCTCGTTCGACTTCCTCCCGGCGAGGAGGGACGACCTCACCGATGAGCGCTATCCGCGGATCGTGTCGGCCATCGTCTTGAACAGCGCGTCGTTCGCCGCGATCAGCGCGCCGTCCAGGGGATTGGCCCCCTCGCGCAGGCCTTCGACGAGACCGCCGGCTTCCTTCACCAGCAGCACGCCCGCCGCGATATCCCAGACGCTGAGTTCCCGTTCCCAATAGCCGTCGAAGCGGCCCGCCGCGACATAGGCCAGGTCCAGCGAGGCGGCGCCCCAACGGCGCACCCCGGCGCAGGCGGGCATCAGGCGCCCGAGGTCCTTCAGCATCGCGGGCAGCGTCGACTTCGCGCCGAAGGGCACGCCCGTGGCGAAAACCGCCTCGTGCAGCGCCCGGCGGCCCGAGACGCGGAGACGGCGGTTATCGTTCAGCCAGCAGCCCGCGCCCTTCTCGGCCCAGAACATCTCGTCCTTGGCGGGGTCGTAGACCACCGCCGAGACGATCTCGCCCTTGTGCTCCAGCGCGATCGAGACCGCCCAATGCGGCATCCCGTGCAGGAAGTTCGTGGTTCCGTCCAGGGGATCGACGATCCAGCGGCGGGTCGGGTCGGCCCCGGCGGTCGCGCCGGTTTCCTCGCCGATCCAGCCATAGGTGGGACGGCCGCCGAGGAGTTCCTCCTTGATCAGCCGCTCCGCCTCGCGGTCGGCTTTCGAGACGAAATCCCCCGGCCCCTTGGTCGAGACCTGAAGGTTCTCCACCTCGCGGAAATCCTTGACCAGCGAACGCCCCGCCTTGCGCGCGGCCTTGATCATCAGGTTGAGGTTGGCCGAGCCCTGCATTGTCCGCTCCCGCAGCATTTCAAGCCCGGCGCTATAGCGGGTCGGAACCGGGAAAGGAAGGGGGCGGGCTACTGGACGATCACCACGCGGGTGTTCTCCATCCCCTCGGCCTTGACCATCTCGAACAGGATCTTCGCGTTCTTCGGGTCGAGCCGGACGCAGCCGTGGCTGGCGGGCTTGCCCAGGCGCTTGATCTGGTCGGTGCCGTGGATGGCATAGTTGCCGCTGTAGAAGATGGCGAAGGGCATCGGCGCGTTGTTGTAGCGCTTGGAGCGGTGGTTCCGTGACAGGAATTCCGGCGAATAGGTCCCCGCGGGGGTGATCTTTCCGGCCTTGGCGGTGGAGACGGGCCAAGTGTAGAGCAGCCGCCCCTCGTGGTAGACCCGCATCTCCTGCGCGGCGATGGAAACATGGGCGACGACCCGTTCGGCCAGCGCGGCCCCCGGCAGCAGGATCAGGCCCATGAGAAGCGCGGCAAAATGGCGGCGCATGGCAAACCTCCGAATATGTGCATCAATCACGGGCAGCATTCCCGCTTGGGCGCAGTAGTCAACGGAAAACCGGCGAAAATCCGGTCGGGTTTACCTTAATCTTGGCGGGTTTGGGTCAGCCGCTGGCCGGATCGGGCTGTGGCAGCGCGCCGATCATCGGCCCTTCCAGTTCACGCAGCAGCTTGCGGCGGATGACCTCGGGATAGTCGGTCTGCCGGGGGGCGAGTTCGACGAAGGCACCGGGGCCGCGGATCACCTCGCCCTGGTAATAATCGACGATGTCGGCCTCGTGCTCGCCCACCGCGAGACCGTTCACCGTGATGCCGGTGAAATCCTCGCGCTCGTAGGTGCGCGCGACGGAGATGCCGTCGTTGTTGCGGCCATCGCCCGCCACGTCGATCACCCGGCGGTCGCAGTCGGGGGCCTCGCCCATCAGCGCCAGCCCGTAGCTGAGCGCATCGCCCAGAGCCGTCGCCAGCGGCGCCTCGGGGCGAGGAGTGCGGCGGACCGCCCAGATCGCGGCGTCCAGCGCCTCGGGGCTGTCGAGGATCACCCAGGGCTG
>NZ_DAIQAT010000123.1:0-10487 GCF_036781545.1 Tabrizicola sp.
CGGTGGCGGGATCAGAATGCGACAGGACCTTGTCCTCCAGGGAAGCGCGGACAAGAGGCCCCCGCGCCGAGCCTTGCGGACAAGACTAGCACCGGGGGCGGGCAATCTCAACCGAAGGCGGGCGGGTACGCGCTATCCGGCGGATTGGCAAGGCTTGATCGCCGCAAGCACCTCGGGGCCAAGCAGGTCAACCAGCTTGCCGTCGGCGATCAGCGGCAGGAAGGGGCCATTCTTCCGCACCCGGATCAGCACCGATCCGGTGGCGTCCGGCGCGGGTCCTTCCCCGATGGCACAGCCGCCGATGCCAAGGCCGAGCGAGCCCTTCGCCGCGCCCGTCGCCTTCCAGCCGGCAATCTCGGTTTGCAGGGCACGCATCCGCGCAACATCGGCTTCGGCAATGACGAAGCCCCGCGCGGTCGCGCCTGCGGGCACAGCGATGCCCGGTGCCGCGTGGTCGGCCAGTCGGAAGGTGCCGCTGCGATGTTGGGCGCCCCGGTCGGCGGACAGCTCCAGTGTCGCGCTGCCAGGGCTGACGGCAAGACCGGGCGGCAGGATCACCGCCAGTTCGATGGCCGCAGGGTCGGCGGTCAGCGGGTCGAAGCTGGCCAGTCGAGCGGCGGTGGAAGGGACGATGGCGGAACAGGCGGCCAAGACCAGGCTGGCGGCGAACGGCAGGGGTCGGAACATCAGAATCTCCTTTGACGGCTAAAATTTATTGTTATACGATAAATAATCATCTTGAAAGGGGAGGCCATGTCCGACCATCACCGCCTACAAAACCTTTCGAACCTGCTATACCGCGGCGCGCTGGCCCTGTCGGTGCTTCTGCCGGTTATCGTGCTGATCTATGCCGGCCAAGGGGTGAACGATCCGGCCTCGCTCCTGTCCCGCGCGCCTCTGGTGGCTGCGGACACCCCTGTCAGCACCCTGCAGGCGGGCTTGGTCGCATCGGTCGCGCTGATCTCGCTTCTGCCGATGGTCGCCGCCCTGCGCGGAATGGTGAGGCTGTTCGCCGCCTACCGCGCGGGCGAGGTCCTCACCCGAGAAAATGCCGACACTATCCTGAGCATCGGCCGGAACATGGTGATCGTGGCCGCCTTCACCATTGTGGTCCCAACGGTGCAAACCCTGATCCTCAGCTGGCACGCCCGGCAGAAGACGCTTTTCATCGGGTTCGACACAGGCACCCTCGGCTTCCTGATGGCGGCGGGCCTTCTTGCCGCGATCGGCTGGGCGATGCGCGAGGCCGCCGAGGTCAAGGCGGAGAACGAGGGGTTCGTCTGATGCAGCCCGCCTCTGTCCAGCCCGCCTCTGTCCAGATCGTGGTCCGGCTCGACGTGATGCTGGCCCGCCGCAAGATGCGCTCGCGCGAGCTGGCCGAGAAGGTGGGGATCACCGAGCAGAACCTGTCGCTGCTGAAATCCGGCAAGGTGAAGGGCATCCGCTTCGACACACTGGCCGCGATCTGTGCCGCCTTGGACTGTCAGCCCGGCGATATCCTGGAAGCGGTGGTGGGGGGCTGAAGGATGCCTGTGCTCATGTGCCGCTTACGCCCGAAGCCGGGCGCGCGGGTGACGGTGAAGCCCGCGTCCGACAGCGCGCGGCGGACATGGCCGGCAGCGGTATAGGTGGCGAAGGTGCCGCCGGGTGCCGTGTGGCGGGCGACTTGCCTCATCAGATCGGGTGACCAAAGCTCGGGGTTCTTGGCCGGAGAGAACCCGTCGAGGAACCAGGCGTCGGCCTGCCCCCTCCATCCGGCCAGCGTCGCGCGCGCGTCGCCGAGAAGGATCGTCGCCGTCAGGTTCGGGAAGTGCAGCGTGGTCTGCCCCCCCTCCCATTGCTTCAGGAAGGGCTCCGTCACCCCGGCGACTTCGGGGAAGGCCGCCAGCGCCCGAGCGATGTCCGGGGCGGGCATCGGGAAGGCCTCGAAACTGGTGTAGGACACATGCCCCGGCCCCTGATGCGCCAGTAGAACCGCCAGCAGGTTCAGCCCGGTGCCGAAGCCCAGTTCGGCGATGCGGAACCCGTCACGGAATCGCCCCGGCAAGCCGTTCCCGGTCAGGAACACATGCCGCGTCTCGTCCAGGCCTCCCGCAAGCGAGAAATACGGGTCGTCGAACCGGCGCGAGACCGGGATCATCCCGTCGCGCCAGTCGAGAGCGGGGGGCTGGTGAGGGCTGGCCATCGGCGGTAGTCCTTTCGCCGGTGTGATGGGCTTGAGGCAGGCGAATGGCAAGGGTGGATGTGACCGTGCGCGGGGGAGGTATCTTCGGCCTCTCCATCGCCTGGGCCTGCCTGCAGCGCGGTGCCCGGGTGCGGGTGATCGAGGCCGCCAGCTGGGGCGCGGGGTCGTCGGGCGGTCTGATCGGTGCGCTGTCGCCGCATGTGCCCGAGGCCTGGAATGCGAAGAAGGCCTTCCAGCTGGAAAGCCTTTTGATGGCTGCAGACTGGTGGGCCGCGGTCGAGGCGGCGTCTGGCCTCCCGTCGGGCTACGCAAGGCTGGGCCGTCTGCAACCCCTCGCCGACGACCGGGCGGTCGGGGCGGCGCGGCGGCGTGCGGTCGAGGCGGCAAGCCTGTGGCAGGGCAGGGCGGAGTGGCAAGTGATCCCGGCGACGGGCGGCGCGTGGGAGCCGCAGACGCCTTCCGGCTGGCTTGTGCATGACACGCTCTCGGCCCGGCTGTCGCCCCGGATGGGGCTGGCGGCACTGCTTCACGCGCTCAGGGCCTCCGGTGCCGATCTGGTGGTTGGCGAGGGCGAGGAGGCGGGCGCGGTGATCCACGCCACCGGCGTCGCGGGGCTGGCGGAGTTGTCGCAGGCCTTCGGCGCCCCGCTCGGGTCGGGCGTGAAGGGTCAGGCGCTGGCCCTGCGCCATGACGCAAGCGACCAGCCGCAGCTTTTCGTCGACGGGTTGCATATCGTGCCCCATGCCGACGGGACGGTCGCCATCGGCTCCACCTCGGAAACCGCCTGGGAACAGGACGGTCCGGACGGGCAACTCGATGCCCTGCTGGAGAAGGTCGCCGCCGCCGTCCCCGCCTTGGCCGGGGCTGAGGTCGTTGCCCGCTGGGCCGGGGTCCGCCCCAAGGCCGCCAGCCGCGCGCCGCTTCTCGGCGCATGGCCGGGGCGGGCGGGGCATTTCGTCGCCAATGGCGGGTTCAAGATCGGCTTCGGCATGGCCCCGAAAGTGGCCGAGGCGATGGCGGACCTTGTGCTGGAGGGTCGAGACTCGATCCCGCCGGACTTCCGGCTGGAGGCGCTGGTTCAGAAAACCGCCCGCCGATAGGTGATCGAGGTCGGCCGGTCATAACCCTTGTGCGCCGTCCGTTTGACTTCCTCGAACCCCATCCCCAGGAACACGGACTGGTTCTCCACCAGCTCTATCCGCGTCTGCAATTCCAGCGCCGGCAGCCCCAGCTCCCGTGCCCGCGCCTCGGCCTGGTCGATCAGCGTCCGGGCCAGACCCTGGCCCCGATGGCTGGCCGCGACCGCCAGCTTGCCAACATACAGCGCGCCCGGCTTTGGCGTCAGGAACACACAGGCCACCGGCGTACCGATGATCCAGATTTCGCCCGCTTCCGCCTGCCTGGTCAGCGCCTCGGGCGTCAGGTCACGCAGCGAGGAGGGCGGGTCGATCCGACCCTCCATATAGGCGAAGGCCTCGTGCAGAAGCGCGAGGATCGGGGGCCATAGGGCGGGGTCGGTGGCAAGCCGGGGTGTCATCGCGCCAGACTGCCGCAGCGCGGGGCGGGCGGCAAGGGCGGGAGTTTTCCACCCCCGCACCCACGGAAAGTATTTGCGCCAAGAGGAAGCCAGCCGCAACATCTTGGGGATAAACCGGGGTGAACCGCCCAGATGCGGGGCGTCGGGTTGACTCCTGTGCCCCCGGGCAGGAACATCGCGCACCCGACTCGTGAGTATTCCGTGCGCCTGACCAGACTGCGCCTGAACGGCTTCAAAAGCTTCGTCGACCCCACGGATCTGGTGATCCATGAGGGGCTGACCGGCGTGGTCGGACCGAACGGCTGTGGCAAGTCCAACCTGCTGGAAGCGCTGCGCTGGGTGATGGGCGAGAACCGTCCCAGCGCGATGCGCGGCGGCGGGATGGAGGATGTGATCTTCAACGGCGCCGCCACAAGGGGCGCCCGGCACTTCGCCGAAGTCGCGCTGGTGATGGACAACCAGGACAGGCTGGCGCCCTCTGGCTTCAACGACTCCGACCAGATCGAGATCGTCCGCCGGATCACCCGCGACGCGGGGTCGGCCTATCGCTGCAACGCCAAGGACGTGCGGGCGCGCGACGTGCAGATGCTGTTCGCCGATGCCTCGACCGGCTCGCACAGCCCGGCGCTGGTGCGGCAGGGGCAGATTTCCGAACTGATCAACGCCAAACCCAAGGCCCGCCGCCGGGTGCTGGAAGAGGCGGCAGGGATCAGCGGGCTTTACGCGCGGCGGCATGAGGCCGAGCTGAAGCTGGCGGGGACGGAACAGAACCTGACCCGCGTCGACGATGTGCTGGAACAACTGGCGCAACAGCTTTCCGTGCTGACCCGGCAGGCGAAACAGGCGGCGCGCTATCGCGAGATCTCCGAGGAGTTGCGCAAGTCGGAGGGGATGCTGCTCTGGCGGCGTTGGCGCGAGGCGGATCAGGCGCGGTCAGAGGCCGAGGGGGCCCTGCGCGAGCGGTTGATCGCGCAAGGGCAGGCCGAGGCGGCGTCACGCGGCGCGGGCAAGGCGCGGGAAGCGGCCGAGGATGCGCTGCCGCCGAAGCGCGAGGAAGAGGCGATTGCTTCCGCCATCCTGCAACGGCTGGTGTTGCAGCGTGATGCCTTGGGCGACCAGGAGGCCCGCGCGCTGGCGCAGATCGACGCCCTGCGCGGTCGCATCGACCAGCTGTCGCGCGACATGGAACGCGAGGCGGGCCTGAACCGCGATGCGGGCGAGGTGATCGGGCGGCTGGACTGGGAGATCGAGCAGCTGGCCCGCGCCCATGACGGGCATGACGAGAAGTTGGCCGAAGCGGTGGAAGCCGCGCGCGAGGCCGGGGCGGTGCTGGCCGAACGCGAGACCTCGCTCTCCGAGCTGACCGAGGATGCGGCGCGGCTGGCGGCGCGGCATCAGTCGACCCAAAGGATGCTGGCCGATTCGCGCTCGGTGCTGGACCGGGCGGAAGAACAGGCTGCGTCGGCGCGCGAGGCGGTGACGGCGGCTGCGGACGCGGTAGACACGGCAGGCGAGGCCTTCGAGGCCGCCGAGGAGGCGCAGGAAGCGGCCCTTGCCGAAGGCGAAGCGACCGAGGCTGCACTGGAGGCCGCCGAGACTGCGCGCGCCGAAACGCAGGGCCGCGAGGCCGAGGCGCGGGCGGCGCGCTCTTCCGCCGAGGGCGAGGCCAATGCGCTGCGGGCCGAGGTCGCGGCCTTGGCGCGGCTGGTGGAGCGCGAGGCGCAGGCCGGGCATCAGTTGCTGGACCGGCTGGAGGTGGAGCCGGGCTATGAGAAGGCGCTGGGCGCGGCGCTGGCCGACGACCTGCGCGCGCCCGAGGTTGCCGGCGATGCCCGGTCGGGCTGGGCAGTGCTGCCGGGTTATGACGATCCTCAGCCGCTTCCCGCCGGAGCCGAGGTGCTGACCACACGGGTGAAGGCCCCGGCGGTGCTGGCGCGGCGCCTGTCGCAGATCGGGCTCGTCAGCCGTGAAAAGGGTTTTCAGTTGCAAGCCGCGCTGCGCCCCGGCCAGCGCCTTGTCTCGGTCGAGGGCGATCTCTGGCGCTGGGACGGGTTCCGCGCCGGGGCCGAGGATGCGCCCTCTGCCGCCGCCCTGCGCTTGCAGCAATTGAACCGTCTGGTGCAGTTGAAGCGCGATCTGGAAGAGGTCGCGGCCCGGGCCGATGGTGCGCGGCAGGCGCATGAGGCCTTGCAGGCGCGGCTGGCGGAGCTGGCCAGCGCCGACCAGCGCGCCCGCGACGCCCGCCGGGCCGCCGATGCCCGTCTGGCTGAGTCGAACCGGGCGCTGGCGCGGGCCGAAGCCGATCGTTCCATCGCCGGGGGCAAGCTGGAAGCCGCGAAGCTTGCCGTCAGCCGCTTCGAGGACGAGGCGATGGCCGCCCGCGCCCGGCTGAAAGAGGCCGAGGCGGCGGTGTCGGACCTCGGCGATCTGGATGCTGCGCGGGGGGCGGTGGAGGCCGCGAAGATCACCGTCGAGGCCGCCCGGATCACCATGATGACCCGCCGTTCGCATCAGGACGAAGTGCGCCGCGAGGGCGAGGCGCGCGTCAGGCGGCGGCAGGAGGCGGTGAAGGAACTGTCCGGCTGGAAGCACCGGCTGGAAACCGCCTCGCGCCGTACTGAGGAACTGACCGAGCGCCGGGCCGAGACCGAGGAGGAACTGGCCGAAGCGATGCTCGCGCCCGAGGAGATCGCCGCCAAGCGGGACGAACTGGTCGAGGCCATCGACGCGGCCGAGGAGCGGCGGCGCAAGGCGGCGGATGCCCTGGCCGGGGCCGAGGGCGCCCTGCGCGACGCCGCGATGGCCGAGCGCGAGTCGGAACGGCTGGCCGGCGAGGCCCGCGAATCCCGCGCCCGGGCGGAAGCGCGGCTGGACGCGGCGCGCGAAGGCGTGGCGCTGGCGGCGGAACGTATCGCCGAGGAAGATGACCGGACGCCAGATGAACTCCTCACCTCCTTGCGCACCGACCCCGACAAAATGCCCGATGCCGAAACGCTGGACCATGACGTCAGCCGGTTGAAGCGCCAGCGCGAGGCCTTGGGGGCGGTGAACCTGCGTGCCGAGGAGGATGCCAAAGCGGTCGAGGCCGAATATGACGCGCTGGCCACCGAAAAGTCCGACCTGGAAGAGGCGGTGAAGAAGCTCCGCGCCGGGATCGCGGGCCTGAACAAGGAGGGTCGCGAGCGCCTGCTGACCGCCTTCGAGCAGGTGAACGCCAACTTCTCCACTCTCTTCACCCATCTCTTCGGCGGCGGCGAGGCCCGGCTGGTGCTGGTCGAATCCGACGATCCGCTGGAGGCGGGGCTGGAGATCCTGTGCCAGCCGCCGGGCAAGAAGCTGGCGACGCTCTCCCTTCTGTCGGGCGGCGAGCAGACCCTGACCGCGCTGGCACTGATCTTCGGCGTGTTCCTCGCGAACCCCGCCCCGATCTGCGTGCTGGACGAGGTCGACGCGCCACTGGACGACGCCAACGTCACCCGCTTCTGCGATCTGCTGGACGAGATGACCCGTCGCACCGAGACGCGTTTTTTGATCATCACCCATCACGCCGTGACCATGGCGCGGATGGACCGCCTGTTCGGCGTGACGATGCAGGAACAGGGAGTATCGCAGCTGGTGTCTGTCGACCTGAAGAAGGCGGAGGCGCTGGTGGCGTAAGCCCCGGTTAACCTTCCCGCCCTAGATCCCGCCGCAACCCTTTGCGGTGAACGGAGGTGAGGAAACTGGGAGAGAAAAGCTATCGGAGTTGGATGGTGGCGATCGCGGCAGCAATGCTTTTGATCGCAATCATCCGCCTTCTGATCGGGGCCTGACCCTGAAATGAAGGAGACCCGGCGGAGCAGCAACTCCGCCGGGTCGTTTTCAAGGTGAGGACCCTGAAAGAAAGCAGCTACCGTATGCCCAGAATGATGAGCATTCCTTGCCAAATTGTAAAGCCCGACCTGGGCGCATGGTTAACGGGTTGGCAAGCAGAATCGGGCAGAACAGGACGTGAACATATCGTCCTGAGGCTTGCCATGCAGATGCTTCTCTCCGCTACCACGATCCTCGTCCTCTTCGCCTGGGCACAGGAACAGGTCGCCAAACTTCCGCCGACCTGGTCGCCCTTCGCGGCGGTCGAAGCTGCGGCCGCCCCCTGATCCATCACGAACAGTGGCGGTGGCGAAAACGACTGCAGCGATGGCGAAAACCGGTGGCCCCCTCTGACTGAACGGGCCTAGAACAGCCCAGAAGCAGGAGGACCGCCGTGCGCTATTCCGGATTTCGGGTCATTGCCGAGGCACTTACCGGCCACAAGGGCTGGAAACCCGTCTGGCGCGACCCCACCCCCCAGGCCGAATACGACTACATCATCATCGGCGGCGGCGGCCATGGGCTGGCCACGGCCTATTACCTTGCCAAGGAATTCGGCCAGGCCCGCATCGCGGTGCTGGAGAAGGGTTATCTCGGCGGCGGCAACGTGGGGCGGAACACGACGATCATCCGCTCGAACTACCTCCTCGACGGGAACGAACCGTTCTACGAATTCTCGCTGAAGCTCTGGGAAGGGCTGGAGCAGGATTTCAACTACAACGCCATGGTCAGCCAGCGCGGCATCATCAACCTGATCCACACCGACGCGCAGCGCGATGCCTTCACCCGGCGCGGCAACGGGATGATCCTGCACGGCGCCGGCGCGCGGATGCTGAGCCGCGACGAAGTGCGCGCGATGTATCCCTGGCTCAACTTCGACAACGCCCGCTTCCCGATCAAGGGTGCGCTGATGCAGCCGCGCGGCGGCACGGTGCGGCACGACGCGGTGGCCTGGGGCTATGCGCGCGGCGCGGACCAGAGGGGCGTCGACCTGATCCAGAACTGCGAAGTGACGGGGATGCGGATCGAGAATGGTCGCATCCGGGGGGTGGAGACGACGCGCGGCTTCATCGGCGCCAAGAAGGTGGGTGTCGCTGTCGCCGGGTCGTCCTCGAAGGTGATGGCCCATGCCGGAATGCGGCTGCCGATGGAAAGCCACGTCCTGCAAGCCTTCGTTTCCGAAGGGCTGAAGCCGCTGATTGACGGGGTGATGACCTTCGGCGCCGGGCATTTCTACGTCAGCCAGTCCGACAAGGGCGGCCTTGTCTTCGGCGGCGATATCGACGGCTACAACTCCTATGCCCAACGCGGCAACCTGCCGGTGATCGAGGACGTCGCCGAGGGCGGCATGGCGCTGATGCCCGCCATCGGTCGCGTGCGGCTTCTGCGGACCTGGGGCGGGATCATGGACATGTCGATGGACGGCTCGCCGATCATCGACAGGACCGGGGTCGAGGGGCTCTATTTCAACGGCGGCTGGTGCTATGGCGGCTTCAAGGCCACCCCGGCCTCGGGCTGGTGCTTCGCGCATCTTCTGGCCAAGGACGAACCCCACAAGACCGCCACGGCCTATCGGTTCGACCGGTTCCTCAAAGGGCTGATGATCGACGAAAAGGGCCAGGGCGCCCAGCCGAACCTGCATTGAAGGCGAACACGAATGATCATTCAACATCCGATCCTCGGCCCGCGCGACGCGCAGGAATTCGTCTACCTCGGCGACGCCAGCCTCATCGAACGGCCCGACGGCATGACCGCGGGCGTCGAGGCCTTCCACGACTATCTCTACCAGCGGACCAACCCGGCGGGCGAACATCGCGAGCTCTGGTATCACGAACAGGGTGACCGGTCGTGGCTGGTCGTCACCCGCAATACCGTCACGCATGAGATCACACGGGTTGAACTGGCGCGCGACGTGGCGCGCAGCAAGGGGCGGTCGAAATGAGCCAGTCGCATCGCATTGAAGGCGGCCAGATCGACCGCACGAAGACGCTCCGTTTCACCTTCGACGGCATTCCCTACCAGGGTCATCCCGGCGACACGCTGGCCTCTGCGCTCCTGGCGAACGGTGTCCGCCTGATGGGCCGCAGCTTCAAGTACCACCGCCCGCGCGGGCCGATCTCCTCCGGCTCGGAAGAGCCGAACGCGCTGGTCGAGCTGCGCAGCGGCGGACGGCAGGAGCCGAACACCCGCGCCACGGTGGCAGAGCTTTTCGACGGCCTCGACGCGCGCAGCCAGAACCGTTGGCCCAGCCTTCGCTTCGACGCGATGGGGATCAACGACAAGCTCTCCACCTTCTTCGCGGCGGGCTTCTACTACAAGACCTTCATGTGGCCCAAGTCCTTCTGGGAAAAGCTTTATGAGCCGATCATCCGCCGCGCGGCAGGGCTTGGCTCGATCACGCGCGAGGAAGACCCAGACGACTACGACAAGGGCTTCCTTCATTGCGACCTGTTGCTCATCGGGGCCGGTCCGACCGGGTTGATGGCCGCCCTGACCGCCGGGCGGGCAGGCAAACGGGTGATCCTTGCGGACGAGGACTTCCGCATGGGCGGTCGCCTCAATGCCGAGACTCTCTCTGTCGGCCAGGCGCATGGCGCGGACTGGGCGTCGGGCGTGGTGGCGGAGCTGGCCTCGCTGCCGAATGTCCGGCTGATGACCCGAACCACGGTCATCGGTGCCTTCGACCACGGCATCTATGGTGCGGTCGAACGGGTCAGCGACCACCTTGCCATTCCCGTAAAGGGCAAGCCCCGCCAGATCCTGTGGCGCATCTACAGCAAGCGCGCGATCCTCGCCGGGGGCGCCACCGAACGCCCCGTCGCCTTCGAGAACAACGACCGCCCCGGCATCATGCTGGCGGGGGCGCTACGGGCCTATGCGAACCGCTGGGGCGCCAAGGCGGGTGAGCGCGTC
>NZ_DAIQAT010000124.1:0-10440 GCF_036781545.1 Tabrizicola sp.
AAACCACCTTCGCGCAGAAGACCACCGACTTCCTGTCGAACAACCGCACCGATCTGGATGTGGAAGTCGCCGTGCTGCGCGAGCGTCTGCAGCTTGATCATTGAACCCCAAGGGGAGTGCCCATGTCCGAAACCGTCCAAGCCAACGCCGCCGCCCTTCTGACCGAGGTCGAGAAGGTCAACGCCGTGATCCTGCCCGAGCCGATGGCCGAGGTGGTGCCGCTGGAAGCCGCCCCTGCCGACCAGGCCGAGGCGATCCGGAAGCGGATGGCCGAGGTCGATCTGGGCAATACCCAGTCGATCATCTCGTTCGGGTCGTCGGCCCAGGCGGAGCTGCAGGTGATCAGCCAGGCCATGCTGCAGGACGTGAAGAACAAGGACGTGGGTCCGGCGGGCGACTCGCTTCGCAACATCGTCACCACGATCCGCGGCTTTGCGGTCAGCGAGCTGGACCTGCGGCGCAAGGCGAGCTGGTGGGAGCGCCTGCTGGGCCGCACCGCGCCCTTCGCCAAGTTCGTCGCCCGCTATGAGACCGTGCAGGGCCAGATCGACAAGATCACCGGCGATCTCCTGACCCATGAGCACACGCTTCTGAAGGACATCAAGAGCCTGGACGTGCTGTATGACAAGACCCTGAGCTTCTACAACGAACTGGCGCTGTACATCGCGGCCGGCGAGGCGAAGCTGGCCGAGGTCGACGGCAAGACCATTCCCGCCAAGGAGGCCGAGGTCGCTGCCGCGCCTGAGGCCGACAAGGTGATGAAGGCGCAGGAACTGCGCGACCTGCGCGCCGCGCGCGACGATCTGGAGCGTCGGGTGCATGACCTGCGGCTGACGCGGCAGGTGACGATGCAGTCGCTGCCCTCGATCCGGCTGGTGCAGGAGAACGACAAGTCGCTGGTGACGAAGATCAACTCGACGCTGGTGAACACGGTCCCGCTGTGGGAGACGCAGCTGGCGCAGGCGGTGACGATCCAGCGGTCGAAGGAAGCCGCCGAGGCGGTGCGCGGTGCGAACGACCTGACGAACGAGCTGCTGAAGTCGAATGCCGAGAACCTGCAGCAGGCCAACAAGGTGGTGCGCGAGGAGATGGAACGCGGTGTCTTCGACATCGAGACGGTGAAGCAGGCGAATGCGACGCTGATCGCGACGATCAACGAAAGCCTGGCCATCGCCGACGAGGGCAAGGCCAAGCGTGCGGCGGCCGAGGCGGAGCTGGTGAAGATGGAGGCCGAGCTGCGCGACACGCTGGCCTCGGCCAGGGCGCGGCAGACCGCGCCTGCGACCGGGGCCTGAGGGGCAAGCGGGACGGGATGGCAGCCACAGGAACAGTCCGGTCGCTGGGGACCTTGGCCGCCTGCCTTGTGCTGGCTGCCTGCCTGAGCCCTGTCCCCGTCCCGCCCCCCGCGCCGGTGCCGGTCATTCCCGCCGCGCCGAGCGCGAAAAGCGTGGCGGCGGCAACCTATTATGCCCAGGTCCAGCAACTGCTCCTGAGCCAGGGGATGCTGCGGACGGATGGCGGCGAAGGGATTCCCGTCAGTGCCCGGACCCTGACCGAAAACTTCATGCGCGTGGCGCTTTACGACGAGTACCGCCGCGCCCCGGGCGGGTTCGTCCGCGAGGAAACCGAAAGCCGCCTGCGCCGGTGGGAGGTGCCGATCCGCGTCGCCATCCGCTTCGGGGCAAGCGTTCCGCCGGACCGCCAGGCCACCGACCGCGCGCGGATCGGCAGTTTCGTGGCCCGGCTGGCCCAGATCACCGGCCATTCGATGGTGGTCGACGAGCGCAACCCGAACTTCTTCGTCTATATCGTGTCCGAGGATGAACGCGAGGCGCTGGGACCGGTGATCAACGCCACCCTGCCCGGCCTCTCGCCTGGGGATGTGGCGGGGATCACCCAGATGCCCCGGTCGACCTATTGCCTGGTCTATGCGATGGCCGCGGGCAACTCGGGCGCCTATACGCGGGCCTTCGCGGTGATCCGGGCCGAGCACCCCGACCTGTTGCGGCTCTCCTGCATGCATGAGGAAGTGACGCAAGGCCTTGGCCTGCCGAACGATTCCCCCCGCGCACGACCCTCGATTTTCAACGACGACGAGGAATTCGCGCTGCTGACCGACCAGGACGAGATGATGCTGCGCATCCTCTACAGCCCCGAGCTGCGCCCCGGCATGTCTGCGGCGGAAGCGCGGCCCATCGTCGAATCCCTTGCGCGCCGGATGACCGGCGGCGACAGTTGACCGATGATCGACCTAATCAATCCGAACAATTTCGACTTCTTTGCTCGCTTCCTTCTGGCCGGACTCATCATCATCTGGCTTCGCTCTGCCTTTGCGGTAGGCGAGCGCCCGCGGCTCAGCGAGATGGTGATCGAGGCCGTCGTCTTGAGTCTGGTCAATCAGCTGGTCTATCAGACGCTGATCTGGCTGATACCGATCATCGGCATTCCCCTGCCAAAGGGCCGGGCGGCCTTTCTTGCCGAAGTGCTTGTACTGCCTGCGCTGCTGGGTCTGTGCTTCGGGCTGAGCCTCTCGCGCGGGTGGAACCGGGCCGTCCTGCGTCGGCTGTCGATGCCGATCCAGAGTCCGCGGAGACGGGCCTATGACTTCGCCTTCACGGTTCACGAGGTTGAGGGTTTCGCGATCGTAACCTATGAAGATGGCACCCGCATTCAGGGCTATTACGGCGAGAATTCCCTTGCCGCCAATGACAGCGAACGTAGCGATCTCTACCTCGAACGCATATATGAGGTCCAGGATGACGGTCAGTGGTACGAAAAAACCCCGCCGCGGGGCGCATTGCTTTCGTTGAACGGAATGCGGTCAATCGAATTTCTGGAACCTGAAAGGAACGATGATGAACAGGCGCGTTCTGGTTGATGGGTATCAACCCAGCCGTTCCGGCGGCAGTTGGGCGGTGATCAAGGATCCCAAGTCCGGTCCCGCTACCACGGTCCGAGGCACCGAGAAAGCTTCCCCGAATGGACCGACCGCGGGCGAGAAATTGCCCAAGACGGGGTCTTCTGTTCAAGTTCCCAAACGCTAACAAGGGCATCTGCCATGGTCTTCGATTTCCTGAAGGGCGAGTTCATCGACGTCATCTCCTGGCTGGATGACACGCGCGACACGATGGTCTGGCGCTTCGACCGGCGCGGACAGGCGATCAAATACGGCGCGAAGCTCACGGTGCGCGAGGGGCAGGCGGCGGTCTTCATCCACGAAGGTCAGCTGGCGGATGTGTTCACCCCCGGTCTCTACGTGCTGGAAACCAACAACATGCCGGTGCTGACCACGCTGCAGCACTGGGATCATGGCTTCCAGTCGCCCTTCAAGTCCGAGGTCTATTTCGTCTCGACCACCCGGTTCAACGACCAGAAATGGGGCACCAAGAACCCGATCATGGCCCGCGACCCGGAGTTCGGCCCGGTCCGCCTGCGCGCCTTCGGGACCTATTCGATGCGGGTCTCGGACCCCGGCAAGTTCATGACCGAGATCGTCGGCACGGATGGCGAATTCACAGCGGACGAAATCAGTTCGCAGGTTCGCAACATCATCGTGCAGGAAGCGTCTCAGGTGCTGGCGAAGTCAGGCATCCCGGTGCTGGACATGGCCGCGAACCTCTCGGACCTCGGCAAGATCATCGCCAATGCCATCGCGCCCAAGGTGGCGGAATACGGCCTCTCCATCCCGGAATTCTACATCGAGAA
Organism: Tabrizicola sp.; assembly: GCF_036781545.1. GTDB lineage: Bacteria > Pseudomonadota > Alphaproteobacteria > Rhodobacterales > Rhodobacteraceae > Tabrizicola. The sequence goes on from NZ_DAIQAT010000124.1 coordinate 3,706, forward strand.
CATCAGCCTGCCGGACGAGGTGGAGAAGGCTTTGGACAAGCGCACCTCGATGGGCGTGGTGGGCGATCTGAACCGTTACATGCAGTACAACGCGGCAGAAAGCATGAGCCAGCCGGGATCGGCCATGGGCTCGGCGATGGGGGCCGGGATGGGCATGGGCATGGGGGCGAGCATGGCGCAGAACATGGGGCCATGGGGCGCGCAGCCCGGGGCCGCCACCGCCGCCCCGCCGCCCCCTCCCCCGCCGCCGCCTGCGGGCAAGCAATGGCATCTGGCGGTGGATGGCGCAACCTCGGGGCCGTTCGGCGAGGCCGAGCTTGCCAGGGCCGCCGCAGAGGGTCGGCTGACCCGCGCGACAATGGTCTGGAGCCCGGGGCAGGACGGCTGGAAGATGGCCGCCGAGACCGAGCTGGCCCGGCTTCTGGACAGCGTGCCTCCGCCGCCACCGAAACCCTGACGTCCGGTCATGCCGCAGGACGAATACCGCTGGCCCTGCGAACAGTGCGGGGCGCAACTGCGCTACGCACCGGGGCAGACGCGGCTGGTCTGCGACCATTGCGGCCATGTGCAGGACATCCCGGCCGAGGTGCCCAGGTCGCGTGCCAGGGCGCTGCAAGAGCTTGATCTTGCAAGGGGACTGCGCGACGATCTGCCCAGGGGCGAGATGGTCGAGATGCGCACCACCACCTGCCCGAACTGCGGCGCGCTGGTGGAGATCACAGGGGCGACCCATGCCACCGAATGCCCGTTCTGCGCGACGCCCGTGGTGCTTGATACCGGCACCACGCGTCATATCAAACCCCAGGCGCTGGTGCCCTTCGTCCTGACCGAACCTGAGGCGCGCAAGGCGATGGTGGCCTGGATGGGCAGCCTCTGGTTCGCGCCCGGCACGCTTCTGGAATATGCCCGCAAGGGCCGGGCGCTGAACGGGGTCTACGTCCCGTTCTGGACCTTCGACGCCGACACCGCCAGCCGCTATTCCGGCGAGCGGGGCGAGTATTACTACGAAACGCGCACGGTGCAGGTCCGGGTCAACGGCCGGATGGAGACCCGGCAGGAACAGGTCCGCCGAACACGCTGGTATTCCGCCTCGGGCCGCGTCGCGCGGGATTTCGACGACGTGCTGGTGATGGCTTCGCGCAGCCTGCCCACGCGGCTGGGCAACGAACTGACCCCTTGGGATCTGGGCGCGCTGACCCCCTATACCCCTGAATTTCTTGCCGGATTCCAGTCAGAAGGCTACACCGTTCCGCTTGCCGATGGCCATGCCGAGGCCCGGGACCAGATGTCGCGGGTGATCCTGCAGGACGTTCGCCGCGACATCGGCGGGGACGAGCAGCGGGTTCATGGAGTCGACACCGACTGGTCGGACGAGACCTTCAAGCACATCCTGCTGCCGGTCTGGATGGCGGCCTACAAATACAACGGCAAGAGCTATCGCTTCCTGGTCAACGGCCAGACCGGCGAGGTGCAGGGCGAGCGGCCCTGGTCGGCCTGGAAGATTGCCGGTGCGGTGATTGTCGTTATTTTCCTGATACTTGGCGGGATCTACCTCTCCGACCCGCAGGCGCTGGACCTGCCGGAGCCGGGCTGGATGGACTAATCCGCCTTGCGGTTGAAGAAGAGCATCCAGCCCGCATAGAGCCCGGCCGCCAGGAACAGCACGCCCCACATCGGCGCGCCCTGCCAGAACTCTACCCCCGCCCAGCCGAGCGGTACCAGCACCGTGATCCAGCGCACCCAGGCGCGGGCGAAGAAGGGGTCGTTCGGATCGAGAAACTTCATGCCTTTGCCCCCGGTTCGTGCCATCCTTGACGCAGGAAAGGGAGGCCGACATGCCCAGGATTGTCAAGGATTTCCAAGGACAAACCGTGATCACCACCTTCGAGACGACCCCCGCGATGGCCTTCGACCTGGTCGAGGCGCTGGAGGCCGCCTATCGCGAATGCATCCGCAACCAGCCGGGCTTCCTTGCCGCCGGGCTGCACATGAACGACGCGCGGACGCGGATCTGCAACTACAGCCAATGGCAGCGGCGCGAGGACTATCAGGCGATGCTGCGGACGCCGGAGATGCGCGAGCGCAACCGCAGGATCAACGAGCTGTGCCGGGGGTTCGAGCCGGTGATGTACGAGGTGGTGGGGGTTTTCTGACCGCCGCGCGTTAATTCAGGGGGTTAGCAGCGATTTTCGGGTCTGGGAACCGTCTGGATCGGGTATGGATTGCGTCCATACGCGAGTATGGGCGCAAGGCTGTTAACCGTGAGGGGCGAATCGGCCCCTTAGAGCCGCTTCAGCAGGGCCTGGGCGGCCGCGGGGTTCGCCGCCTTGTAGCCGGAGATGACGAAGAGGAACACGTCCCGCGTCCGGGCCATGTCGCGCAGGCGGTCGGCCCAATGGTCGAGGTCGGCCTCGGAATAGCCGAGCGGCTCGTCCTCCCGCGTGCCCATGATGCGGAGATAGGCGAAGGGCGCGGTGGCGACGGCGATCTGGGGATAATCGCTGTCGGCGGCCTGGATGGCGGCGATGCCCCGGTCGCGCAGGAGGGTGGTGAAGGCGTCGCAGGCGAAGCTCTCGTGCCGGGCCTCGATGGCGTGGTGCAGCGGCAGGCCCCCCAGCCGGTCGGGCAGGAGGTCGAGGAAGGCTGCCATGTCTTCGGGATCGAACTTCTTCGTCGGCGGCAGTTGCCAGTTGATCGCGCCAAGCTTCGGGCCCAGCTCGGTCAGGCCGGAGGCGAGGAAGCGGGCGATGGATTCGCCGCCTTCGGCCAGCACGCGGCGGGAAGTGGCAAAGCGCGGCGCCTTTAGGGTGAAGACGAAGCCTTCGGGGGTCTCTTTCGCCCATTTGGCGAAGGTTTCCGGTTTCTGGGTGCCGTAATAGGTGCCGTTGACCTCGATCGCGGTCAGGGCCTTGGCGGCGAAGGCCAGTTCGTCGGCCTGGCGCAGCCCGGCGGGATAGAAATTGTCGCGCCAGGGTTCGTAAGTCCAGCCGCCGACGCCGATACGGATATTTCCGGTCATGACTTCTCTCCCTTTCGTCGCCCTGCTTGGAACGGAGTCACCTCCGCCCCCTCGACCGCTTCCCGCCGCGCTGCCCGGCCCGTCCGCCGGTCGAGCGGCCTGACTGCTTCGTCGCCTCGACCACCGCCTCCTCGATCACCTCTTGCCGGGCGAAGGGGTCGTCGGCCACCGCCAGTTCCACGGCTTCCAGCCGCTTGACCTCGTCGCGTAGACGGGCGGCTTCCTCGAACTCCAGGTTTTCGGCCGCCTTGCGCATCTGGGTGCGCAGCGCGTCGAGATGGGCGGCGAGGTTCTGGCCGACCAGAGGTTTGTCGACGCGGGTGGTGATCCGGCTCTGGTCGGTATCGCCCTGCCAGAGGCCTGCCAGCACGTCCTCGACGTTCTTCTTCACCGTCTCGGGGGTGATGCCATGTTCCACATTGTAGGCCATCTGCTTTTCGCGGCGACGATTGGTCTCGGCGAGGGCGCGCTCCATGCTGCCGGTGATGCGGTCGGCATACATGATCACACGGCCATCGGCGTTCCGCGCCGCGCGCCCGATGGTCTGAATGAGAGAGGTTTCGGACCGCAGGAAGCCCTCCTTGTCGGCATCGAGGATCGCAACCAGCCCGCATTCCGGGATGTCCAGCCCCTCGCGGAGGAGGTTGATCCCGACCAGCGCATCGAAGGCGCCGAGGCGGAGGTCGCGCAGGATCTCGATCCGCTCGATCGTGTCGATGTCGCTGTGCATGTAGCGGACGCGGATGCCCTGTTCGTGCAGGTAGTCGGTCAGGTCCTCGGCCATGCGCTTGGTCAGGACGGTGACGAGGGTGCGCAGGCCCCGGGCCGAGACCTTGCGGATTTCGTCGAGAAGGTCGTCAACCTGCATCTCCACGGGCCGGATTTCGACGGGCGGGTCCAGAAGACCGGTCGGGCGGATCACCTGTTCGGTGAAGACGCCGCCGGTCTGTTCCAGTTCCCACGCCGCGGGGGTGGCGGAGACGAAGACGGATTGCGGACGCATCGCATCCCATTCCTCGAACTTGAGCGGGCGGTTGTCCATGCAGGACGGCAGGCGGAAGCCGTGTTCGGCCAGGGTGAACTTGCGGCGGAAGTCGCCGCGATACATGCCGCCGATCTGGGGGACGGAGACGTGGGATTCGTCGGCGAAGACGATGGCGTGGTCGGGGATGAATTCGAAAAGCGTGGGCGGCGGCTCGCCCGGCGCGCGGCCGGTGAGGTAGCGGGAATAGTTCTCGATCCCGGCGCAGGAGCCGGTGGCCTCCAGCATTTCCAGGTCGAAGCGGGTGCGCTGCTCCAGGCGCTGCGCCTCCAGCAGCTTTCCTTCGGATTCCAGCTGCTTGAGGCGGTGGAACAGCTCGTCCTTGATGCCGGTGATCGCCTGTTGCAGCGTCGGGCGCGGGGTGACGTAGTGGCTGTTGGCGTAGATGCGGATCTGCTTGAAGCTGTCGGTCTTCGCCCCGGTGAGCGGGTCGAATTCGACGATGGATTCCAGTTCCTCGCCGAAGAAGGAGAAGCGCCAGGCGCGGTCTTCGAGGTGGGCGGGCCAGACTTCGAGCGAGTCGCCCCGGACGCGAAAGGCGCCGCGCTGGAAGGCGGCTTCCAGACGTCGGTATTGCTGGGCGACAAGCTCGGCCATGACCTTGCGCTGATCGTAGATCTGGCCGACGACAAGATCCTGGGTCATCGCCGAATAGGTTTCCACCGAGCCGATGCCGTAGATGCAGGAGACCGAGGCGACGATGATCACGTCGTCGCGTTCCAGAAGCGCCCTTGTAGCCGAGTGGCGCATCCGGTCGATCTGTTCGTTGATCTGGGATTCCTTCTCGATATAGGTGTCGGTGCGGGCGACATAGGCCTCGGGCTGGTAGTAGTCGTAGTAGCTGACGAAATATTCCACCGCGTTGTCGGGGAAGAAGCCCTTGAATTCCCCATATAATTGCGCGGCCAGCGTCTTGTTCGGCGCGAGGATGATGGCGGGGCGCTGCGTCTCCTCGATCACCTTGGCCATGGTGAAGGTCTTGCCGGTGCCGGTTGCACCCAGAAGCACCTGGTCGCGGTCGCCCGCGTTCACACCCTGGGTCAGTTCGACGATCGCCTTGGGCTGGTCGCCGGCGGGCTGGAACGGGGTGGACAGGACGAAGCGGCGCCCGCCCTCCAGCTTGGGCCGGGTCAGCACCTCGGGGCGTTCGGTCAGGGCATTCGAGTTGTTGTGCGGCATCGGGCAGCCTTCGGGGGAGTCGGGACAGGACAGATTTGATCCGTTTTTGTTCCAATTCAAGCGGCGATCCGCAGGTGTGGGCGAAACCGTTGCCGAAACCGGGGTGAGCGGCTAAGGCTCGCGGTCAGAGGTGACTGATGGCTGAAAAGATCGACACGCGGGCCGTGGGGCTGGATGTGGGGCTGGCGTTCATCCGCTGGCTGACCGGGGCGGAGAACCTGCACTACGGGCTGTGGACCGGGCTGGAGGTGACGGCCGGAAACCTGCGGGCGGCGCAGGACGGCTATACGGCGAAGCTGTTCGGCTATCTTCCCGAGGGTCGGCTGCGCATCCTGGATATCGGCGGGGGCGCGGGCGAGACGGCGAAGAAACTGCTCGCGCTGGGCCATTCGGTGGAGATCGTGGTGCCCTCGCCCTTCCTGGCGGCACGGTGCCGGGAGACGGCCAAGGGTGCGGTGGTGCATGAGTGCACCTTCGAGGCGTTCCAGGGCCAGGGACCCTATGACCTGTGCCTGTTCTCGGAAAGCTTCCAGTACATTCCTTTGGCCGAGAGCCTGCCGAAATGCGCGCGGCTGCTGGCCCCCGGCGGCAAGGTGCTGATCGCCGACTGCTTCCGCACCGAAGCCTATCAGGGCCGCGAGGCGCATGGGCCGCAGCCGGGGGGCGGACACCATCTGGCATCGTTCGAGGCGGCGGTGGCGGGTTCGGCCTTCGCGGTCGAGGCGGAGGAGGACATCACCGATGCCGTCGCGCCTTCCATCGACCTGGAGCAGGCGTTGTTCCATGTTCTGGGGCAAGGGGTGACGCGGGTGTCGGACGAGATTCGCGGCAAGCGGCCCACGGCGCATTGGGCGCTGGCGAAGGTCATCGGGCTTTTCCTGTCACGCAAGCGCCGCGACAATCTGATGCAGCGGCTGACCGGCACCAGCCGGACATCGGAAGCCTTCCGGCGCTTCAACCGCTACCGGATCATCCGGTTGCAGCAGCGGCAGGCCTAGGATCGCGAGATTTTCGCGCGAACCTTGCAACTTCAGGTTGATATTGAGGGAAGCTTCGGTCAGATTGTCCCGGCAAGCAGCAACTGAAGCTGCCGGTCGGCGTCGACCCTACCCCACCCCACACTCCCTGACGCTGACCGGCAGCCTTTTCCGCCGCAGGTGACGCTTGCGCTTTGCGGGACGCTTCGGCTAACACGAAGCGCAGCCTCGGAGGATCGTTCCATGCGCGCCCGCATCTATCAGCCCGCCCGGACCGCGATGCAGTCCGGCACCGCCAAGACCCACCAATGGGTGCTGGAATTCGGCCCGGCCTCGGAACGCGAGGTCGATCCGCTGATGGGCTGGACCTCGTCCTCGGACACGCAGGCGCAGGTGCGGCTGAAGTTCGAGACGCGGGAGGAGGCCGAGGCCTATGCCGCCGAGAAGGGGCTGGAGTTCGACCTGGTCGAACCGAAGCCGCGCAAGGCCAACATCCGCCCGCGCGGCTATGGCGAGAA
>NZ_DAIQAT010000125.1:0-10265 GCF_036781545.1 Tabrizicola sp.
CACCGGCCCATGCGCTTCCTTCCTACGATGACAAGAAGTCTGGCCATTGGCCCATTCCCTTCACGTTCGGTCGGAACAGTAGGGGCGGATATGCCGGTCGTCAACCGGATTTGCAATACGAAAATGTCGCATTATGGCGCAGATTTTGAACTTTTATTGCGACAGGCTGTCGCGCTGCGCAACTTTCGCATTTCGGCTGGTGAGACCGGTCACTCCGGGCCATAACAGACCGCGTTCAGCTTGTTGCCGTCGGGGTCGCGGACGTAACCGGCGTAGAACGAAGGCCCATACTGCGGGCGCAGGCCCGGCGCACCCTCGTCCGTCCCGCCATGCGCCAGCGCGGCGGCATGGAAGGCGTCCACCGCCGCGCGGGTCGGTGCCACCAGGCTGACCATGGTGCCGTTGCCCACACTGGCCGGATTGCCGTCGAAGGGCGGGGTGATCCAGAGATGCGGGCCGGGGTCGTCCAGCCCCCAGGCCGCGCTGCTGCCGTCCGGGTCGTAGCCGGCGATCCGGGCATGGCCAAGCGGCGCCAGCGCCGCATCATAGAAGGCGATGGCGCGGGCGAGGTCGCGGGTGCCAAGCGAGATATAGCTGAACATCGGGTGCGATCCCCACCGGCTGATTCTGCCTTGGATTGAACGGCACTGCCCGGCAATCGGGCAATGCCGAAGACACAGGCATTTGCCCTCGGATCATAGTGCCGACAGGGGCGGGTTGAAAAGCGGCGCAGCGGATGACCCGGGGTAAAGGCAGGGTTTTCCGCCATGGCCGCAGATTTGGGTTCTCAAGCCACAGAAGGCTCTCTAGGGTTTCCCGACCAAAGCCCAGCCATGGGTGATCCGACCGGCGGCGGGCAGAACAGTGGAGGAGAACTGTATGGATCGACGCTCATTTCTGACCAAGGCTTCCGTTGGCGGGCTGGCAGCCGGAGCCGCGACGCTCGCAGCACCCGCCATCGCCCAGGAAGCCCCGACCGTGACCTGGCGTGTCACGTCCTCCTTCCCGAAATCGCTGGACACGATCTTCGGGGCGGCTGAAGTGATGTCGAACTATGTGTCGGAAGCGACCGATGGCAAATTCACCCTCCAGGTCTTCCCGGCAGGCGAACTGGTGCCCGGTCTGGAAGCGGCCGACGCGGTGTCATCCGGCACGGTCGAGGCCTGCCATACGGTGCCCTATTACTTCTGGGGCAAGGACCCGACCTACGCGCTTGGCGCGGCGGTTCCCTTCGGTCTGAACGCCAGGATGATGAACGCCTGGTTCTACCACGGCGGCGGCATCGACATGATGAACGAGTTCTACGCCACCCAGAACCTGATCGCCTTCCCCGCGGGGAATACCGGGGTGCAGATGGCGGGCTGGTACCGGAAAGAGATCAACTCGGTCGCCGACCTGCAGGGGCTGAAGATGCGGATCGGGGGCTTCGCCGGCAAGGTGATCGAGAAGCTGGGCGTCGTGCCGCAGCAGATTGCCGGCGGCGACATCTATCCCTCGCTTGAAAAGGGCACCATCGACGCGGCGGAATGGGTCGGTCCCTATGACGACGAGAAGCTCGGCTTCTACAAGGTCGCGCCCTACTACTATTACCCCGGCTGGTGGGAAGGCGGCCCGGCGATCGCGACGATGATCAACCTCGCGAAATGGGGCGAGTTGACCCCGGCCTATCAGGCGATCCTGAAGGCGGGCTGCTCGATGGCCAATGCCGACATGCTGTCGAACTATGACTGGAAGAACCCGACGGCGCTGAAATCGCTGGTCGCCAACGGCGCACAGCTGCGGCCGCTGCCGCAGGACGTGCTGTCGGCGGCCTTCGACGCGGCGAACGCGACCTATGCCGAGGTCTCGGCCACGAACGCGACCTTCAAGAAGATCAAGGACAGCCAGGATGCGTTCCGCCGCGACGCCTACCTGAACGCCCAGATCGCCGAATACAACTACGACGTCTTCATGATGACGCAGCAGCAGGCCGGCAAGCTGTAAGCGCGTCACAGAAAGCAAAGGCCCCGGAGGAAACTCCGGGGCCTTTTCGTTTCACGGGGTGACGACCGGTGCGCCGAGTTTCGGGCCGGGCAGGGCAGGGGCCGTGCCGACGCCGGGGGCGAGGGGGGTAAGGGTCGGCACCTTGATCTCGATGGTCGAAAGGTCCACCTCCGCCCCCTTGTAGTGCATGACCATCGACGGAAAGGCGATGGTGATCCCGACCATCAGCACCTGGATCACCACGAAGGGCACCGCGCCCCAGTAGATCTGCCCGGTCGTGACCCCCGCCAGCCGCGCCCCGGTGATCTTGTCGGTATAGGGCCCACGTGGCGCGACGGATCGCAGGTAGAACAGCGCAAAGCCGAAGGGCGGGTGCATGAACGAGGTCTGCATGTTCACCCCCAGGATCACCCCGAACCAGATCAGGTCGATCCCCAGCGCCGTGGCCGCCGGCGCGAGCAGCGGCACGATGATGAAGGCCAGTTCGAAGAAATCCAGGAAGAAGGCCAGGAAGAACACCAGGATCGAGACCACGATCAGGAACCCCAGCTGCCCGCCCGGCAGCGAGGTCAGCAGGTGCTCGACCCAGAGATGCCCGTTCACCCCGTAGAAGCTGAGCGAGAACACCCGCGCGCCCAGAAGGATGAACATCACGAACGAGGTCAGCTTGGTGGTCGCCAGAACCGCCTGATACATCAGGCTCCAGGTCAGCCGCCCCTTCATCGCGGTCAGGAAGAGCGCGCTCGCCGCCCCCATTGCCGCGCCTTCGGTGGGCGTGGCGATGCCAAGGAAGATCGTGCCCAGCACCAGGAAGATCAGCGCCATCGGCGGCATCATCACGATGATCACCTCTTGCGCCAGCCGCGACATCACCCCGGTCTTCAGCCTGCGGTCGGTGATCGCCACGATGTAGATGATGACCGAGGCGATCAGCGCGCCATAGACATCGGCATCGGCGCCCAGCCGATCGTAAAGCCAGAGATGCGCGGCATAGGCGACTACGCAGGACACTGCCAGCGCCACGATCAGCGAGGGCACGCCCGACCCCAGCGTCCGCGCCTCGGGCGGCAGCGCCGGCATCGACGAGGGCCGGATGATGGTCATGATCAGCACATAGACCATGTAGAGCCCGGTCAGCACCAGGCTGGGGACCAGCGAGCCCAGATACATGTCGCCCACCGACTTGCCCATCTGGTCGGCCAGCACGATCAGCACCAGCGAGGGCGGGATGATCTGCGCCAGCGTGCCCGAGGCGGCGATCACGCCGCTGGCGATGCGGCGGTCATAGCCATAGCGCAGCATGATCGGCAGCGAGATCAGCCCCATCGAGATCACAGTCGCAGCGACCACGCCCGCAGGCCCGCCCAGAAGCGCGCCGACGAAGATCACCGCATAGGCCAGTCCCCCGCGCACCGGGCCGAAGAGCTGGCCGATGGTGTCCAGCAGATCCTCGGCCATGCCGGATTTCTCCAGGATGAACCCCATGAAGGTGAAGAACGGGATCGCCAACAGCGTCTCGTTCGACATGACGCCCCAGAGCCGCGCGGGCATGGTGAACAGAAGCGGCCAGTCCAGCGTGATCGTGTGTTCCGACAAGGGGGCCAGCCAGACGCCGATGGCGAAGAACATGAGCCCGTTCGCGGCCAGAGAGAAAGCCACCGGATAGCCCAGAAGCAGGAAGACGATCAGGCTGGCGAACATGATCGGGGCCATGTTGACGGCGATAAGCTCCAGCATCAGCGCGTCTCCCGTCCGGGCTCGGGGGCAAGTTCGGCCACCGTCCGTGCCATCTGTTCGGCCTCGATCTCGGCGGCTTCATGGGCAGAGATGAAGGGATGCGGGTCTTCGATCACGCCGCGCATGACGGCAATCTTCTTGACGATTTCCGACAGGACCTGGGCGATCAGGATCAGGAAACCCGCGGCCAGGATCGCGCGGGCCGGCCAGATCAGCAGGCCCCCCGCGTTGGTCGAGATCTGGCCGATCTTGTAGGCCTGCCAGGTATAGGGGATCAGCATCCATGTCATCAGCACCACGAAGGGCAGGGCAAAGACGATATGGCCGACAAGGTCGATCCAGTGCTGGGTCCGGCGGCTGAGACTGCCATACAGGATGTCGACGCGGATATGTTCGTTCTGTTGCAGCGTATAGGCCGCCGCCCCCATGAAGGCGGCACCGAAGAGATACCACTGCATCTCCAGAAGCGAATTCGATGACCAGTTGAAAATCTTCCGCACGATGGCATTGCCCGAGCTGACGAGCACCGCCAGCAGGATCAGCCACATCACCGATTTTCCGATCACCTCGTTCACGCGGTCGATCCCGCGTGAGAACGCAAGCAATGCCTGCATCCGATCCCCCTCCCGTTGTCGGCCGCCCTTTGTTCGGCGTGCACGTGCAATTGCTAGGGCATGCGGACGCATCCGCCAAGCACTCAACCGCGGGTAGGGAAGATTCTTGACGTGAGGTCAGGCCGATGCACGATCCTTGAGCTTTTGCCCCACCTCGGCAATGGCGCGGACCACCGGCATGAATTCCTGCCCCAGCGCGGTCAGCGCATATTCGACCGTCGGCGACGAGGTCTCGGCGACGTTGCGCGACAGGATTCCCCGATCTTCCAGCTCGCGCAGGCGCTGGGTCAGCACCTTGGCCGAGATCAGCGGGATCGCGCTGCGCAGCTCCGAAAAGCGATGCGGCCCGCTGGCCAGATACCACAGGATATAGGGCGTCCAGGCCCCGCCGATGAAGGCCATGCAGTCCGTCAGCGGACACATCGGATGGGGCATGCGGTTCTTGCGGCGGATCACGGTCATGGCGGACCTCTCGGGCAGCTGGTTCCGAGATAGTCCTTTCCCCGCGTTACCGCAAGTTACCGCGCCTGTTGCTGCGCGGCTGGCGGCCCGATCAGGTCCCAGCGGTTGCCGAACGGGTCGCGCCAGACGGCGACGCTGCCGTAAGGTTCGTGCCGGGGCGTTTCCTCGAACACCACTCCCGCAGACAGCATCGCGGCATGATCGCGGGCGAAATCGTCGGTTTCCAGGAACAGGAACACCCGTCCCCCGGCCTGGTTGCCGATGGCGGCCTGCTGCACCGCCCCCTCGGCCCGGGCCAATAGCAGCCGCGTCCCGCCGCCCGGCGGCTCCACCGTGATCCAGCGCTTGCGGCCCTGGTCCACATCCTCGACCAGCCGGAAGCCCAGCTTGCCCACATAGAATGCGAGCCCGGCCTCATAATCCGGCACGACAAGCGCGATGGCGGAAAGCCGGGCGGGCATCTAGACCCGCGTGTCGGGCAGGCTGATCCGCGCCACCTGCTCGGCGATCGGGTCGACCGACAGCGGGTGCAGGTCGGCGGCATGGCTGGTCGGATCGCCCATCGCCACCCATTCGCCGGCCTTGTAGATCTCCAGCGCCGAGAAGCCCGCCTTGTAGCCCATCTTCCGGCTGCCCGGCACCCAGTAGCCGAGGTAGACATAGGGCAGGCCCGCCTCGCGCGCGATGGCGATGTGGTCGAGGATGACATAGGTGCCAAGGCTCATCTCGGTCAGGCCCGGGTCGTAAAAGCTGTAGACCATGCTGAGGCCGTCGTCGAAGACATCGGTCAGGCAGACCGCGGCCAGCGGGCGACCCTGTTCGCCGTCACCGGCGGGACGGGTATATTCGATGACCCGGCTCTTGATCGGCGTCTCCTCGATCATCGCGGCGAATTCGAAGATATCCATGTCGGCCATCCCGCCATCGGCGTGGCGGTCATCGAGGTAGCGGCGGAAAAGCTGGAACTGGTCTTCGGTGGCCCAGGGGCTGGTGGCATTGCGCTTGAGCATCGCGCCGCGCTTCAGGATGCGGCGCTGGGTCCGCGAGGGGATAAAATCCGCCACCCGGATACGGGCAGACAGGCAGGCCGAACATTCGGCGCAGGAGGGGCGGTACAGCACGTTCTGGCTGCGCCGGAACCCCTGTTTCGACAGGGTGTCGTTCAGCTTCTGCGCATGTTCGCCCTGCAGCGCGGTGAACAGCTTCCGCTCCATCCGCCCCGGCAGGTAGGGGCAGGGCTGCGGCGCCGTCACGTAGAACTGGGGCGTCAGGGGAAGGGAATGGCGCATCTGCTTTTGCGAAAGTCTTGATCGGGGACGAGCCTAGCAAGGCAAATCGCCCCCGCCAAGGGGCCAGTATGCCCGACAGCGGGCCGAAGATGAAAAGCCCGCCCGTGCGGGGACACGGGCGGGGCAGGGAGCTTGGGCCGGAGGGATCAGTATTCGCCCGGCCGCGCCCCCGGTTCGGCTTTCGTCTCGGTCGCGGCTTCGGCGGCATCCTGCGCGGCGGTGGTGCGGGCGCGCTCATCCATGAAGCTGTCGAACTCGGACTTGTCCTTGGAACTGCGGAGCCGTTGCAGGAAGGCCTCGAACGCCTCCTGTTCTTCCTCCAGGCGGCGCAGCGCCTGCGCCTTGTAGTCGTCGAAGGCGCGGTTGCCGGTCGGCTGGCCCGCGCGCATCGCGTGGCGGCCCCAGGCATGATGGTGGTCATGGTGGCGGCGGTGGCCGCAGGAACGTGCGAACATGTGTTTTCCCCAGATCATATACGCCAGAAGGGCAAGCCCCACGGGCCAGAAGATGATGAAGCCCAGGACCATGGCGGCGATCCAGGCCCATTTGCCGCGCTGGTCGAGCCAGGCTTCGGAGCGGCGGAAGGCGTTGCGGATCCCGCCAGGCCGGGCGGTGTCGGTCGTCGTGTACATCGGCGGGTCTCCAGTTGATGTGAAGATGTTTCACATGATCGAAGATGGCGCACTGCCGCCCCTCCCGCAAGGGGTGATGTGAAGTATTTTTACATGCGCCGGAGACTGGCGTCTTTCCGCCTATCCGGTGAAGGCGGCCGGGGTCGCACCCGTGGCCCGAAGCAACGCCTCGGGACCCACGCGGAACATGTGGCGCGGGGTGCCCGCCGCCGCCCAGACCTCGGCAAAGTCCAGCAGGCGCGGATCGAAGAACGACGGAGAAGGCGTCAGATGCCCCAAGGGCGCCACCCCGCCGATGGCGAAGCCGGTGACCCGCCGCACCACCTCCACCTCGGCCCGCGACAGCGCCTCTCCCGCCAGCGCCGCGGCCTTCGCAAGGTCCACCCGGTTGCCGCCCGCGGTCAGGAACAGGTACAGCTGTCCGCTCTCGCCCTGGAACAGGATCGACTTGACGATCTGGTCTACCGCGACCCCCGCCTCCGCCGCTGCGGCCTCTGCCGTGCGGATCTCGCCTTTCGCCTCGACCGGAGCGGGCGCAATACCCGCCGCCTGCAAGGCCGCCGCGACGCGGGCCAATGACTTCGACATCTCGCCTCCCCTTGTTGCGCCGACCCAACCACCCCGGCTTTCTCCGGTCAATCCGTTGAAGCGGTTGACCCTTCCGTTCCGCCGCAGCAAGGTCGCGGCATGACGCTCGCCGCCCGCATCACCCGCCTGCCCATCGCCTTCGACCCCGCCGCCGCTGCCGACCTGCGCGCCGACCTTCCCGGCTTCGCGCCCGAGGTGATGGAGCTGATGGCCGCGACCGCCGGATGCAGCCCCTATCTGCGCGGGTTGATGCTGCGCGAGGCCGACTGGCTGCGCGCGGCGGTGGAGGCACCGGACGCCGCCCTCGTCACCACCCTTGCCGCCGCCGATACCCTCACCGCCGAGGCGCTTCCCCTTGCCCTGCGCCAGGCCAAACGCCGCGTCGCCCTCCTCGCCGCGCTTAGCGATCTGGGTGGCGCCTGGACGCTGGAACAGGTCACCGGCGCGCTGACCGCCCTTGCCGACAAGGCCGTCCATCTGTCGCTCACCACTCTCGTCGCCGAGGAAATCCGCCGCGGCAAGCTGCCCGGCGCCACGCCCGACGACGCCGCCACCGCCGGGGGCATGGTCGCGCTTGCCATGGGCAAGATGGGGGCAGGGGAGCTCAACTACTCCTCCGACATCGACCTGATCTGTCTTTTCGACGAAACCCGCTATCCGGGCGAAGAGCAGGAGGCCCGCGCCAGCTTCATCAAGGTCACGCGGCGGATGACGGCAATCCTCTCCGACGCGACCGACGGCTATGTCTTCCGCTCCGACCTGCGCCTGCGCCCCGATGCCTCCGTCACCCCGGTCTGCCTGTCGATGGCCGCCGCCGAGGCCTATTACGAAGCCGAGGGCCGCACCTGGGAGCGCGCCGCCTATATCAAGGCCCGACCCTGCGGCGGGGACCTGGCAGCGGGCGAGCGCTTCCTCAAGACCCTCACCCCCTTCGTCTGGCGCAAGCATCTCGACTTCGTGGCGATCCAGGATGCGCATGACATGCGGCTGCGGATACGTGACCACCGGGGCCTGCACGGGCCGATCACGGTCGAGGGCCACAACATGAAGCTCGGTGCCGGGGGCATCCGCGAGATCGAGTTCTTCACCCAGACCCGTCAGCTGATCGCCGGGGGCCGCGACCCGAGCTTGCGCGACCGGACCACGGTCGGCGGGCTGGCTGCCCTGGCCGCGAAAGGCTGGATTCCGCCCGAAGTCGCCAGCGAACTGACAGTGCTCTACCGCGCCCATCGCGAGGTGGAACACCGGCTCCAGATGGTGAACGATGCCCAGACCCATTCCCTGCCGGCCAGCCCCGAAGGCGTCGCCCGAATCGCCGCCTTCTGCGGCCAATCCGAGGATGACTTCCGCCGCGACCTCCTCGACCGCCTCGCCGCGACCGACCGGCTGACCGAGGGCTTCTTCGCCCCCGGCGAGGTGGAGGACGGGCCGGAGCTTTCGGAGGCGTCCCGCAAGATCACCGAGGGGTGGCAGAGCTATCCCGCGCTGCGCTCTGACCGGGCACGGACGATCTTCCGTCGCCTCCGGCCCCGCATCCTGAAGGAACTAGCCCGCGCCGCCAACCCGGACGAGGCGTTGGTGGCGCTGGACGGCTTCCTTGCCGGGCTGCCCGCCGGCGTGCAGATCTTCGCTTTGTTCGAGGCCAACCCGACGCTGGTGGAGCTGATCGTCGACATCGCAGGCTCCGCCCCGGCGCTGGCCCGTTATCTGTCGCGCAACGCCTCGGTGCTGGATGGGGTGATTGGCGGCAGCTTCTGGGGCGACTGGCCGGGGGTCGCGGCCCTGCGCGCCGAACTGGCCGCCCGCATCGTCCCTGCGCCCGACTATGAGGCCCGGCTCGACATGGCGCGGCGCTGGATGAAGGAATGGCACTTCCGCATCGGCGTCCACCATCTGCGCGGGTTGATCGACGGGTTCGAGGCCGGGAAACACTATGCCGACCTGGCGGAAGCCGTGGTGCAGGTGATCTGGGCCGAAGTCACCGCGGATTTCGCGCTGAAGCACGGGCCCATGCCGGGGCGCGGCGCGGTGGTGATCGGCATGGGCAGCATGGGCGCGGCGCGGCTCAATGCGGGCTCCGACCTCGACCTGATCGTGATCTACGATGCCGCCGGGGTGGACAGCTCGGACGGTCCCCGCCCGCTGGCCACGCGTCCCTATTATTCGCGCCTGACCCAGGCCCTCGTCACCGCGCTGACCGCCCAGATGCCCGAGGGGCGGCTTTACGAGGTCGACATGCGGCTGCGTCCCTCGGGCCGCGCCGGGCCGGTGGCGACCAGCCTCTCCAGCTTCACCACCTACCAGGAGACCGAAGCCTGGACCTGGGAACATCTCGCCCTGACCCGCGCCCGCGTGCTGGCGGGAGAGCCGGTGCTGGCCGGAGAGGTCGAGACCTTTCGCCGGGAATTGCTTGCGGCGAAGGGGCGGGGCGCACGGGTGAAACCGGATGTGGCCGAAATGCGCGCGCGTCTGGCCGCGGCGAAACCGGCGCAGGGGGCCTGGGACGCGAAGAACGGCGCGGGCCGGATCATGGATATCGAGCTTGCCGCCCAGACCATCGCGCTCCTTACGGGCAGCCCCGCCCGCAGCGTCGAACGTCAGATCGCGGCGGGAGCAGGCCGCCAACTGCCGGATTCCGACGCGCAAGCCCTCGCCTCTGCCTACAGGCTCCTCTGGCGGCTCCATGCTGCGGCGCGGCTCCTGAGCGAGCGCGCGCTGGAGTGGGAGTCCCTGGGCGAAGGCGGTCGCGCCTTCATCCTGCGCGAGACCGGGGCAGGGGATGCGGATGCGCTTGCCGCCGATCTGGCACGGGCGACCCGGGAAGCAGAGGGCGCCGTGACGCGGCTGGTGGGGAAGACAGATGGGGAGACGGGCGATGGAACTGAGTGAGGCCGATCCGAAAGGCCTGGTGCGGGAAAGCTACCGGATCGAGGGGATCACCCTCGGCGAATGCCGGTCGA
>NZ_DAIQAT010000126.1:0-10201 GCF_036781545.1 Tabrizicola sp.
GCGCCCGGATCGCGTCCGAGGCGATGATCCCCGTCATCGCCCAGCAGGTCGCGGTCCCCAGCGCCGCCAGTTCGTGGATCGGAAAGGTCATCGCATCTCCTTTGACGTTCCGTGGCACAGGCCAACCGGCGCCGCAAGAACGCCCGCTCTTTCAACCGGCATGGTTCGGTCTTGTCCGAACCATCCGTGCTGGACAAGACCGCCGGGCTGCCGCATCCTGCGCCCATGACCGAAAGCCCGAACATCGCCGCCCTGGCCGCCGCGCTCGCCGATCCGGTCCGGGCGCGGATGGTCACGCTGTTGATGGATGGCCGTGCCCGCACCGTGACCGAGCTTGGCGCTGCCACCGGCCTCGCCAAGGCCAGTGCCTCGGAGCAGGCCGCGAAGCTGGTCGGTGCGGGCTTCCTTGCCGCCCGCAGGCAGGGGCGGCACAAATACCTCGCGCTGGCCAGTTCCGACATCGCCCGGCTGGTCGAGACGATGATGACGCTTGCGGGCGATGTCCCGGCAAGGGCGCCGCGCAGCGGCCCCCGCGATCCGGCCCTGCGTGAGGCCCGGCTCTGCTACAACCACCTTGCGGGCCGCCTTGGCGTGCAGCTTTACCAAAGCCTCTCTGCCCGCGGTTTCCTCGCCCATGCACCGGGCGGCCTTGATCTGACCGCCTCGGGCCGGGCCTTCTGCCTTGCCCTCGGCCTTGCCCCGGAGGATCTGGCGCCTGCCCGCGCGCCCCTTTGCCGCGACTGTCTCGACTGGACGGAACGGCAAAGCCATCTCGGCGGGCGGCTCGGCCGGCTTTTGCTTGCCCGGATGGAGACAGAGGGCTGGCTGCGCCGCCGCCCTGCGACCCGCGCGCTGATGGTAACTCCGCGCGGCCATCAGGCCTTTGCGCAGGCCTTTCCCGCCGCCTGACCGCTTGACGGCGCCGGGGATTCCCCTTACACGCCCCCAATCGAATTCGAGGGTCGGGGATTCCCCGCCTTCTCCCGTTTTTGACGAATCGAAGGAACACCGCAATGTCGCGCGTCTGCGAACTCACCGGCAAGGGGCCGATGTCGGGCAACACGATCAGCCACGCCAACAACAAGAGCCGTCGCCGGTTCCTGCCGAACCTGAACGAGGTCACGCTGATCTCGGACGTGCTGGGCCAGTCGTTCAAGTTCCGCGTCACCGCCGCGGCGCTGCGCTCGGTCGACCATCGTGGCGGCCTCGACGCCTATCTCGCCAAGGCCAAGGACGATGAGCTGTCGGCCAACGCGCTGAAGATCAAGAAGGACATCGCCAAGGCGCAAGCCGCGGCCTGATCCGGCTGACGTTACTGCAAAGGCCCCGCCTTCGGCATGAAGGCGGGGCCTTTCGCGTTTCAGCTGGATGGCGGGCAGATTGCACGCCTGGCCGGGGGTCGGACGGGGGCCGTGCGCAGGGTGGGGCGCGATCCACCACTCTGCGCGATCACTGGCCGTCGATCACCCGGCGCAATAGGCCTCGGCGGTCTGCCCGAAGCTCTTGTAGCGTTCCCAGAACGCATCGTCCGCGGCCGATTGCGACACCCAGGTCGCATGGGCCGCATCCGGGTCCTTGAAGAACTTCGCCGCCCGGCGCTGGTCGCCACCAGACAGCGTCATGTCCGCCGCCTGTTGGATGCAGCCACAGAGCGCCCGGTTGCCACCACGATCCGAGGCCATGCAGGCCCGCTCGATCGGACCGGCCACTGCCACGCTGGACATCATCGGGAAAACGGCCGCCGCTGCGGCCAGAAGCACATAGGGTTTCATTCGTTTCTGCCTCATTTGCCGGGCATGGCCAGGCATGTCACCCATTCCACCGCCGGTCATCTTGTAGAAGGGATGATGCCAAGTCCAAGCGATTTTTTCAAGCCCTGACAGAGGGTTGAGGGGAATCAGCGGGAATCCGCAACCCCTCGCGGGCCTGTCCAGCCTCTGCTACAAGATGAAGTGGCTGGCCGCTCGGGCCGGCCACGCGCCAGAGCCAGGACGACACCATGCCGCATCCCGCCCCCAGCCCCCGCACCCGTGCCCGCCGCCTGCACGACAAGGCCGCCTATGACCGCGCCGTGATCGATGCGATTCTCGACGCGATGCCCGTCGCCCATCTGGGCCATATCGTCGACGGCTTTCCCGTCGTCACCCCCACCCTGCAGTGGCGCGAGGGCGACCGCGTCTACTGGCACGGCTCCTCTGCCAGCCGGATGCAGAAGCGCGCGACCGGCACCGAGGTCTGCCTCACCGTGACCCTTCTCGACGGGATGGTCCTCGCCCGCTCCGGGCTTGAACATTCGGTCAACTACCGCTCGGTCATGGTCTTCGGACAGGCCGAGGTGGTGGAGGGCGCCGAGGCCAAGGCCACCCATCTCCGCCGCATGATGGAGCAGATGTTCCCCGGGCGCTGGGATGCGCTGCGCCCGATCACCGCGCAGGAGCTGAAGGCGACGCGCATCCTGTCGCTGCCCCTGACCGAGGCTTCCGCGAAAATCTCTGCCGGGCCGCCCGCCGACCCGCCCGAGGACCGCGCGTGGCCGGTCTGGGCCGGGGTCCTGCCCATTCGCCTGACCGTCGGCGCCCCGGACCCCGCCCCCGACCTGGCCCCCGGCCTGCCGGTGCCGGACCATGCGAAGGGCTATCGCATCGGCTGAAAGCCCCTGACGCCCGTCGCCGGTTTCGCCCCGTCTTGCCCGCGACGAGACGGCGAAGCCGGGACGCAGGAGCAGCCCCCTTTCGCGGCCTTGCAGGGCAGGCTATACGCGCGCCCATGATCACGCTCGACCGCATCCGCAACTTCTCCATCGTGGCGCATATCGACCACGGCAAATCCACGCTTGCCGACCGGCTGATCCAGTCGACGGGCACGGTCGCCGCACGCGACATGCAGGCCCAGCTTCTGGACAGCATGGACATCGAGCGGGAACGCGGCATCACCATCAAGGCCAACACGGTGCGGATCGAATATCCGGCCAAGGATGGCCAGACCTATATCCTGAACCTGATCGACACCCCCGGCCACGTCGACTTCGCCTATGAGGTCAGCCGGTCCATGCGGGCGGTCGAGGGGTCGCTGCTGGTGGTGGACGCCTCGCAGGGCGTCGAGGCACAGACGCTGGCCAACGTCTACCAGGCGCTGGACGCGGGGCATGAGATCGTGCCCGTCCTGAACAAGATCGACCTTCCCGCCGCCGAGCCCGAGCGGGTGAAGCAGAACATCGAGGATGTGATCGGCCTTGACGCTTCCGACGCGATCCCGATCAGCGCCAAGACCGGCCTTGGCATTCCCGACGTGCTGGAGGCCATCGTCCACCGCCTGCCTCCGCCCAAGGGCGACCGGAATGCGCCCCTGAAGGCCATGCTGGTCGACAGCTGGTATGATGCCTACCTCGGTGTCGTGGTGATGATTCGCATCATCGACGGCGTGGTCCGCAAGGGCGACCGCATCAAGATGATGCAGACCGGCGCGGTCTACGGCATCGACAAGCTCGCCGTGCTGAAGCCGCAGATGCAGGACATCGCCGAGCTTGGCCCGGGCGAGATCGGCGTCTTCACCGCCTCGATCAAGCAGGTCCGCGATACGAAAGTGGGCGACACCATCACCCATGAGAAGAAGCCCTGCGACGCGCCGCTGCCGGGCTTCAAACCCTCGGTCCCCGTGGTCTTCTGCGGCCTCTTCCCGGTCGATGCCAACGACTTCGAAGCCCTGCGCGACGCCATCGAGAAGCTGGCGCTGAACGATGCAAGCTTCACCTACGAGATGGAGACTTCTGCGGCCCTCGGCTTCGGTTTCCGCATGGGCTTCCTCGGCCTTCTTCACCTTGAGGTCGTCCGCGACCGGCTGGAACGGGAATACGACCTCGACCTGATCACCACCGCGCCTTCGGTGGTCTTCAAGCTTTACATGAATGACGGCGAGGTGCGCGACCTGCACAACCCCGCCGACATGCCCGACCTGACCTATGTCGACCATATCGAGGAGCCGCGGATCAAGGCCACGATCATGGTGCCCGACGAATACCTCGGCGACATCCTGAAGCTGTGTCAGGACCGTCGCGGCATCCAGCTGAACCTCACCTATGCCGGGTCGCGGGCGATGGTGGAATACGATCTGCCGCTGGCCGAGGTGGTGTTCGACTTCTACGACCGGCTGAAGAGCGTCACCAAGGGCTACGCCAGCTTCGACTACCAGATCAGCGAATACCGCGAGGACAATCTGGTGAAGATGTCGATCCTGGTGAACGACGAGCCGGTCGATGCGCTGAGCATGATGGTCCACCGCGACCGCGCCGAGGCCCGCGGGCGGTCGATGGTGGAAAAGCTGAAAGACCTGATCCCCCGCCACATGTTCAAGATCCCGATCCAGGCGGCGATTGGCGGCCGGGTGATCGCCCGCGAAACGCTGAGCGCGATGCGCAAGGATGTGACCGCGAAATGCTACGGCGGCGACGCGACCCGGAAGAAGAAGCTGCTGGAGAAGCAGAAGGCCGGCAAGAAGAAGATGCGCCAGTTCGGGAAGGTGGAAATCCCGCAAGAGGCGTTCATCGCGGCGTTGAAGATGGATGGGTAACTCGTAGGGTGCGCTGTAGCGCACTTTTGCGGCGCGGAACGGTGCGCTGTAGCGCACCCTACCCATACGCCCCGCCCCTCGGCGCGACCCGCACCACCAGAACCACCAGCCGCCCGTCCTCGATCACATAGACCACCCGCCAGTCGCCGACCCGGACGCGCCACTGGTTCACCTCGCCCACCAGCTTCAGGCACCCCGGTGGACGGGGGTTTTCAGCCAGCTTCTCGATCGCGCGCCTGATCGGCGTGGACAGCCGCGCGTCGCGAATGGCCCGCAGCTGTTTTTCAGCCGTTGGCGTGTAGTCGATGCGATAGCGGGTCATTCGGACTTCAGGTCAGCCTCGATCTCGGCCCATAATTGTTCATGGCTGATCGCCTTCGACGGGTCCGCCAGATATTCGGCATAGGACTCCGCTCCCAGCCGGGCCAATTCCTCGTTCTCCAGCCGCTCGTAATATTCCATCGCCTCGGGAGAGATCATCACCGCCACCGGTTTCCCGTGCTTCTTGATGGTGACATCCTCGCCGCCGTGCTGGACCTTGCCCAAGAGGTCAGCCAGCCGCTCGCGCGCTTCGGATACTGTGACTTCGATCATGGCCCGCCCATTTCGTACAAAATGATAGAAACGTAAGATACGTCATATCTGTACGAAATCAATCCCGAACCGACTGTACTCAAGCAGAAGAACGCAGAAAAGCGGGGCGATCCCTCGCCTCGCGGGTTGCTTCATCCTACCCTTCGCAGGGTTTACTTGCACACCCCCAGGTCATCGCAGAACACCCCTGCCGCGCCGCCGATGACGGCGCCGGTCAGGGCGTTCCCGCCGGTCACATCGGCGATCACCGCCCCGCCCGCAGCGCCCGCAAGGCCGCGTTCGGTGTCGGTTTGCAGGCAGCCCGACAGGGTCAGGGCGACGGCCATCAGGCCGGACAGCTTCACGAGGTTCATCGGTCACTCCTCCAGGTTCACTGGGCCGATCCTGCCCGCCCCGCCTCGCCTTCGCATCGGCCAAAGCCGCCTGTTCCGACGGCTCGGCAGGCTTTCACCCACCGCCCGCGGCGAAACCGGCGGCTCTCTGCCTACATCCCGGCCTTGGTCTCCTGTGCTTCCTCGGTGATCGCCTTTCCGGCGGTCGTCAGGTCGCGTCCTGCACCTTCGACGGTTTCGCAGGCGGCAAGGCCCAGAAGGGCGAGAAGGGCTAGGGTTCGGGTCATGGGTCAGGTCCTTGGTTGCATTCCGGGGTCAACCCATCCGCCCATGCCCCGTTCCCGGCATCGCCGACCAAAGGTCAATTTCCGCCGATGCCCGCGCGTCGGGATGAGGGAAGGTGCTTAACCCATCATTAACCAGACACTGCCATCCTGCCTGCATGAAAGCCCTCATCCCCCTTCTCTTCCTCGCCGCCTGCGGTGCCTCCCCTGCGCCGGAGTTCCTGGGGGCCACGCGCAGCGACGTCACCCTGAACGGCCGGGCCTATACGGTCTTCCAGAAGGGAGAGCGGGTGGAAATCATCCGCCTCGGCCACGCGAAACGGGGGGAGCATCAGGCAATCCGCGCCACGATGATCGAGTTGATCCCGCGTGTGACGGGTTGCAAGCTGCGCGAGTCGACGTTGACCGGCGACAGCGGCGAAATGCGGGGCTCGCTCGACTGTCCGGCTTGACTTGGGGGCCTGAAACGCCAAGAAGCAGGCAGCGCAACCGGGGCCTGTCATGCCGAAGATCGACCTCTCGCGAACTCTGCCGCAGGCAAGGATTCCCGAGCTTCCGAACCCCTATTTCGGCAAGGTCCGCGACTGCTACGACCTGCCCGACGGCACCCGCCTTCTCATCTCCTCCGACCGGATTTCCGCTTTCGACCGCATCCTCGCGGTGATCCCCTGGAAGGGGCAGGTCCTGACCCAGCTGGCCCGCTACTGGTTCGAGCGGACGGGGGATATCGCAGCGAACCACGTCATTTCCTACCCCGACCCGAACGTGGTGCTGGGGAAGAAGCTGACCATCCTCCCGGTGGAAATCGTGGTCCGTGGCTATCTTGCGGGCACCACCTCTACCTCGATCCTGACCCAGTACCAGAAGGGCCAGCGCGAGATGTACGGCCACCGCCTGCCCGACGGCCTCCGCCCGAACCAGGCCCTGCTGCAGGCGATCATCACCCCCACTTCCAAGGCCTTCGACGGCGGGCATGACGAACCCCTGACCGCCGCCCAGATCGTTGGCACGGGCCTGCTGACGCAAGCGCAATGGGATGAGGTCAGCGCGAAGGCCCTCGCCCTGTTTGCCCGCGGCCAGCAGATGGCGGCGGAGCGCGGGTTGATCCTGGTCGACACGAAATACGAATTCGGCACCGATGCGGCGGGCAACATCCTTCTTGCCGACGAAATCCATACGCCGGATTCCAGCCGCTACTGGATCGCCGAGGGCTATGCGCCGGCGTTTGCAAGCGGCGACCGGCCGCCCAGTTTCGACAAGGATGTCATCCGCTCCTGGGTCGTCGCGCGGTGCGATCCCTACAAGGACCCGGTGCCGGACATCCCGCTGGAAATGATCGAAAAGACCGCGCAGGTCTATATCGGCGCCTATGAGGCGATCACCGGCCAGCCCTTCGTGCCCGACGGCAGCGCGGCCACGCCGCTTGACCGCATCCGGGCGAACCTGATGCCGTTCTTCACGACCTGACCTGTTCGCGCTAACAGTGGTGAAATCCGAGGGGGGGACGACCATGATTCTCAGCTGTGGCGAAGCGCTGATCGACATGCTGCCCAGGACCTCCACGCTGGGTGAGGCCTGCTTTTCCCCCTATGCGGGAGGGGCGGTCTTCAACACCGCCATCGCCCTGGGACGGCTGGGGGCGCCCTCGGCATTCTTCTCGGGCGTTTCCAATGACATGCTGGGGGAAATCCTCGCGGATAGCCTGACCGCCTCGAAGGTCGACACCCGGCATCTCGCGCGCTCCGACCGGCCGACCACGGTGGCCTTCGTCAAGCTGGTGAACGGCCAGGCGACCTATGCCTTTTATGATGAGGGCACGGCGGGGCGGATGCTGTCGACCGCCGACCTGCCTGACCTGCCCGAGGAAGTTGACACCCTGTTTCTCGGCGGGATCTGCCTGGTCAACGACCCGGCCGCCAGCACCTATGAGGCGCTGCAGGCCCGCGACTGCGCGACCCGCGTCACCATGGTCGATCCCAATATCCGGCCCGGTTTCATCGCCGGCAAGGAAACCGAATATCGCGCCCGGATCGAGCGGATGGTAGCGAAGGCCGACGTCGTGAAGCTTTCCGACGAAGACCTGCACTGGCTGGAAGGGCAGGGCGACCCGACCGCGCTGGCGCGGGGCATTCTGGCCCGGGGGCCGAAGGTGGTCTTCATCACCGAAGGCGCGAACGGCGCGCGAGCGGTGACGGCGACGCAGGATATTTTCGTGGCGGCGCAGAAGGTTACGGTCGTCGATACCGTGGGCGCCGGGGATACGTTCAACGCCGGGGTCCTTGCAGCGCTGCACCAGGCCGGTGCGCTGACCAAGGCCGGGGTGGCCGCGCTGAGCGATGCCACGCTGACCGCCGCGCTCTCCCTTGGCACGCGGGCGGCGGCGGTCACCGTCAGCCGTGCCGGGGCCAACCCGCCCTGGGCGAACGAGCTGTGAGGGCGGTTCTCCAGCGCGTCACCGAGGCCCAGGTCCGGGTCGACGGCGAGGTGATCGGCCAGACCGGCAAGGGCTTCCTGATCCTCGTCTGCGCCATGGGCGGCGATACCGAGGCACAGGCCGAGAAGCTGGCCGCCAAAATCGCCAAGCTCAGGGTCTTCAAGGACGATCAGGGCAAGATGAACCTGTCGGTCCGCGACATCGGCGGTTCGGCCCTGGTGGTCAGCCAGTTCACCCTCGCCGCCGATCTGCGCGGCAACCGGCCCGGCTTTTCCACCGCCGCGCCGCCAGCCGAGGGCGAGCGGCTTTACCTCCATTTCAGCCAGGCGCTTGAAAAGGAGGGTGTTCCGGTCGCCAATGGCCGCTTCGGCGCCGACATGGCGGTCAGCCTCGTCAATGACGGGCCGGTGACCATCTGGATGGACACCGACCAACCCTGATCACTTGAACGGGTTGCCCGGGGTGCGCTTGGTGATCACGTCGCCGCAATCGATCAGCGCCGAGATCGAGGCGCTGGAGCCCGCCAGCGAATAGTTCTGCACTTCCTTCCCGCTGTTGTCGCGCAGATAGAGCCGATTGCCCCGCGCAACCTCGGCGATGAAATTCACCCCGGCCTGGCTGTCGGGCAGGTAGAACAGCACCGAATTCTGGTAAAGCTCCGCCCCGGTCAGGTTCCACGGCGCGCGGCGGTCGATTTTCACGCCCAGGTCGGCGGTCTGGCCTTCGCCGAAAGCCCAGGCAGTGGAATAGAACTGCAACTGCACCGCGCCGTCCGGGAAGGTCCAGATCGAGAAGCTTTCTCCCGGAGCCTTCACCTCGGCCACGCAGCCGACCGAGCCGTCGTCCCAGCCGACAATCGAAACCTGCCAATGCTTGTGCGAAAAAAGGACCTCGGACTGCTGCGCGCTTGCTATCCCGGTCCATGCGGAGATCAATGCTGCCGCCAAGCCCATGCTAAACTTCATCTTCATATTCCTGTGAATGCATCCCTCGCAGCCCGTTTTCGCGCCGTGCGGCGATTCAGGCAAATGAAACTTGCTGTCATGCAAGCGACAATCCGTTCCCGTTGCCGGATCAGGACGCCCATTCCCAGGGGTTGGAGAACTGCCCCAGAATCGCGGCAACCGCGCTATCCTCTGCCGGCCCCGATTTCGCCAGCTGGGCGACGAGGCCCCGCTTCTTGTCCTCGACCACCGTCGCGACACGGGCGGGAAGACCGGCCCCGGACAGGGCGGCATCGTAGGTCCGGGTGATCGCCAGCCGCCGCAGGTCGGGCTTGAACACCTTGCCGACCGCCGTCTTCGGCAATTCCTCCAGAATTTCCAGATGCTTGGGCACAGCCGCGCGCTCGCTGATGTGCTTGGCCGCGTAGGCCATCAACTCTTCGACCGTGGCCGAGGCGCCCTTGACCAGCTCGACATAGGCGCAGGGCAGTTCCCCCGCATGAGCGTCGGGCTGGCCGATGGCACCGACGAAGGCCACCGCCTCGTGCCCCATCAGCGCTTCCTCGATCATCGCCGGGTCGATGTTGTGGCCGCCGCGGATGATCAGGTCCTTGGCGCGCCCAGTGATGAAGAGATAGCCCTCGGCGTCGATCCGGCCCAGATCGCCGGTGCGCAGGAAACGGCCATCGGCGAAGAGCTCCCGGTTCTTGTCGGCCTCGGTATAGGTCGAGCCCTCATAGACGCCGGGGTTCGAGATGCAGATCTCTCCCACCTCGTCCACCGCGCATTCGCGAAAGCCGATGGCACCCTGCGAGGTCAGGATGCGCACCTGCGTATACGGGAACATGAGGCCGACCGAGCCGATCTTCTTCACCCCGTCCGGCGGGTTGACCGAGACGAGGCAGGTGGCTTCGGTCAGCCCGTATCCCTCGACGATCTCGACCCCGGTTTCCTTCTTGAAGCGGTTGTAAAGCTCGACCGGCAGGGGGGAGGAGCCGGAGAAGCCGTTCTTCATGCTGGAGATGTCGGCATTGACCGGACGCTGCA
>NZ_DAIQAT010000127.1:0-10126 GCF_036781545.1 Tabrizicola sp.
CGAAATGCACCGCCCGGGCGATGGCGAGCGACTGCCGCTCGCCGCCCGAGAGGCCGCCGACCAGCCGGTCGCCGTCGGTGATCCGGGTGATGCCCATGTCCTGCACCGCCCTGACGGCAATCGCGTTGGCCCGCGTGCGGTCATAGGTCCTGAACGGCCCCCAGCCCTTTGTCGGCTCCACGCCGACAAAGAACGACCGGCCGATGGACATCAGGGGAAAGGTGCCGCCGAACTGGTGGACGGTGGAGATCCCGGCCTCCTGCGCGGCGCGCGGGGTGGAAAAGCTGATGGTCGTCCCATCCAACTCGATCCGGCCAGAGGAGGGCTGGTGCACGCCTGAGAGGATGCGGATCAGCGTCGACTTTCCTGCGCCGTTGTCGCCGAGAAGGCAGAGCACCTCGCCCGGCCGGACCTCCAGCGTGATGTCGTGCAGCACGTCGATGGGGCCGAAGCTCTTGTTCACGCCCCTCAGGGCCAGGATCGGGGCGGTCATGCCTTGAGGCCTTTCTTCTTCGTGGTCGCGGACAGGGCAATCTTGCGGAAGGTGTTGTTCATCAAGACTGCCCCAAGAAGCAGGACGCCGATCACCAGGTTGGACCAGGTCTGGTCGAAGTCGGTGTAGTAGATGCCTTGCGTAACCACTGCGAAGGTAATGGTGCCGAAGAAGATGCCGAGCACCGAGCCGAAGCCGCCGGTCAAGAGGACACCGCCCACGACGACCGCGATGATCGTGTTGAAGATCAGCGTCAGCTGGGGGGTCGCCTGGACCGACTGGAAGAGGATCGCCTGGCTCATGCCCACGAAGGACGCGCAGACCGAGGAGAAGACGAAGAGCAGGATCGTCATCCGGTTCGTGGGGATCCCCGCATTCCGTGCGCTCTCCTTGTCGCCACCCATCGCGAAGACCCAGTTGCCGAAGGGCGACATGTGCATGAAGAAGAAGAAGGCCGCCGTGATTGCCAGCCACCACAGGATCAGCACCTGGAAGCCGCCGACATACATGCCGAAGATCGTCTTCACGATCTCGGGGGCCTTGATTGCGATGGAAGTGGTCCCGGTCAGCACCACGGTTGCGCCCAGAAGAATCCCGGAGACGGCGAACAGGGTGCCAAGCGTGACGATGAAGGACGGCACGCCAGTCTTGATGACCAGGCAGCCGTTGACCAGACCGACGAGGACACCAAAGGCGAGGGCTGCAAGAATGCCGAGCAGGATTGGAGCTCCGTAGAAGCCCGAGACGAGCGCGGTGATCAGCGCGCCCGCAGTGATTGTTCCACCGACGGAGATGTCCAGCTCACCCGCGATCATCAGGAGGCCAACAGGAATGGCAATGATCCCGAGCGTCGCGGAGCGGGATAGCCAGCTGCCGATGGACGACGGATACAGAAACTCGACCCCGCCGACGATGGCAAAGAAGAGGGTGACGCCGAGCAGGCCGATAAGTGCGCCCGCTTCGGGGCGTCTGAGCAGTCCCGAGAACATCGCTAGGGCTCCGTCTTGAGGGCGGGGAGAATGGCCGGGGTCGACCGAGTGACCGACCCCGGAGGAGGAGGATCAGCGCGCGCCGATCTGGACACCGGCGATGGTGGCGTCGACGTTCGAGGCATCGACGATGCCCGGGCCGGTCAGGACCGGGGCGGTAGGCAGGTCGGTTCCAAAGTCGATGTGGCTGGCCAGAAGCGTGACGGCCAGCATAGCCTGCAAGTAGGGCTGCTGGTCGATGGCAAAGGCCTGGGTGCCGTCCTTGATCCGGCTCAGCGTCGCCTCGTTGAAGTCGAAGCTGCCGAGCTTGACCGTGCCGGTCTTGGCCGCCTGTTCGATCCCCACGGCAGCCGCGTCCGCTTCGCCCGCACCGATGGTCAGGGCGCCATCGACATCGGCGTTTTCGGTGAGATAGGCCTTCACGGCTTCGGCGATGGCCGCCGGGTCGCCAAACGAGGTCGAGGGCAAGGGCAGCTGTTCCGCCGTCGCCCCGGCGGCGGTCATCGCGTCGATCATGCCCTGGCAGCGGGCCTCGATGTTCGCGGTGCCAGGCAGGGTGTTGATGCAGACGCCCTTCTTCGCGCCCAGCTTCACCAACTGGTCACCGCCGGCCTTGCCGGCGATATATTCGTCCGACCCGACATAGTTGATCGCGCCCAGTTCGCGCGCCTTGTCAATGGTTCCTGCGTTGAACAGGATCACCTTGATCCCGGCAGCGATGGCTTCCTGAATCGCCGGGTCCTGGCTTTCGTAGACCCAGTCGGGAATGGCGATGCCGTCCGGATTCTTGCTGATCGCCACGCGGATGATGTCAGCTGCGTCGGCTGCAAAGTTGTCGTAGCTTTGCATCCGAAGATACTCGACCTTGCCGCCGTTGGCTTCGACGATCAGACGGGCATCATCGACGCCCTTCTTGATCTTGTTCCAGAACTGGTCCGAGTTTATGCCGCCGATGACAGCGATTTCCGCCGACATCGCGGCCGATCCAGTCGCCACCAGCGCAGTGGTCGCCATCACCTTGGCGAAGGTCCTCATGAAGCTCATTCTCCGTCTCCTCCCTTGGGCCGCCTCTCCTGGCGGCGTGTTGATCCTGGGATCTTCATCACCGGGTCAGCCTCATCGACCGACTGGTGGAATGTCTTGGGGGGTCAGCCGCGGACTGCCTTGGCGTTCATTCGCTCTTTCTTCTTCTGGAAGCGGGCGTTCATCCGCGCCTCGCCCTCTTTCGAGCCGTCGTGCCAGTAGCCGAACCACTTATCCAAAGGGATCAGCCCGTCGCCGCCGTAGTTCACCTCGAAATATTTGTGGTGCAGGTAATGGGCATAGGCGTGGCTATCGAGCGTGCGATCCTCGCTCAGTTCCAGCTTGTCGAAGCCGATATGCCCGTTCACCGCCCCGAAGCCCGCGAGATGCAGCTGGAACATTGCCAGGACCGGGTTCGAGGGGATGATCAGGTGCCAGAAGGCGACCGCGTGGTAGAGGAACCCTTCCACCGGATGCATCGACAGGGATGACCAAGGCGAAGGGTTGACCGAGTTGTGGTGCACCGAATGCACCCACTTGTAGAGGAAGGGGGTGTGGATCAGCCGGTGGATCGCGAAGAAATGCACCTCGTGGATCGCGGGGGAAAGAAGCGCCAACACGACCAGCCAGGGCCAATGCGTCTCCCACGGCAGCCAGGTGGCCCAGGTGTTGGCATATGCCCAGAGGAACACCACCTCTACCAGCGTCCAGAGCGGGATCGAGATGAAGAAGGACCGCAGGAAGTTGTCGATGTTCTGGCTCTTGAACCAGAAGACATCGGATGGCTGCTCGGCCGGGAACTTGCCGTTGTATTTGAACCGTGTGCCCTGCTTCTTCTTCACATACCAGAACAGCTCGACCGAACCGTAGAAGACGAAGATCGCGACGGCGTTCACCGCGTAAAGCCAGAGCGCCCAGCCCCAGGACAGGGTCTTCATCACCTCGACATCCGGGACGACGTAGAACCACCAGACCAGTGCGGTCGCCATGTGGAAGGCGTTCCACGGCCAGAGGTATTCCGGGATCCAGGCCAAGACCCGGGGCAGGCTGAACGGGCGACGCCAGAACGGCGGCAGCTCCAGGTGCGCATCCGGAGCCCAGTCGCCACGCTTGTTGCGGGTGCCGTATTGCAGATCGTCCATCCTGGTCCCCTTCACTTCCCGGTCGGGGAACGAAAGGCACAGGCATTTCCACCCCAGGGAACCTGTCCCTCGGCGGCGGGGCTCGCGGCCCATCCCGTGCAGTCCGAAACCTTCCTCCCGCGGACGTCGAGACTCAGGTCCCGCGTCCCGTCTTGCTGGGGCGGAGATAAGCGCCTTGACGTAAGTCAAATCAACCCGTCATGATATCTCAAACATCAAATCGTCGCATTCGTATCATAGTAGTCGTTAAATGATACGAAGTATGTCAGGATACCTTATGCGCCGCCCAACCATTCCCGACCTCGCGCTGGCCGCCAATGTATCTGTCGCCACTGTCAACCGGGTGCTCTCCGGCGCACCCAACGTGCGGCTGGCAACCCGCGAGAAGGTTCAGCGCGCCGCCGAGGAGATCGGCTTCTACGGCCTGGGCAGTATCCACGCACGCGTTGCAGCGGCGCGTCCCCGCCTGCGGTTCGGCATCCTCCTCCTTCAGCCGCATCGCCCGCTCTACCAGAGCATCGCCCGCGCGATGGAGGCCGCTGCTGCCCAAACCGTTGGGGCCGAAGTGGACCTTCGGGTCGAGTTCCTGGAAGATCTCTCGCCGCAGAATACGGCCAACCGGGCGCTGGCGCTGGCCAACGACTGCCGTGCCATCGGCATCGTGTCGGCTGCCCATCCCACTGTCACCGAGGCTCTGAGCCAGATCCAGGCGCAGGGCGTTGCCGTCTTTTCCTTGATCGCGCCCCTGCCGACGACGGGCCAGATGTCCTACATCGGCCTGGACAACTGGAAACTGGGCCGGACCGGAGCCTGGGCCTTCGCGCATCTCTGCCGGGTGCCCGGTAAGATCGGCATGCTGGTCGGTAACCCCCGGTTCCGCAACCAGGAGATTTCCGAAGCCAGTTTCCGATCCTACTTCCGCGAATACGCCCCCGAGTTCACCCTGCTTGAGCCCCTGTCCACGTTCGAATCGGCAGACGTGGCGCAGGACATCACCGAGACACTCCTGGCCAGCAACCCGGACATGGTCGGGCTCTATGTGAACGGCGGTGGCGTGACCGGGGCAATCGCCGCCCTGCACAGCACTGGGTTCGCCGGCAAGGTGGTCGTGGTTGGCCATGACCTGACCGCTGTCACCCGCGCGGCGCTGCTCGATGGCTCGATGTCGATGATCATGTCGCACCCCCTGGACCGCATCGCGCGCGACACGATCGACGGAATGGTCCGAGCTTGCTCAACCCCTGGAAGCAACCAAAGCAGCATCGTCCCGTTCGAGATCTACACGCGGGAGAACCTGTGATCGTCGATGAGGCCGAGCGGCCCCTTTGGGTCAGTTCCAGACCCTGATTGAACAGGGAATGGCAGGTTCAGACGTCCCCGACCGGCTGGGGCTAGACGCATCCCCATCAGGGTATACTTGATTTCCTAGGACTTCGCGCGACCACAGAATCCCAAAGACCCACCACGCAACTCCCACCCGACCATGTTTGCACAATCCGGTAGGTAAGTCAGGTGACCAACCACATGAGCGAGAACATGACTAACCCCTACCAGAATACTGCTACTGCAAAGCTGATCGCTGACCGCATCCGCGACCTGTTGCATCGTAAGACCCAGGCTGAGATCGGCAGCGAAGCGGGTTTCCCCAACGCGAACATGATGACCCTCCTGAAGAACGGGCGGAGCAAGGTGCCGATCGACCGGGTGCCTTCGCTCGCGGAGGCGCGGGAAGTCGACCCGGCCCTGATGCGTTTGGCGCTCGGCCAGGCTGTGGGTGCGACGGCTGCGAAAGCAATCGTCGAGATCTTCGGCACCCCGGCGACCGTGAACGAGCAGAGCTGGCTCGCGGAACTCCGCGATGCCTCGAACAACAGCGATCCGAGGATCACCGCACGGGCGCGTGCAGCGCTGCGCGGGATCTTCGGAAAATGAGCGCCGGGGGACGACGACCTAGCATTCATGCTACCCACAGCACTGACGGGGCGATGGGACCAGCTGACGAAGAACGAGGAGGCGTGGATCGAGTTCATTCGCGTGATCTCTGGCGGGCGCAATCCGAGGATCACGCCCGACCGGGTCCGAGCGCTGCGTGAGCTGCTAGACGCGGGAGGAGGCGTCGGCAGGCGGGAGGTCAGCCGGTTCCCAAATCTCTGCCACTGACCACGCTCTTGCACTCGTCAGGCTGCCCAAAGCGCGTTCAGGCTCAGCGTGAAGCATGCTTCAAGCTGGCTCTCATGCTCCAGGAGATCCGCTTCACGCCAGCGCGCGCAGTTCGGCCCGACACGGACCGGAGCGGGAAAGACCCCGTCCCGCTTCCAGCGCCAGATGCTGTCGGTGGAAACACCGTAGCGGTCCATGATCGCGAAGAACTGCTGTTGGGATTTTCAGACCAAGCGCGATCACATCCCGTCGCTGAATCTGTCGGGCTCCATCCTTGTTCACCAAGAGCGCAATGTAGCCCATGTGTAGCCCAGATAGAGCGTTTCTTAGACAGCAAGCTGGAGCAACAAAATTTTTCTCAGACATTTCAGAGATTTAAGTGGTGCCCAGAGCCGGAATCGAACCAGCGACACGCGGATTTTCAATCCGCTGCTCTACCAACTGAGCTATCTGGGCACCGTTGGGTGGGCGGGTGATACCCAAGGCGGGGGGGGCTGTCCAGAGGGAAAACGCCCCGTCAATGCGGCTTTGGCGGGGTGTCGTCGGGGATGGCGTCTTCGGCCGCGTCCTCGGTTTCGGCCGGGACGCGATAGCCTTCGGTCAGCCAGCGGCCAAGGTCCACGTCGGCGCAGCGGCGCGAGCAGAAGGGGCGGTAGGCGGGGGTCGCGGGCTTGCCGCAGATCGGGCAGCTCATGGCAGGAGCCCGGCCAACGGCAGGCGATCGCGCTTGCGGGTCAGCTCGTAGAGGCCCAGCGTGGTCCAGCCCGCCAGATTGGTCTCGCCCTCGGTCTTGAACGTGGCCTTCATCACCTGGTCCAGGATATGCCGGTCGCGCTTCGGCATCGGGGCGAAGTCCACCACCACCTGCCCGCCCAGCCCCCGCAGGCGCAACTGGCGCGGCAGATCGCGGGCGGCGGCGATATTGGCCTTGAGGCTTGCAGCGGGCGAGGTGTCGGCACCGGTGTTCACATCGACGGCGACCAGCGCCCGGGTCGGCTCGATCATCATGTGCCCTCCCGCCTCCAGGGCGACACGGGGGCCGCGCAGGGCCTCCAGCGCCTCGGTCACGCCCTCGCGGTCGAAGCTTCCGGGGTCGGTGTCGGCATCGTCCACCGGCGGGTCGAGCCAGTCTCGGAAGGCGAGGTCATGGGCAGAGGGGCCGTCGACCAGCAACTCCGGCGGGCCGCTGATATCCGCCAGCACCGCTTCGGCCAAGCCGCGCATCGCCGCGATATCCTCGGCGATGGCCTGGTCCTCGGCCTCCAGACAGCCGGAGCGCAGGATCAGGCCCAGCCGGTCATCGGCGCCCGCCATCCCGGCCTCGGCCATGGCGGACAGCTCCGCCCGGCGGTCCTCGTCCTTGATCTTGCGCGAGATATTCAGGCCGGGAGCATCCGGTGTGACAATGGCAAAGCGCGACTTGAAAAGGAGGCGGGTGCTGACGGGAACCGCCTTGCCTGGCTCGGCGGGGCCTGTCACCTGCACCAGCAGCCGCTGGCCCGGGGCGACACCGGAAATCTGGCGCAGGAAGCCCGAGCCCCCGGGCAGCTTGACGAAGATACCGCCCTGCCCCTTGACCGGCCGATCCGCGACCGCGCGACATATCGCACCCGGGATCGCCATGTCGTCCGCCGGGTCGATGGCAAGCTCTTCCAGCTGCCCGTCCACCATCAGCGCCGCAACCTGGCGACCGCCGATCTCGTCCAGAACCAGTACTCGGCCCTTCATTCCTGCCTCCAGACCGGATAGCCGACGGCTGTGAGAAGCGCCGCCGTCTCGGCCACCGGCAGGCCCATGATGCCGGTGAACGACCCGGAGATCCATGGGATGAAAGCCCCCGCCAGCCCCTGAATACCGTAGCCGCCCGCCTTGCCCTGCCATTCGCCGCTGGCGAGATAGCCGTTCAACTCGGCGTCCGACAGCCGCTTCATCTTCACGGTGCTGAGCGACTCGCGCACCAGCACCCGCCCCCCCCGCCGCACGGCGATGGCGGTGATCACCTGATGCCGCCGCCCACCCAGCGCGGTCAGAAAGGCCGCCGCCTCGCCCGCATCGGCGGGCTTGCCCAGGATTCGCCGGCCAAGCGCGACGGTGGTGTCGGCGCAAAGAACCACATCCTCCGGTCCCGCCGGAACGGCGCGGACCTTCTCTTCGGCCAGGCGCAGGCAATAGGGTCGTGGAAGCTCTCCCTTCCGGGGATCTTCATCAATGTCGGGGGGCAGGATCAGGTCGGGCACGATCCCGAGCCCGACCAGCAATTCCTTGCGACGCGGGCTGCCCGATCCCAGAACGAGGCGCAACTTACTTGAAGCGATAGTTGATGCGGCCCTTCGACAGGTCGTAGGGGGTCATCTCGACCTGCACCTTGTCGCCGGCCAGAACCCGGATGCGGTTCTTGCGCATCTTGCCTGCCATCGTCGCGATCAGTTCATGGCCGTTCTCGAGTTCGACCCTGAATGTCGCGTTCGGCAGGAGTTCCTTCACGACACCGGGGAATTCGAGAATGTCTTCCTTGGCCATGGTCTCTCCATTGCAGACGGGCCCGCGGGGGATTGCCGCAGGCTTCCGCCGGGCGATATGCCCCCGAAAGGGGCGATTTACAAGCAGATTCTGGTGCGCCTCACGTCCTTAGACGGAAGCGCTGGATCTTGCCGGTCTGCGTCTTGGGCAGCGCATCGGTAAAGACCACCCGGCGAGGATACTTGTAGGGCGCGATGGTGCGCTTCACATGGTCCTGAAGAATCTTGACCAGAACCCCGTCCGGCGTGTGGCCCGCCGCCAGCACGACATGCGCCTCGACCACCTGGCCACGCTCCTCGTCCGGGCTGCCGATCACCGCGCATTCCAGCACTGCGGGATGCGAGAGAAGCGCCGCCTCCACCTCCGGCCCGGCGATGTTGTAGCCCGCAGAGATGATCATGTCGTCCGAGCGGGCGGCAAAGTGGAAGCGGCCCTCCTCATCCTGCCAGAAGCTGTCTCCGGTCAGGTTCCAACCTTGTTTGACATAGTTCTTCTGCCGCTTGTCCGACAGATAGCGGCATCCGGTCGGCCCCCGCACCGCGAGACGTCCGACTTCCCCGCGGGGAAGTTCCACCATGTCCTCGCCGACGATCTTCGCCTCGTAGCCCGTGACGGGCCGCCCGGTGCAGGCGGGGCGGTGGTCGTCGAAGCGGTTGGTGATGAAGATGTGCAGCATCTCGGTCGCGCCGATCCCGTCCAGCATCGGCTTGCCGGTCTTTGCCATCCATTCGTCGTAGACCGGGCCGGGCAGGGTTTCGCCCGCGCTGACGGCGGCCCGCAGCGAGGACAGGTCGGCCCCTTCCGCCATCGCCTTCAGCATCACCCGATAGGCGGTGGGCGCGGTGAAGCAGACCGTGGCGCGGTGTTTCTGGATGATCTCGATCATGTTCGGCGGGCTCGCCTGTTCCAGCAGCGCCGCCGCCGCCCCGAAGCGCAGCGGGAAGACCGCCAGCCCGCCCAGCCCGAAGGTAAAGGCCAGGGGCGGCGAGCCGATGAACACGTCCTCGGGCGTGACGCCCAGCACCTCCTTGGCGTAGCCGTCCGCGATGATCATCAGGTCGCGGTGGAAATGCATCGTGGCCTTGGGTTCGCCCGTTGTGCCGCTGGTGAAGCCCAGAAGCGCCACATCGTCGCGCCCCGTCTTCACCGCCTCGAACTTCACCGACTTCGACAGCGCCACCCGGTCCAGCTCGGCGTCATGGTTCGCGGTCCCGTCGAAGCCCACGACCGTCCGCAGGTGGCGCGAGCCCTTGGCACAGGCGACCAGATCCTCCATCAGCCTTGTGTCGCACAAAGCATGACTAATCTCGGCCTTGTCGACGATCTGGCCCAGCTCGCCCGCCCGCAGCATGGGCATGGTGTTGACCACCACCGCCCCCGCCTTGGTCGCCGCCAGCCAGCAGGCGACCATCGCCGGGTTGTTGGACGAGCGGATCAGCACCCGGTTACCCGGCTTCACCCCGTAGTCCTCGACCAGCGCATGGGCGATGCGGTTGGACCAGTCGGTCAGTTCCTTGTAGGTGCGGCTGCGGCCATTGCCGATCAGCGCCGTATTGTCGCCGAAGCCCTTCGCGACCATCGCATCGGTCAACTCGACCCCGGCGTTCAGCCAATCCGGATAGTCGAAGCCCGCAAGCCTGATCTCCGGCCAATCCTCCGGCGCGGGCAGGCGATCGCGGGTGAAGCTGTCGGTATGTCCTGTCGGTCCAAGCATGTTCCCCGGGTCCTCCCAAACCCTGCAGCCGTCTTCCCTATTTGCCGGGAATGACGGCGGTCGCCTCGATTTCCACTTTCGCCCG
>NZ_DAIQAT010000128.1:0-10101 GCF_036781545.1 Tabrizicola sp.
GAGGCGGCGGCCTTGATCTCTTCGGTCGCGTCGGCGGCGCCGTTGAAGAAGGCGTTGAGGACCACGGCGGCGACCGAGGCGAGGAGGATGCCGCTTTCGATCAGCGGGTGGATGTCATGCGGCATCCATTGCTTGAAGTTCGGCGCGACGAGCGGGATCATCCCCATGCCGAGCGAGACCGCGACGATGAAGAGGTTGTTGCGGTTCTTCGCGAAGTCGACCCCCGCGAGGATGCGGATGCCGGTGGCGGCGACCATGCCGAACATGACGAGGCCCGCGCCCCCCAGCACCATCGTCGGCACCGATTCCACCAGCGCGCCCATCTTGGGGACGAGGCCGAGGACGATCAGGATCAGGCCTCCGGCGACGCAGACGAAGCGGCTCTTGATCCCGGTGACGCCGACGAGGCCGACGTTCTGGCTGAAGGAGGTGTAGGGGAAGGTGTTGAAGATGCCGCCGATCAGCGTGCCGAGGCCGTCGGTCCTGAGGCCTGCCGACAGCATCCGCTGGGTGACGGGCTTGCCGGTCATGTCGCCGAGGGCAAGGAACATGCCGGTGGATTCGATCATCACCACGATCATCACCAGGGTCATGGTGACAGTCATCACGAGGTCGAAGGTCGGTATCCCGAAGTGGAAGGGGGTGACGATGTCGAACCAGGCGGCATCGGCGACCTTGGCGAAGGTCATCTTGCCAAGGAGTGCCGCGAGGACGGCGCCGATGATGATGCCGAGAAGGACGGAGATATTGGCGACGAAGCCCCTGGCGAAGCGGGCGATGAGAAGGATGGCGACCAGCACGATGGCGGAGATGGCGATGTTGCCGAGGGGGGCATAGGCCTCGTTCTGAAGGGTGGCGGCGGGGGCGAAGGTGCCGGGCAGGTCGGGCAGGCCGGTGATGGTGCCCGCGGCGGCGCCCTCGGTCACGGCCTTCAGCCAGGCGGCATGGGCGGGGTCGATGATGCTGGGCGCGGTGGGGCCGACGGGGTTGCCGAAGATCCAGTTGATGCCGATCCGCATCAGGCTGACGCCGATCACCAGGATGATGGTGCCGGTGACGACGGGCGGGAAGAAGCGCAGCATCCGGCTGACGAGCGGGGCGATCAGGATCGAGATGATCCCGGCGGCGATGATCGCGCCGAAGATGGCGCGGGCGCCTTCGGGGCCGGGATTGGCGCCCGCCATGGCGACCATCGGGCCGACGGCGGCGAAGGTCACGCCCATCATGACGGGCAGGCGGATGCCGAACCACTGTGTCGCGCCGAGCGACTGGATCAGCGTGGCAAGACCGCAGACGAAGAGGTCGGCCGAGATCAGGAAGGCGACGTCGGCGGGTTCCAGTTTCAGGGCGCGGCCGATGATCAGCGGCACGGCGACGGCGCCGGCATACATGACGAGGACATGCTGCAGGCCCAGGGCGAAGAGCTTCGGCGGCGGCAGGACCTCATCCACGGGATGCGTGGTCATGGTGATTTCCTTTTCCCTTGGGGCTGTTGTCTTCGCGCCGTCTGCGCACTGCCCCTGCGTGCGCTCCGGTTAGGGCACCCTTCAGGGCGCGAGGACCGTCCAGGGGGCGGTGTAGCGGTGTTCCTCGAGGTTCGGCGTGGTGCCGATGCGGTCGACCACGGCGAAGAGGCCAGGAGCGTGCAGGGGGGCGAGAACACCGTGCCAGATGCCGCGGTGCAGGTTGATGCCCTGCGCGCCATTGGTGAGGAAGGCCTGCGGGGTCGCTTCGGGGCTGGCGGCGACGATGACGAGGAAGGGGTGTTCGGTCATCGGAAGGAAAGCCTGCGAGCCTTCGGGGTGGCGTTCGATCAGGTCGAAGCTGTAGGGCAGGGCGCGGGGCTCGGCCAGGAAGATGGAGATCCCGGCGCGGCCTGCATCGCCGAAGTCGAGCCCGGCGCGGTCGTGGTGGCGCTGGCAGAGGCCGGCGTTGATAAGGCGATGCTCGCCGCTGGCTTCCAGCACATCGCCGAAGGCGGCGAAGGCCGCCGCGGTGAGGGGGGCGGGGGTCAGGGTTCTCATGCGCGGCGTCCGGTGGCAGGTGCGGGAGCGAAGGGTTTCACGCCCCTCGCGCGCGCGGTGGGAAAGTCAGGAATAGAAAGCCTCATTTCACCGGCCCGAAAGCGCCGGGACCGCGCAGTTTGGCGTGGCGGTTCACGTCCTTGTAGAGGAGGTAACGGAAGCGGCCGGGCCCTGCGGCATAGCAGGCCTGCGGGCAATAGGCGCGCAGCCACATGAAATCGCCCGCCTCGACCTCGACCCAGTCCTGGTTCAGCTTGTAGACCGCCTTGCCCTCGAGGACGTAGAGGCCATGTTCCATGACATGGGTCTCCTCGAAGGGGATCACGCCGCCGGGCTGGAATGTCACGATGTTCACATGCGCGTCGTGGCGGATGTCGTCGGGTTCGACGAAGCGGGTGGTGCCCCAGCGCTCGCCCGTGTCGGGCATCCAGCGGACGGGAACGTCGCGTTCGTTGATGACGAAGGCTTCCGGGACGGGCGTGCCGGGTGCGGGTTCGTAGATCTTGCGCAACCAATGGAAGCGGGCGGGCTGGCTGCCTTCGGCAAGCAGGGTCCATTGCGTGCCGGGGGGAAGATAGGCGTAGGAGCCTTCCTCCATCTCGTAGCCGGTGCCGTCGAGCGTGAGGGTGGCGAGGCCCCTGGTGAAGAAGAGCCAGTGTTCGGCGCCCATATCCGGGTCGGGCGCGTCGGAACCGCCGCCGGGGGCGACTTCCATCACATATTGGCTGAAGGTTTCGGCGAAGCCCGACATGGGCCGGGCGATCAGCCAGAGGCGGGTCTTGGTCCAGCCGGGCAGGCAGCTGGTGACGATGTCCGAGAAACAACCCCTGGGGATGAAGGCATAGGCGTTGGTGAAGACCGCGCGCTGGGTCATCAGGGCGGTCTGGGGGGGCAGGCCGCCGGGCGGGGCGTAGTAGCCGGGATGCTTGTCGGTCATGGCAGTTGGTCCTTGAGACGAAGTTCGGCGATGCGTTCCACCTGTTTGCAGGCGGTGGCGAATTCGGTCGGCGTGTCGTTGGCCAGCCGGGTCTGGAAGGCCTGCAGGATCGTGGCCTTGGTGTTGTCGCGCACGGCGATGATGAAGGGGAAGCCGTGCTTTTGCACATAATCCGCGTTCAGCCGCTGGAAAGCCGCGCGTTCCTGATCGGTCAGGGCGTCGAGCGCGGCGCTGGCCTGTTCGGCGGTGGACTCTGCAGTCAGGCGCTTCGCGGCGGCGAGTTTCCCGGCGAGATCGGGGTGAGCCTTCAGGACGCCGAGCCGTTCCTCGGCCAAGGCGGAGCGGAAGATGCGGGTCAGCGCATTGTGCAGGCCCGCGGCGCTGTCATGCGCGGGACCGAGTTCCAGGTCGAAGGCGCGGTCGGCGATCCAGGGGGAATGTTCGAAAATGCTGCCAAAGCGGTCCACGAAACGTTCGCGTGTCATCTGCGAGGGACGCTCGAACCGCTTGTGCGGATGGGTTTTCCGCCAATGCTCGGCAATCTCGATCCGGCGGGGGAACCAGACGCCGTCATGCGATTTCGCATAGTCGAGGAAGCGTTTGAGCCCGGCGATCTTGCCGGGGCGGCCGATCAGGCGGCAGTGCAGGCCAATGGAGAACATCTTCGCCGAACCCGCTGATCCTTCGGCGTAAAGCGTGTCGAAGCTGTCCTTGAGATACTGGTAGAACTGCTCGCCGGTGATGTAGCCCGGCGCGGTGGCGAAGCGCATGTCGTTGGCTTCCAGCGTGTAAGGGATCACCAGCTGGTCATGGTCGCCATATTCGCGCCAATAGGGCAGGTCGTCGTCATAGGTGTCGGAAATCCAGGCCAGGCGCCGGGTTTCCGCGGTCAGCTGCACGGTGTTTACCGAGCAGCGGCCGGTGTACCAGCCTTGCGGGGCCTCACCCACCACCTCCTCGTGCAGGCGGAAGCTTTCCGCGATCTGACGGGCCTCTTCCTCGGGGGCCATGTCGCGGTGGTCGACCCATTTGAGGCCGTGCGAGGCGATTTCCCACCCGGCGGCCTTCATCGCGGCGACCTGTTCGGGGTTGCGGGCCAGCGCGGAGGTCACGCCATAGATGGTGACGGGAATATCCATCCCGGTGAACAGCCGGTGCAGCCGCCAGAACCCGGCGCGGGCGCCGTAGTCGTAGATCGATTCCATGTTCCAGTGCCGCATCCCCGGCCAGGGCGCGGCCCCGGCGATGTCGGACAGGAAGGCCTCGGACTGGGCGTCGCCATGCAGGATGTTGTTCTCGCCGCCCTCTTCGTAGTTGAGGACGATGGACACGGCGATCTTGGCGCCGCCGGGCCAGCGGGCATCGGGGGGATTGGCACCATGGCCGCGGAAATCTCGGGGGTAGCGGTTTGCCGGGTGAGTCACGGGAGGTCTCCTTCAGGCGGAAGACTAGGGGAGAATCCGGAAGAGTATTTTCAGGATTTCACGGAAAGTCATATGCGTTCAAGGCCGGGTCGCATAGGGTGCGGATTCATGGTCAGATGGGGCGACGCAAAGGGAGGATCGAAGATGGGACGGCTTTCGACGCATGTGCTGGACACCGCGAAGGGCAAGCCTGCGGCGGGGGTCAGGATCATGCTGTATCGCCAGAGCGGACAGAGCCACCGCAAGGTGATGGAAGTTGTCACCAATGC
This sequence comes from Tabrizicola sp., assembly GCF_036781545.1. GTDB lineage: Bacteria > Pseudomonadota > Alphaproteobacteria > Rhodobacterales > Rhodobacteraceae > Tabrizicola. The sequence continues at coordinate 4,655 of NZ_DAIQAT010000128.1, forward strand.
GGATGGCCGCACCGACGGGCCGCTGCTGGAAGGCGCCAAGCTGACCGAGGGGGTCTATGAGCTGGTGTTCTGCGCGGGCGACTATCTGCGGGCCTCGGGCCAGGCGGGCGAAGGCATTCTTTTCCTTGACGAAATCCCGATCCGCTTCGGGGTGCCGGATGCCAGCCAGCATTATCACGTGCCGCTGCTGATTTCTCCCTTCGGTTATTCGACCTATCGCGGGTCGTAAGCGGGGGTTTTCCTGCGCCGAAAAGGTTGTGAAACCGTCACTTGCGCATCTTGTGCGACAGGCCTTATGTGGCGTGGCAATTTTTTTCGGCTTCAAGGAGAACCGCATGTTTCGGATGAAGACTTATTTGGCCGCTCCGGCCCTTGCATTTTTGATGACGGGCACCGCCCATGCCGCGCTGACCGCGGATCAGGTGTGGCAGTCCTGGAAGGATGCCGGCGCTCTGGTCGGGCTGACGATCTCGGCGGCGACCGAGAACAACTCGGCCGGCGTCCTGACGCTGAACGGCGTGTCGATCGCGCCGGAAGGCGTAGCGGGGATCACCATTTCGGACATGACGCTGACCGAACAGTCGGACGGATCGGTCGCGATCGCGCCCGGGGCCGATATCGGCGTGGCGATGTCGGGCGATGCGGAGGGCTCGGTGAAGCTCACGCATGACGGGCTGACGATCACCGCGCGCGAGGCGGATGGCGGCGTGACCTATGACTATGCGGCGGCCAAGCTGGACGTGATCTACGACACGACCTATCCGGGCGCCTCGTTCGACGGGTCGGAAGCGCCCAAGGTGGCGGCTTCGGGCAATGTGGGCCTGACCAACCTGTCGGGCAACTATTCCGACACCCCCGGCACCAACCGGACCTTCGGCCTGGACATCAAGGCTGATACGCTGGCCTATTCCACGACCTCGGACGATCCGGGGATGCAGCTGAAGCAGACCTCGACCAGCGAGACCGCGGGCATCGACATGTCGGTCGACTTCGCGCTGCCTTCGACCATCGCGCTGGCGTCCATCCAGTCGGCGGCGGACTTCACCACCGCGCTGAACGAGGGGATGAGCTTCACGCTGACCTCGAAACAGGGCGAGTCCAAGGGCACGGTGAAGCAGGAAAGCGCCTTCATGCCGATGGACCTGGTGATGGATGCGGGCGCCGGCGAGGGGACTGTCCTGTTCAACAAGGACACGTTCTCGATCAAGTCGCAGGCGGCAGGGCTGAACATCGAGTCGGGCGCGGGCATGATGCCGGTGCCGGTCAAGGTGACGGCCGGGCCGATGGAGTTCGACATGACCTCGCCGGTCATCGCGACCGAGGCGGCGGGCGACTATTCCTTCGTCCTGAAGCTTGCCGATTTCAGCCTGAACGAGGAAGCCTGGGGCCTGTTCGACCCGCAGGCGGCGCTGCCGCGCGATGCGGCGCAGATCGCCATCGACATCTCGGGCAAGACCAAGATCGACCTGCCGACCCTGGTCACGGCCGAGGAAAGCGGCGTGCAGCCGCCGATCCCGCAGCCGGAAAGCCTGAACATCACCGAACTGGGCCTGAAAGTCGCGGGCGCGGCGCTGGCCGGGACCGGGGCCTTCACCTTCGACAACTCGATGGGCATCCCGATGCCGCTGGGTGAGGCGAATGTGACCGTGACCGGCGCCAACGCGCTGATCGACGGGCTGATCAAGACCGGTCTCCTGTCGGAAGACGACGCCATGGGCGCGCGGATGATGATGGGCATGTTCATGGTTCCGGCGGGTGACGATACGCTGACCTCGAAGATCGAGGCCAAGGAAGGGATGCAGATCCTGGTGAACGGCCAGCCGCTGCCGATGTAAGGCTTCGGGTCTTCGGATTTGGGGAAGGGCGGGGCCGCGGTCCCGCCCTTTTCGTTTGGCGGGGTGGAACCCCACCCTACGTCCGGCGGAGGTCGTCGCGAATCTGGGCGGCCATGTAGTCGGTGAAGAGCTGGACCTTGGGGTCCTTCAGCCTGCGGTGCTGGCTGAGCGCCGAAAGCTGGATCGGCAGCGGCGGGGTGGCGATGGCGACGGGGACCAGCCGGCCCTCTTGCAGGTGGTCGGCGACCTCGAACAGCGGTTTCAGCACGATGCCCCGCCCGTCCAGCGCCCAGCCGGTCAGGACATCGCCGTCATCGCTCTCGAACGGGCCGGAGATTTCGAACCGGCGCGGGCCTTCGGGGGTTTGCAGCGTCCACTGGAATTCCTTCGCGCCGGGAAAGCGCAGGTTCAGGCAGTCGTGCCGGTCGTTGACCAGAGCGGACCCGTCGGCGGGCATTCCGCGGCGCGCAACATAGGCGGGGGCGGCGCAAAGAAGGCGGGGGCAATCGGCGATGGTGCGGACCTTGAGCGTGGAATCGTCGAGAAGGCCGAGGTGAAAGGCCACGTCGATGCCTTCGGCCACCACGTCGATGCCCCGGTCCGACAGGCGCAGGCGGACGTCGATCTGGGGATAGAGGTCCTTGAAGGCGGGAACGCGGGGCGCGATCAGGCGGCGCCCGATGCCCAGGGGGGCGGCGACGAAGATCGTGCCGCGCGGGTTCTGCGTCACGTCCATGACGGCGGCCTCGGCATCGTCGATGGCTTCCAGCACGCGCCGCGCGCCGTCATAGAAGATGCGGCCATTCTCGGTCGGTTGCAGGCTGCGGGTGGTGCGGCTGAAGAGCCTTACGCCCAGGTGCTTCTCCAGTTCCGAGATCCGGGCCGAGGCGACGGCGGGCGAGGTGCGCTGGTCACGGGCGGCGGCGGACATGCTGCCCAGTTCGTAGACACGGACGAACATGCGGATGTTGTTCACATAGGACATGCGGGGGCCATTGTTCGGACCGGGTTGAAAGTGATGCGGGCTTTCTATGGATTAACAGAAAGGTGCCGGGCAGGATAGCGTTTGCGGATAAACCGGGGAGGGATGGCGATGTATGACTGGGTCGTCTTGGGGGAATGGGTCGAGATCGCGGCGCGCTGGCTGCATGTGATCACCGCCATCGCCTGGATCGGGTCGAGCTTCTATTTCATCGCGCTGGACCTTGGGCTGCACCGCGACCGCAACCTGACAAGCGGGGCGGATGGCGAGGAATGGCAGGTCCACGGCGGCGGGTTCTACCATATCCAGAAATACCTCGTCGCCCCCGCCTCGATGCCGGACCATCTGGTCTGGTTCAAATGGGAAAGCTATGCGACCTGGCTGTCGGGCTTCACCATGCTGGTGCTGGTCTACTACCTCGGGGCCAAACTGTTCCTGATCGACCCGACGGTGATGGAGCTGGAGGTCTGGCAGGCGGTGGCGATCTCGCTGGCGTCGCTGGCCTTCGGCTGGATCGCCTACAACACGCTGTGCAAGGTTTTCGTGAACGCGAACCAGACGGTGCTGATGGTCGCGCTTTTCGGGGTGCTGGTGGCGATGAGCTGGTTCTACACCCAGGTGTTTTCCGGCCGGGCGGCGATGCTTCATCTGGGAGCGTTCACCGCCAGCATCATGTCGGGGAACGTGTTCTTCATCATCATGCCGAACCAGCGTGTCGTGGTGGCCGACCTGAAGGCGGGGCGGAAGCCGGATCCGAAATACGGCAAGATCGCCAAGCAGCGCAGCACCCACAACAACTATCTGACCCTGCCGGTCGTCTTCCTGATGCTGTCGAACCATTACCCGCTGGTCTTTGCGACCCAGTGGAACTGGGTGATCGCCAGCCTTGTCTTCCTGATGGGGGTGACGATCCGGCACTGGTTCAACACCAAGCACGCCCGGGCGGGCAATCCGCACTGGACCTGGTTCGTCACCGTGCTGCTGTTCCTGATCATCGCCTGGCTGTCGACCGCCCCGATGCGGGCGGCCGAGGGCGAGGCGCAGGGCGAGGCGATGAACCGCGAGGCGCTGGTCTATGCCTCGGCGAACGGGTTCGAGGAGGTGGTGGGAATCGTGCAGGGCCGGTGCAGCATGTGCCATGCGGCGGAACCGGGCTGGGAGGGGCTGCACTGGCCGCCGAAGGGCGTGGTGCTGGAGACCGAGGCCCAGATCGCGCATGAGGCGCGGCGCATCTATCTGCAGGCGGGCGTGACCCATGCGATGCCGCCGGGCAACCTGAGCTTCATCGAACCGGAAGAGCGGGCGGCCATCGTCCGGTGGTTCCGGGGGGCAGGGGCACAGGACCCGGTGTGATCTTTGCCCCGCCCCGGATCAGGTCCGGGGCGGACCTCAGCCTTCGGTCCGACCGCCACCGCGGTCTTTCTCGTAGTGCCGCATCCCGTCGAACTCCGGCAGCCAGCCCTCGCGCCGGATGGTCCACAGCTCGTAGGTCGGGCGGAACTGGTCCGGAGCATCGAACGCCCCGAGATTGATGCCGATCTCGTCCTCGATATGGGCAAAGACCGGTGAGCCGCAGGCGGGGCAGAAGCTGCGGTCGCGGAAGCTGTGGAATGTGCCGGTGATGGTGACGGCAGTTTCCGGGAAGATCGCCGAGGCATGGAAGAGGGCGCCGTGGTTCTTGCGGCAATCCATGCAATGGCAGATGCCCACCCGGTAGGGGGCGCCGGATGCTGTGAAACGCAAGGCCCCGCACAAGCAGCCGCCGGTATGTTCGGTCATGTGATCCTCCCCGCTCGTCGATGACTCCGTCGCCGCTCGCGGGTCTTCCGAGAAGAAGACCAAGTCGCGCGGGGAGGGACCCTAGTCGCCCAGCTTGGCGTGAACCTCGTCCAGGTCAACCGGGCCCTTCGGCATCTTGTTCGCCGGGTTGTCGAAATCATAGCGGAACAGCTGGAAGTCGCGCTTGTAGATCTCCCACATCAGATGCATCGACAGGTCGTCGAAATAGGCCTCGACCGCGTGGGCGCGCTTGGGTCCATGCCCTTCGCTTTCGTTGAAGCGGGGAATCTGCGCCAGGTCGACCGGGTGCTTCACCTGGATGTTGTCCAGCACCACCTGCATCCCGGGATTGAACGCCTCGGTGAAGAAGATGTGGTTGTAGCGCCCGCCGTTGACGATGAAGGTCGCGACATGGCCCGCCATCGCCGACCAGTGGATGTCGGGCTCCATCGGCTTCTTCCAGCGGATCGTGTCGCGGACGAAAAGCAGGAAGCGGCGGAAGCTGGCGATCTGGTCGAACTCCTGCTTGCCGTCCTCGCCGCCGACCTCGATCCCGTATTTCTGGATCAGAAGCGGCACCAGATTGCCGCGGTAGCGCTTGCCGTTCCTCTGGATGCCGCAGATCTTGTCGAAGAAGGAAGACAGGATCCGGGTATAGGGGTTCCGCACGCAGGTGAAGGCATAGGTCTGGCGACCCCGCACGATGCGTTCGATCACCGGCTGGCTGGCCTCCAGCGCCCATTTGTGCAGGCCGGTGGTCGCATCATGGATGTCGCCGTCGAAGAAATGGCCATGATCGGAGTAATACATGATCTGCCCGATGGTCGAGCAGGCGCATTTCGGCACCACCC
>NZ_DAIQAT010000129.1:0-10001 GCF_036781545.1 Tabrizicola sp.
TCATCTCGCGCCGCAGCTTCACCCGCCATTCGGTGACGGCGAAGGTGAACCAGACGTAGAGCGCGATGGTAGCGATGACGACGGCGGCATATTGCCAGCCGAAGACCCAGGCGAAGATGCCCGCGACCATGGTCAGTTCCAGGATCAAGGGGCCGATGGACAGGAGCATGAAGCGCAGCAGGAAATCGACGCCCTTCACCCCGCGCTCGATGATGCGGGAGAGGCCCCCGGTCTTGCGGGTGATGTGATAGCGCAGCGACAGCTGGTGGATATGGGTGAAGGTCTCGATCGCCAGGCGACGGATCGCGCGCTGGCCGACGCGGACGAAGACCGCGTCGCGGAGTTCGCCGAAGACGACCGAGCCGAGGCGGGCAAGGCCATAGGCGACGACAAGGCCCACCGCGCCGAGGCCGATGAGCGCGCGCGGGTCGGTCCCCGCCTCGTTCGACAGGCTGTCGACCGCGAGCTTGTAGACGTAAGGGGTCGAGACCGAGACCAGCTTGGCCGCGAGGAGGAAGAGGAGAGCCGCCACCACGCGGCGCTTCACCCACCCCTGCCCTTCCGGCCAGAGATAGGGGGCGACGCGGCGCATGGTAGAGGTGGAAGTGGCCGACGCGGGGACAGTGCCCTGGTCAGCAGAAGTAGCGGTCATGGTGGTGCGGCGCATCGGCTGTCCTGGGCAGCGTCCGGTCCGGCCAACGGGATTGCGTGGCGGGTCCGGGTCGGCTATGGTCAATTCAAGGTTTCTTGAATATTTGAACGATGGACCGAAGTAAAGCCCTCGCCGCCCTCTCGGCGCTTGCGCATGAGACGAGGCTCGACCTGATCCGCCTGCTGACGCCGCGGGGCGCGGAGGGAATGGCGGCTGGCCAGATCGCGGAGCAGCTGGGGATCGCCGCGCCGCGCCTGTCGTTCCACCTGTCCGCGCTGGAGCAGGCGGGGCTGTTGCGGTCGCGGAAGCTGGCGCGGCATGTGTTCTACAGCGTCGACACGCATATGGTCGGAAACACGCTTTCCTTCGTGCTGAACGATTGCTGCTGCCATCACCCGGATGTGCTGGCGGCCTGTTCGCATGGTCGGCGCGTGGGCCCCGATCAGGGCGAGGCCGCAGTTTCCGGGACCGAGAACACCTGACCGGGATAGATCAGGTTCGGGTCCTTGATCTTGTCCTTGTTCGCCTCGAACACCTGCACATAGAGCACGCCGTCGCCGTAGCGTTCCTGCGCGATGCCCCAGAGGGTGAAGCCGGGCTGGACCGTCACCGTCACGGGCGCGGCGGCGGGGGCTGGCGCCGGATCGGCCTGCGGCGCAGCGGGAGCTTCCGGGGCGGCGGCGGTTTCCGGGGCGGCCGAAGCGGGGAGCTCCACACCCGGCTCTGCGGCAACGGGCTGCGCCCCGGGCGTCTCCGGCGCGACGGGCTCGGGGGTTGCGGCTTGCGGCTGGGCCGGGGCCTCGGGGGCCGCCGCAAGTTCCTGGACGGCAAGGTCCGGGCCCGAGGCAGCGGCCAGGGCCTCCATCGTCTCGCGTTTGAAGGGGGTCTCGAAACGGGAGGTGACCTTGCCCGCGCCATCCATCTGGTCGACGCGCAGGGTGTAGATCCCCGGCGTGGTGTCGGGCAGCGTCGCGAGCCAGAGGCCGCTTTCCGGCACCTGCGCCGTCGCCGTCTCGGCATTGTCGAGGTAGATGCGCAAGCCTGCCCCTGCCGCACCGCGCCCGCCGATCTGCACCTCGCCCGCGGGCGTGTAGGTGATGGTGTCGATCATCACGGTGGCGCCGGACAGGGCGGGGGGTTCAGGCATGGCGGGGTCTTGCAACAGGACCGCGCCCTCCTCGGACAAAAGCAGCGCGGGCGGGGCGGCGGGCGCCTCGGCGGCGGCAAGGGTGTCCTCTGGCGCGGGTGCCCCGGCGGTGGGGGCGTCGATCGCGGTTGCCTCGGCAGCTGCGAGCTTCGGGCCTTCGACCGGGCCAAGGGCGACCATCTCGGCCGAGGGGACGGGGTCCTGCTGCGGCAGGGTCATCGACAGCCACATGAGGCTGGGCTTCGGGTTCGGCGCCAGGGTGAAGAGGATCGCGAATTCACCGGATGCGGTGGCGGTGCCGCTGGCGACGGCGGAGCCATCGACCATGACCTCGACCGTCGCGCCGGGTTCCGCGCTGCCCGAGACGACCGCCGCGCCATCGGCTGCCACGCGCCAGGTGTCGATCACCGGCGGGGCGGGCTTCACCGGCTCGGCGGCGGGGGCGGGATCGGGCTTCGGCTCGGCGGCGGGTGCAGCGGCGGGATCAGGGGTCGCCTGCGCCGGTGCGGCGGCGGCGACCTCGACGGCTGCCACCGGCGCCGGATCGGGCCGGGTCAGCTGCCAGACGGCATATCCGCCACCCGCCACCACCGCCCCGCCCAGAAGCAGGACCGCCACCTGTGTCCCCGGGCGCAGAGCCCCGAATGCCGCCATCCCCGTCTTCCCCCCGACCATTCCGTCGTGCGCGCTTTGCATTTGTTGTCATCAGGAATCGCTATATGACGGGGCAAAGCAACCATTTTCGAGCATCCCCATGTCCCTTCGTTCCGTCTGCGTCTTTTGCGGCTCTCGTCCCGGGCGGAACCCGGCACATGGAATGGCCGCCCGCGACACCGGGGCGATGCTGGCGCGGAACGGCTGGCGGCTAGTCTTCGGCGCGGGCGACGTGGGGCTGATGGGCGAGGTGGCGAAGGCGGCCCAGGCGGCGGGTGCGCCGACGCTGGGGGTGATCCCGGTCCACCTTCTGGGACGCGAGCGCCGGGCCCGCGATGGCGGGCAGATGGTCGTGACCGAGGACATGCACGAGCGGAAGAAGGTGATGTTCATGAACTCGGACGCCGTGGTGGTGCTGCCGGGCGGCGCGGGGTCGCTGGACGAGTTCTTCGAGGTGCTGACCTGGGCGCAGATCGGGCTGCATGGCAAGCCGATCCTGCTGCTGGACATGGAGGGCTACTGGCAGCCGCTGCTGGCGCTCATCGACCATGTGATCGCCGAAGGCTTCGCGGATGCGTCGCTGAAGCGGCATTTCCAGCCGGTGCCGGATGTCCCCGCGCTGGAGGCGGCGCTGGCACGGGCTTTGGCATGAGGGGACGGAACGGGCCATCCGCTTGAGGACGGGTGCGTTTGCGGAAGCCGGCACGGCCTTCGCGCTGATCGAGGCAGACCGGCTGCTGCGGGGCGGGCCTGCGGGTGCGAAGCCTTTCCCCGAATTCTATCCGCGCGACGAGGTCTGGGCGCGGGAAAGCCCGGAACGGTTCGCCGCGCTGCAACCGGCCATCGCGGCCTGAAAGGCGGCGCAATAGGAAAGGCCCGCGGATTGCTCCACGGGCCTGTGGTTTCCGGCAACGGCGATCAGAGACCGGCGGCGACCGCTTCCCAGTTGACCAGCTTTTCCAGGAAGTTGGTCAGGTAAGCCGGGCGCTTGTTGCGGAAGTCGATGTAGTAGCTGTGCTCCCACACGTCGCAGCCCAGAAGCGCGGTCTGGCCGAAGCAGAGCGGGTTCACGCCGTTCTCGGTCTTCGTGACCTTCAAACTGCCGTCCTTGTCCTTGACCAGCCAGGCCCAGCCCGAGCCGAACTGGCCCGCCCCGGCTGCGGCGAAATCATCCTTGAACTTCTGCACCGAACCGAAGCTGTCGGTCAGCGCCTTTTCCAGCGCGCCGGGGATCTTCTTGTTCTCGCCCGGGGCCATCCAGGTCCAGAACTGGTTGTGGTTCCAGTGCTGGGAGGCGTTGTTGAAGATACCGTTCTGGGCAACCGCGCCCGCCTGGTAGGTGCCGCGGACGATGTCCTCGACGGATTTGTTCTCCCACTCGGTGCCCGCGATCAGCTTGTTGCCGTTGTCGACATAGGCCTTGTGGTGGAGGTCGTGGTGGTATTCCAGCGTCTCCTTCGACATGCCGAGGCCGGCCAGCGCGTCATGGGCATAGGGAAGATCGGGAAGGGTGAAGGCCATGGGGTCTCTCCTGTTGAGTGAAGGCTTGGCACGAATAAGGGGGCTTCGCGGCGGAAGGTCAAGGTGCTGATGCCTTGCATCCACCGGACGCCCGGTCACGGGCCTTTGGTCAACCCTTGGAAACCTTGCAGGTTCCGTCCCCGGTCCAGACATTGTCATATCCGCCCGGCTGCGCCCGGATAGTGGCGGGCTGCCCGTTCGAGCGATAGGAGAAGGTATAAGACATCTTGGACGACTGGCCACGGTTGTCCGCCCGGAAGCGCCAGATATAGGTCGAGCGCGCGTTTGTCCGGGCCTCCAGCTTGGCCGGGATCGGCTCGCCGACAAAATGCTTGATGACCGGATCGTAGACGGTGATTTCACCTGTCTTGTCATCCTCGGTCAGGATGAGCATCTCGGGAATCCAGCCGCCGCCACGGGATTCTTCCTGTTTGAACTTGCATTCGTAAAGGGTGATCTTGGCCTGCGCCGGGCTCAGGCCCGCAAGAATTCCCAAAACCGCAATCGTCGCCACCGCAAAACTTTTCTTCCGAAACACCTGTTTGCACTCCACCAGCTAAAGATACTGGCAGAATGCAATCTGCGGTGGTTCCGTCAAGCCGTCTCGTGCAGCCTAGCGCGCGGCGTTCGCCAGAAGGTCGAAGACATAGCGCCCGACCGAACGGAAGCAGACGACCGTAAAGCCCTGATCCTGCTGCCACATCGCCGCTGCGACCTGGGCCGTGCGGGTCCGGCGCAGCTCTCCCGGTTCCAGCTTGTCGAAGTCGACCGGCGCAAGCCTGGACAGCACTTCGGCGGCCCTCTCGCCTTCCACCCGGAAAACGGCGCGGGCGTCGGACACATCGACGGCCAGGTGATGCTCACCGGCGAGGGCCGTCGCGAGCGACTTAAGCGCGGCGGCGACATCGGCATAGGGCAGAATCAGCAGGTATTCGTCCGGGCTCATCCAGCCGCAGGCGCGGTCGCCGTTCACCTCGATCCGGCGTTGCGCCGGAACCTTGGTGCCGGTGACGGCCTTCACCGCCTTGTCCAGCGATTTCAGGCCCTTGGCGCGGAGCGTGATCATGCCTAGGGGGCCGATCTCGCGGATGGTGGCGAAGCCCTGAAAACTGGCGCCGTTCAGCGCCGAGACCGGATCAGACATTCTGCTTCTCCCCATCCTTGTCAAAGAACACCGCGTCGCGGACCCGCGCCTTCACGGTGCCACCGGCCACGGTGTTGAACTCCACCACCTCGCCCATCCGGCCAGGCCCCTGTTTCAGAAGGCCCATGGCGATGCCGCGCTTCAGCGTAGGCGAGTAGTAGGTCGAGGTCACGCGACCCTGCACGTTGCGTTGGCCGTTGGCGTTCACCCCTTCGGCGATGATATAGGCGCCGTCGGGGACGACCGAGCCGTCGAGCGTCTCGAACCCCACCAGTTTCCAGCGGTCGGGATTGGCGAGATAGGTGCGTTCCTGCCCGCGTTTGCCGAGGAAGTCCGCCTTCTTCTTGGAAATCGCCCAGTCGAGGTTCAGGTCCTGCGGGATCACCGTGCCGTCGGTTTCATCGCCGATCATGATGAAGCCCTTCTCGGCCCGCATGACGTGCAGGCACTCCGTGCCGTAGGGCATGGCGCCGAGGGCCTTTCCGGCCTCGACGCAAGCCGCCCAGAAGGCCGCGCCATGGCTGGCGGGGACGGCGATTTCATAGCTCAGCTCGCCGGAGAAGCTGATCCGGTAGACCCGGACCGGGAAGCCGCCGAGCGTGCCATCAGCCCATTGCATGAAGGGCAACGTTTCCTTGGAAACGTCCATCCCGCCAAGGGCTTGCAGCAGTTTCCGCGCGTTCGGGCCGACGACGGCGACCTGGGCGTATTCTTCGGTCACGTTGGCGGTGTAGACCTTCCAGTCCCACCATTCGCATTGCAGCCAGTCTTCCATCCAGGCATGGATGCGGTCCGCCCCGCCCGAGGTGGTGTGGCAAAGCCAGGTATCCTCGTCGATCCGGGCCACCACGCCGTCGTCGGACAGGAAGCCCTGTTCGTTGCACATCAGACCGTAACGGCACTTGCCGACCGGCAGCGTGGACATGACGCCGGTGTAGAGCATGTCAAGGAAGCGCCCGGCGTCCGGACCCTTGACGATGATCTTGCCGAGGGTGGAAGCGTCGAGGAGGCCGAGGTTGGTGCGGGTGTTGACGACCTCGCGGTGGACGGCCTGTTCATGCGTCTCACCCGCACGCGGGTAGCAGTAGGGGCGGCGCCAGAGGCCGACCGGCTCGAAGTAAGCGCCCGATTTCTCATGCGCTTCATGCATCGGGGTCCGGCGGAGGGGCTGGAAGATGTCGCCCCGCGATTCACCTGCCAGCGCGCCGATGGTGACGGGCGTGTAGGGCGGGCGGAAGGTGGTGGTGCCGACCTGCGGGATTTGCGAGCCCTGCGCATCGGCCAGGATCGCCAGGCCGTTGATGTTGGAGAGCTTGCCCTGGTCGGTGGCCATGCCGAGCGTGGTATAGCGCTTGGTATGTTCGACGCTGAGATAGCCCTCGCGCGCGGCAAGCTGCACGTCGGAGACCTTCACGTCGTTCTGGTAGTCGAGCCACATCTTGTTGCGATAGGCGATGGGCGCGCCCTGCGGCATGACCCAGACCGGCGGGATCGCGGCGGGCGTGCCGGAAAGGTCGAGATCGCCCGCGGCGGCGCCGACGACTTCCACCATCGCCGAGCCGTCGTGGTTCAGCGGCGGGCGGGTCGGGTCGGGGACGAAGGCGGAGATGGTCTCGTCCCAGTCGAGCTTGCCGCCGCAATGGCTCCACAGGTGGACGACGGGCGACCAGCCGCCGGACATGGCGACGGCTTCGCAGGCGATTTCCTCCTGCACGGCCCCCTCGCCCGCCTGGGCGCAGATGGTGACGCCGGTGACGCGCTTGCCGCCCTTGACCTTGGCGATGGCCTTACCGGTGAGGACGCGGATGCCTGCCGCGCGGGCGGCTTCGGGCAGCACGCCGGTGGCGCTGTCGCGGGCATCGAGAATGGCGGGCACGTCGAGGCCCGCAGCCTTCAGCGCCAGCGCGGTCTGGTAGGCGGAGTCGTTGTTGGTGACGACGACAGTGCGGTCGCCCGGCGAGACGGCGTAGTTGACGACATAGTCGCGCATGGCCCCGGACAGCATGACGCCGGGGATGTCGTTCCCGGCAAAGCTGAGCGGGCGTTCGATGGCGCCGGTCGCGCTGATGATCTTGCCCGCGCGGATGCGCCACAGGCGATGCCTGGGTCGCCCGTCGCCCGGCGTGTGGTCGGCGACGCGTTCGTCGGCCAGCACATAGCCGTGGTCATAGACCCCGAAGCCGCAGGTGCGGGTGCGGAGGGTGACGTTGTCACGGGCGGCAAGGTCGGATTCCACGGCGGAAAGCCAGGCTTCCACCGGCTGGCCATCGACCTCGGTCTGGTCGACAGGCGCGCGGCCGCCGAGGGTGGGGGCCTGTTCCAGCAGGATGACGCGCTGGCCCGCGTCAGCCGCGGCTTTGGCGGCCTTGAGGCCTGCGACCCCTGCCCCGATCACCAGCACGTCGCAGAAGGCGTAGGCCTGTTCGTAGCGGTCGGCGTCGGCCTCCGTCGGCGCTTTCCCGAGGCCCGCCGAGCGGCGGATGATCGGCTCGAAGACGTGCTTCCACAGCGGACGCGGATGCATGAAGGTCTTGTAGTAGAAGCCCGCGGGCAGGAAGCGGGCGACGTAGTTGTTCACCACGCCCACGTCGAATTCCAGCGACGGCCAGTGGTTCTGGCTGGTGGACTCCAGCCCGTCGAACAGCTCGGTCGTGGTGGTGCGCTGGTTGGGTTCCAGCCGGGCGCCGGTGCCGAGGTTGACCAGCGCGTTCGGCTCTTCCGGCCCGGAGGCGACGATGCCGCGCGGGCGGTGATACTTGAAGCTGCGCCCGACCATAAGCTGGTCGTTGGCCAGAAGCCCGGCGGCAAGCGTATCCCCCTGGAAGCCCTTGAGGCGCTTGCCGTTGAAGGTGAATTCGACGGGCGCGGTGCGGTTGATCAACCGGCCGCCCTTGGCGAGGCGCGTGCTCATTTGCTGTCCTTCCAGTCAGGCCGCCAGTCGGGTCGACGGGCCTGGATCTTGGCGATGATGTCGGCGGGGGGTTCGGAGGTCTGCGCGGGATAGGTGCCGAACACCTCCAGCGTGGCGGTGCAGCGGGCCGCGAGGAACCACTTGCCGCAGCCGTAGGTGTGGCGCCAGCGTTCGAAATGCACGCCCTTGGGGTTCTTGCGGGCGAACATGTAGGCCTCGAACTCCTCGGGCGAGGAGCCGGGGCCGAAGCGCTTGAGATGCGCCTCGTAGCCGGGCGAAAGCTCGGTCTCTTCGGCCTTCACGCCGCAGTAGGGGCATTCGAGGATCAGCATGAGGGTCTTCCCAGTTGTGCGGGGGTCATTCTTCGGGGTCCTGCGGGGCGCCGATGCCCGTCCGGAAGAAAGTCAGGAGCTCTTCCAGCGGCACGGCGAGTCGGGTGGGGGCAAGGCCTGCCAGCCAGCCCGCGATGCGGAACGGGTGCAGGTTGGCGGCGGTCAGGGCGGCGATGCAGGCGTCGTCGGCCGCAGTGCCGGGGGAGGAATGGACCAGGACCAGCGACGGACCGAACGCTGCGGGGTCAAAGCTGGAGAGCACCTGCGCCTCGTGCCCGCCCGCGTTGATCGCGATGATCTGGGCGCTGTCGATGCCGAGTTCCGTCAGCACGGTGTCCATGCGCAGGAAGGGCACTTCGGTGCTGGCGATGTCCTCGGGCAGGATGCCGGGCGTGGCGATGCGGTCGCGGATCAGCGAGGCGCGGCGCCGGGGCGCGCGGCGGTTGCGGGCTTCGGCTTCCGGGGTGAGGGAATGGAGCGGCAGGCTGGCCGAGACATCGGAGATCCCGAGGTTCAGGACCGCGACACGCTCGCCGTTCGCGTGCAGCGCGTCGAGCTGCGCGAAGTTCTGCGGATGCGGCTCGATCAGGAGGCCGGACCAGCCGTCATCCTGGAAGCGGGGCAACAGGGGGAGCCCGGTCTCACCATTGCCCGCGCCGACCTGAAGCACGAAGACCTGCCCGCGATGGTGGTCGTGGACCCCGTTCAGGAGCATCGTCAGGATGGGCGCATCCAGCTTGTGCGCGCGTTTGGGGATATAGGGGCCGAGGTCGCGGATCATGACCGGACCCCGGAGGCTGCGGCGCGCGCGGTCGGGCGCGCGCCGCAAGAGGTGTTACGGATTGGCCGGAGGCGTGGCAGGCTCGGCAGGGGCGGCCGGCTCGGCGGCGCCATCGGCGGGAGCGGGCTCAAGCGGAGCTGCGGTATCCGGTGCCGGGTCGATGGTGACGTTGGTCGTGGTGTCAGCCGGAGCCGCAGGCGGCTGGATGGTGACATTGGTGGTGTCGGACACCGGAGCGGTTGGGACGACCGCCCCCGAAGTGCCGAAGATGAGCCACAGGATGAAGCCCACGGCGACAACGAGGCCGCCGACGATGAGCGCCATGCTGCCGCCCGAGGATTCGGTCGTGCGGGTTTCGCGGACATAGGTCTTGTAGTGTTCTTGGTCGGCCATTGGACCATCTCCATGCTGTTTCGAACTGGCATGGAAACAGGGGCCGCGGGCGAGAGGTTCCGCCCGGGCAAGAAGGGGTCGGCAAGGAGTTGCCGACAGGAATGCATCAGTGCGCCACCCCGGCGGCGACGGATTCATCGATGAACTGGCCGTCCTTGAAGCGCCACATGTTGAAATCCTCGGCGAGCGGTCCGGGCTCGCCCTTGGCCATCAATTCGGCCATGGCCCAGCCGGAGCCGGGGATCGCCTTGAACCCGCCCGTGCCCCAGCCACAGTTGATGAAGCAGTTGCCGAGCGGGGTCTTCGAGATCAGCGGCGAGCGGTCGCCGGTCATGTCGACGATGCCGCCCCATTGCCGCAGCATCTTCAACCGGCTGATCATCGGGAAGGTCTCGACCAAAGCCCGGAGCGTTTCCTCGATATGGTGGAAGCTGCCGCGCTGGGTATAGTTGTTGAACCCGTCGGT
>NZ_DAIQAT010000130.1:0-9926 GCF_036781545.1 Tabrizicola sp.
GTCATCAGGGGCATGTCGCCCATGTAGACGTCCTGTTCCTTGATGTCCTTGACCGACCGGGCCCCGGTGGTTTCATCGACATCGAACACGATCAGGCGCAGCGTCACCTTCAGCGGCGCGGCATAGGTCATGTCGCGCGACTGGCATTCGTCGACGTCGTATTTCGGCTTTTCCAGCTCGTACTTGACGAATTCCAGGACCGAGGTCTCGTTGAAATCCTTGATCGGGAAGACCGATTGGAACGTGCCCTGGATGCCTTCGCCGTCCAGCGGCTTGTCGCTGTCGCCGGACCGCAGGAACAGGTCGTAGGAGGATTTCTGAACCTCGATCAGGTTCGGCATCTCCAGAACTTCGCGGATCTTGCCGAAGTAACGGCGGACGCGTTTCTGGCCAACATAAGCTTGCGCCATGTTCGTCTGTACCTTTCATTTTTCGCTGGCGCACCACCCGTCGGGCCACGGGCGCGCACCGCTTGCGAAGAGAGCGAAGGGTTCCATTCGTGCCGCCCGTCCCGAAGGGTGGCTCCCGAACCCCATCGCGTCTGGGGAGAGGCTTTCGACCCGAAAGCCCCTTCCAAGACGCGCATGGCTGGGACCGAATTCCTCGGCCCCAGCCCTGCTTTTTCGCGGGGTTGCCCCCGATGTCCGATTACTTCAGCTCGGCCTTGGCGCCAGCTTCCTCGAACTTCTTCTTCATCGCCTCGGCGTCGGCTTTCGAGACGCCTTCCTTGATCTTGCCGCCAGCTTCGGTCAGGTCCTTGGCTTCTTTCAGCCCGAGGCCCGTCAGTTCGCGGACGACCTTGATCACGTTGATCTTGTTCGCACCGGCGTCGGTCAGGACGACGTCGAACTCGGTCTGCTCTTCCGCAGGAGCGGCAGCAGCACCGGCAGCCGGACCGGCAACCATCACAGCGCCGCCAGCAGCGGGCTCGATGCCATACTTGTCCTTCAGGATGGTCTTCAGTTCCTGAGCTTGCAGGAGGGTCAGACCGACGATCTCTTCGGCGAGTTTGTTCAGATCAGCCATTTTTCAGTTCCGTTTGTTAAGATGGGTTCCAACGATGTGATGTTCAACCACACCGGGCAAAGGGTCAGGCCGCAGCCTTCTCCTCGATGGTCGACAGGATGCTCGCGATGTTCGACGCAGGCGCACCAATGGCCCCGGCGATGTTGGCGGCAGGCGCACCGATGCACGACACGATCTGAGCGATAAGCTCTTCGCGCGACGGCATGGACGCGACAGCCTTGACACCGGCCTGGTCCAGAACCGTGTCGCCCATTGCCCCGCCGATGATGACGAACTTGTCGTTCGTCTTGGCGTAGGCCTCGCAGACCTTGGCCGCAGCCACGGGGTCTTCCGAGAAGGACAGCACGGTCATGCCCGTGAGGAGATCACCCATCTTCGCAGCGGGCTTCCCTTCCAGGGCGATCTTGGCGAGCGTGTTCTTGGCAACGCGGACGGACCCGCCCACGTCGCGAAGCTTCGCGCGCAGGTCCTGCATCTGTGCAACCGTCATCCCGGTGTAGTGGGCAACCACCACAACGCCAGAGCTTTCGAAGATCTGGCCGAGTTCCTCGACCACTTTCTCTTTCTGGGCTCTATCCACAGTTTCACTCCAAGGTTGGGGGTTTCCCCCCGGCTCATGTTTGTCCCCGATCAAGTCGGGGACGTTCGGGTCCGTTTCAGGTTCCCGAAACCAAGATCACCCGGATGGGTGGCCCCAAATCTCGTTCCCCATCTCGGGCAGGATTTATGGTGTTTGCGCACCACCCACCGTCTCGGACAGAACCGGGCGTTTCCGCCCGGCTAATCCCGACCCTCGCGGATCAGGAATTTCGTAGGGTGCGCTACAGCGCACCGATCCTTCAGGCCTGCGTCGCCGACGAGATGTCGACCGACACGCCCGGCCCCATGGTCGAGCTGAGCGACACCTTCTTCAGGTAGGTGCCTTTCGCGCCCGCAGGCTTGGCTTTCGACACCGCATCCACGAAGGCGCGGATGTTCTGGGCCAGCTTGCCCTCGTCGAACGAGACCTTGCCGACGCCCGCGTGGATCACGCCGGCCTTCTCGACCTTGAACTGGACCTCGCCGCCCTTGGCACCCTCGACGGCCGCTTTCACGTCCATCGTCACGGTGCCGACCTTCGGGTTCGGCATCAGGTTGCGCGGGCCGAGGATCTTGCCCAGGCGGCCGACCAGCGGCATCAGGTCCGGGGTCGCGATGCAACGGTCGAACTCGATCTTGCCTTGCTGGATCGTCTCCATCAGGTCCTCAGCGCCGACGATGTCGGCACCGGCGGCCTTGGCTTCATCGGCCTTGGCGCCACGGGCGAAGACGGCGACGCGGACGGTCTTGCCCGTGCCGTTCGGCAGGGCCACGACGCCACGGACCATCTGGTCGGCGTGACGCGGGTCGACGCCCAGGTTCATCGCGATCTCGACGGTTTCGTCGAACTTGGCCGAGGCCGCGCCCTTGATCAGTTTCACCGCATCTTCAACGGTGATGTTCGCCTTGCCAGCGAAGGCTTCGTTCGCCTTGGCGACGCGTTTTGCAATCTTTGCCATGGTTCTCAGCCCTTCACTTCGATGCCGCAGGACTTGGCCGAGCCGAGGATGATCTGCATCGCAGCTTCCACGGAATTGGCGTTCAGGTCCTTCATCTTGGTCTCGGCGATCTTGCGCAGTTGCGCGGCAGTGATCGAACCGGCGACTTCACGACCGGGCTTCATCGAGCCCTTGGCGCGCGCGCGCTTGCCCACGGCGGGCAGACCGGCGGCCTGCTTGATCAGGAACGAGGCCGGGGCGGTCTTCAGCTCGAGGCTGAAGGACTTGTCCTGGTAGTAGGTGATGATGACGGGCGTGGGGGTGCCCGGCGGAATGTCGGCGGTCTTCGCGTTGAATTCCTTCACGAAGGCCATGATGTTCAGCCCGCGCTGACCCAGAGCCGGGCCGACCGGGGGCGAGGGGTTCGCCTGCTGGGCTTTCACTTGCAGCTTGAGGCTGCCGATAATCTTCTTGGCCATCTGGCCTCTCCTTTGTCACTGCACCCTTGGGTGCGGTTTAGTGGTCCGGTCCGTCATCCCCGATCGGGTCGGGGACGCTCGCCTCCCACGCGCTTCCTCAGGCCCCCTTGGAGACCTGAGTGAATTCCAGTTCCACCGGCGTCGCCCGGCCGAAGATCGACACCGTGACCTTCAGGCGGCTGTGCGCCTCGTCCACATCCTCGACCATGCCCGAGAAGCCCTCGAACGGGCCGTCGGTTACCTGCACCGTCTCGCCGATGTCGAAGCGGATCAGGTTGCGCGGCGCTTCCTGGCCTTCCTCGACCCGGTTCAGGATCGCGTTCACTTCCCCGTCGCGCATCGGCATCGGCCGACCTTGAGGCCCAAGGAAGCCGGTGACGCGGTTGATCGAAGAGATCAGGTGGTAGCCGCGGTTCGACATTTCCATGTGGACCAGCACGTAGCCCGGCATGAAGCGGCGTTCCGAGGTGACCTTCTTGCCGCGGCGGACCTCGATCACCTCTTCGGTCGGGACCAGGATCTCGTCGATTTCGTCTTCCAGACCGGCATCGGCGACGGCGGTCTTGATCTGCTCGGCAACCTTCTTCTCGAAATTCGAGAGAACGCTCACCGAATACCAGCGCTTCGCCATCTGCCTCAATCCTTGCTGCCGGGCCATTCGGCCCATCTTCGTCCGTCCCGGAACAAAAAACAGCGCGCACCCCGAATCGATGCGCGCCGGTGTCCCTTTGGTTGGCGCGGGGTCTACCCCCTGCCCGCCGTCAGTTCAAGAGGGAAAGCCCAGCACGGGCCGGATATCAGCCGCCGATGATGTAGTGGAGGCCGGTCCGGATCGCCAGGTCGACCAGACTGAAGAAGGTCGCGGCAAGGGCGGAGAGGATGAAGACCATGACGGTGGTCAGAAGGACCTCGCGGCGGGTGGGCCAGACCACCTTGGCGACTTCGGCGCGGACCTGCTGCAGGAACTGGACGGGATTGATGGTCGACATGGGGATTCCGGGACTAGGGTCGCGGAGGGAGATACGGGTTCGGGAGGCGGATTTCAAGCGGAAGCCGCAGGCACCACCGCCTGCCCACGCGGGACAGCGGGGCCGCCACAATGGAATCAATGGCTTGGTCGCGGACATTCAGCATCTGGAAAGGATTTGCTGCGCCGCGTCCCCGTGCGATGCGGTGTGCGGGGGAGGCCAGGCAGAAAAAGGCGCGTCCGGCGCCACCAGCAGCGCCGGACGCAAGGCCTCTGGCGCCCCCCGGGACAGGAGGGAGCGCGAGAGGCGGAAAGGTCACTTCAGGCGGCTGACGACCCCCTCGGCGAAGGCCTCGACCAGACGGTTATAAGCGCCGGTGGTGTCGGTCGAGAGGAGCACGGTCACGCCCTCGGGCGCGACCACATGCGCGTTTTCCAGCGAGACGCTCAGCGAATAGGTGTCGGTGTTCGCCATATTGGTGTCATCGCGGATCGTCACGTCGCCGACCAGCACCGCATCGCCGAGGTTCAGCTCGCGCTCGAAGGCGCTGGCCAGCTCGACCTCGCGGATGTCGACCATGATCTGCGCGCCGTCGATCTTGCCGTCATCGTCGGGCTTGGCCTCCTTCAGCGGCAGGCGGCCAGCCAGCTTGGCGACCAGCGCGTTTTCCAGATCAGTCTCCAGGTTGGCCCAGAAGGTGGCCGCCTGGGCGTCGTTCACTGCCGAGATGTCGACCGAAACGTCGACCCGGGCCACTTTTTCGACATCGGCAAGCAGCGGGCCTGCCATGACGGCGATGAGAGCAGCAGCAGCCGCTGCCGTTTTCGCATGAAACATTGGTTTCTCTCCATGGTCCTGTGATCAGGTGTATGGAGAACGAACGCGCAGGAACCGGCCGGGTTCCCGAAAGGGAACGGGCGACGGGCAGGATCTGGCCGGGAGGATGGCAGGGGCAGCAGGGCTCGAACCCGCGACCTACGGTTTTGGAGACCGTCGCTCTACCAGCTGAGCTATACCCCTACGCGGGGCCCCGGTTACGGCAGGCCGCGCGGGAGGTCAAGGGATTCTCGCAGGGCGGGGAAGGCTCCTCGATGACTTCGTCACTCGTCGCAGGGGGTCGCGACGAGAAGACGAAGTCGAACCAGGAGCAAGGCTGGCGAGGTGCAGCCGAGGGTCCTAGGGTGGCGCAAGGCAGGAGGGATATGTGCAGCCGGTCGCAGAAATCGTGACGGAATTCGCGCGCCGCCCCTGGGGGGCGGTGTCCGAGGCCGACCTCGGCGCGGCGGCACGTGTGCCGACGATGCTGACGCCGGAGGAGGGCCAGCTTTACCACTGGCTGGGGCGGCGGGCACAGGGCGATGGTGCCACCGTCGATCTTGGCGCCTATGCGGGCGGCTCGGCAGCGCGGCTGCTGTCCGGGCTGGCGCTGTCGGGGCGGGATTATCACGTCCACAGCTATGACCGCTTCCGGTCCTCCCGTGCCTTCTGGGCGCGCTTCCTGCCGGGCGAGGCCTTGCCCGAGGCTGATGATGCGGATCTGCTGCCTTTGGTGCGGCGGTATCTGGCGCCCTGGGAGGGCCATGTGACGCTGCATGTCGGCGACATCGGCCAGATGCGCTGGACGGGCGGGCCGGTGGAAATTCTCTCGGTCGATGCCGCGATATGGTCCGCCATGGCCGACCATATCGCGGCAGAGTTCTTTCCGGCGCTGGTGCCGGGGCGGTCGATCCTGATCCAGCAGGATTACCTGATGGCGGTGCAGCCCTGGCTGCCCGCGCAGATGGTCGGGCTGCGGGACTGCTTCCTGCCGCTGGCCCATGTGCCGAAGGTGGGACTGGTCTTCATGTGCATCGCCCCGGCGACGCCAGAGAGGCTGGCGGCGGCGCGGGTCGATGGGCTGACCGACGGCAAGCTGATGAGCCGGGTGCGCGAGGCGGCAAGCTGGCATGAGGGCATGGTCCAGCGCGCGCCGTTCAAGGCGATGCTGGAACAGGTGAAGGCCCATCCGGGCGTGCGGCTGGGCTGGCAGATGCGACAGGCGGCGCGGGCGAAGGGGTAGCGGGCCGGAGAGGTGCGCCCCCGGCCCGCGACATGCCTAGATACTGCCCGCGCTCATCTCGCTGGCGATGTGGTCGGCCTGGCGGATGGCGAGGGCGACGATGGTCAGCGTCGGGTTCTCCGAAGCCCCGGTGGTGAATTGCGACCCGTCCGAGACGAAGAGGTTGGCGATGTCGTGGGTCTGGCCCCATTTGTTCACCACGCCGTCCTTCGCTTCCGCCGACATCCGGTTGGTGCCGAGGTTGTGGGTCGAGGGATACGGCGGGGTCGGGAAGGCACGGGTCGCCCCCACCGCCTCGTACATCGCGATGCCCTGCTTGTAGGCGTGGTTGCGCATCGCCACGTCGTTCGGGTGGTCGTCGAAGTTGACATTGGCGACCGGCAGGCCGTGCTGGTCCTTGGTCTCGCTGAGGGTGACGCCGTTCGTCAGTTGCGGCATGTCCTCGCCCACAATCCACATCCCGGCCATGTTCTCGTAATGGTCGAGCGCGGTGGTGAAGCTGCGGCCCCAGCCGCCGGGGTTGAGGAAGGCGGCCATGAACGGCAGGCCAAGGCTGAGCGTCTCCAGTTCATACCCGCCGACGAAGCCGCGCGACGGATCATGCCGCGCCTCGTCCTGCACGATCCCGGCCATCGTCGTGCCGCGCCACATGCGGACCGGCTTGTCGAAGATCGCATAGACCGAGCCGGTGGTGTGGCGCATGTAGTTCCTGCCGACCATGCCGGACGAATTGGCCAGGCCGTCGGGGAACATGCTGGAGGCCGAGTTCAGGAGGAGGCGCGGGCTCTCGAAAGAGTTGCCGGCGACGCAGACGATGCGGGCCTTCTGCATCTGAAGCGCACCGTCCTTGTCGAAATATTCGACGCCCGTCACCTTGCCCGCCTCGTTATGAAGGATGCGGGCGACATGGGCGCGGTCGCGGACTTCCAGGTTGCCGGTCGCCTCGCCGCGCGGGATGTCGGTATAGGCCGAAGACCATTTGGCGCCCCATTTGCAGCCCTGGAAGCAGAAGCCGGTCTGCTGGCAGGACATGCGGTCGTCATAGTCGCGCGAGTTGATCGCCATCCGCCCGGTGTGGACTTCCTTGTAGCCAAGCGCCTTGGCGCCCTTCTCGAAGACCAGATAATTGTTGTTGCCGGGCAGGCCGGGGCGGTCGCCGGTGCGGGTGACGCCCAGCTTGGTCTCGGCCTTTTCGTACCAGGGCGCCATCTCGGCCCCGTCGATCGGCCAGTCCAGAAGGTTCGCCCCCTCGACCGCGCCATAGGTGGTCAGCGCCTTCCATTCGTGATCCTGGAAGCGGATCGAGGCGCCCGCCCAGTGGGTCGTGGTGCCGCCGACGGCCTTCACGATCCAGGCGGGCAACCCCGCGAAGTCCTTGTGGACCCGCCAGCTGCCGCTGGTGGTGCGGGCATCGGTCCAGGCGAGCTGGCCGAAGCTTTCCCATTCGTCGTTGATGAAGTCCTCGGGCATGTAACGCCCGCCCGCTTCCAGCGCCACGACCTTGACGCCCTTCTGCGCCAGTTCGTTGGCCAGGACACCGCCGCCAGCGCCGGTGCCGATGATGACGACGACAGAGTCGTCGTTCAGGTCGAATTTCGCAACCATGTGACGGCCCTCCCCTACAGCCAGTCGATGTCGTTGAAGCCGCGCTCGATGTAGCCGCCCTGGGAGAAGCTTTCCCCCTGGTAGCCGAAGATCGGCCAGACCTCTTTCTGGTTATAGAGACCGGTCACGAGACCCGCGCGCACGGTGCCGAAGAAGGGGGTGGCTTCGACGCTTTGGAGAAGCTTGACCCGGTCCTCCTCCCAGCCCGCCGAAACGTAGTCGGCGAAGCCTGCGGCCTTGGCGGCGGCGTCCAGCGCAGCGACGCCTTCGGCGACCAGGGCCTTGTGGTCCTCGCTGTCATAGCCCTTGACGGCCACGGCGTAGAACTGGTCGGGCACCTGGTCATGCGGGTAGATGTCGCGCGCCATCTGCAGAAGCGTCGCCATCTCGGCGGGCGTGATCACCGTCACCTCGACCGCCCAGGCGGCGTTCGGCGCGGCGATGAAGCCCGGACCGGCCACCGCCAGCGCCCCGGCGGCAAGGCTGCGCGACAGGAGCTGACGCCGGGTCAGCCCCCGAAGGTCATGTTTCGTCATGGTTTCCTCCCTTTTGTCTGGCCGGGCCGGCTGCTCAGAGGAAGCGGCCGCCCCGCTGGATGACCTCGATCTGGTAGCCGTCGGGGTCGGCGATGAAGAAGAACTTGGCGACCTGGACGTCGCCATTGCGGAAGTCGACGATCTTGCGGGGGGCAAGCCCGGCAGCGGTCAGCCGGTCGTGCTCTGCCTCGGCATCCGGGACGCTGACCGCGATATGGCCGTAGCCGTCGCCAAGATCGTAGGGCCCGGCCCGGCCCTTGTTGACGGTCAGCTCCAGCTCGAACGTCTGCTCGGCGTTCGAGA
The DNA here is from genome assembly GCF_036781545.1 of Tabrizicola sp. Lineage (GTDB taxonomy): Bacteria > Pseudomonadota > Alphaproteobacteria > Rhodobacterales > Rhodobacteraceae > Tabrizicola. The sequence goes on from NZ_DAIQAT010000130.1 coordinate 8,494, forward strand.
GGTAGATCAGTGTGAAGCTGTCGAAATCCAGCCGGTCGGCCACCTTCAGCCCGAAGGCCGCGTCGTAGAAGGCCACGGAGCGCGCCTCGTCCAGCACGCGGACCATGGAGTGGATGAGCTTGGCCATGGGACCCCCGAAAGTGGCGTTGATCTGGTAAGATTACCGGACCAATTTTGGGGGTAGGTAGTAGGGGAATACTACAGGAAGATTTTCCTACTCCGCGGCGAAGCGGTCGCCGGGCTGTGGCACCTGCTCCAGCTCGCCCAGGTGGATCATGCAGGCGCAGCGCAGGAGCGAGGTGAAGTTGGTGGCCTCACCCTGCTGTTCCAGCACCTCGGAATGCAGCTTGGACAGGAAGGCCGGGGTGGTGGACCCGTCCTTCGCCGCCATCTGGTCGACGATTCCCCAGAACGCCCGCTCCAGCCGGATCGAGGTGGACTGGCCGTTCAGCCGCAAGCGGCGGGTGACATATTCGTAGCGGGCCGGGTCCTGCCCGGCAAACATCTGGCACATGGCTGGCCTCCCCTGCTGGCCTTGTGGACCGGGCAAGGGTGGGGCGGAACGGGCGAATCGTCAACCGATGCGTTGCTGCGCGTCAGGCGCCGATGGGCCGGTAGCAGCGGGGCGCGGCACGGACGGTATCGGTGATCGTGACGGTCGTCACCGTCTCTCCGCCCCGGCCATTCGGGGTGCGGGTGACCGTCACCTGCGGCTCGGGCGCGCGCAGCACCAGGGTCACGGTCTGCACATTGCCCGAGATGGGAGGGACGTTCTGTTCGATCGCCTCGACCACCCCGGGCGAGAGAACCCGCACGACCATGGCCGAATGCTGCGGGCTGCCCCGGGTTTCGGTGGCGAAGGTCTCGTCGTTCGAGCCGCTGCCGTCGGCATTGGTCACGTCGGTGACGGTGGTGCGGGTCCAGCTGTAGCCGCTGAACTGCAGCACGTCCCCCGCCTGAAGGCTTGCCGTGTTGACCAGCGTGCCCCAGACAAAAGAAGCATGCGGCGAGAAATTCGGGGTCAGCCCGCGCGACGACCGGCCCCCCGCGCTGGTGACGGCATCTTCCATCAGAGTCCAGCATTCCCCGTCCCGGTATCGCCCGGTCTGGCGCTGGCAAAAGGTGACGGCATTCGCGGCATTATAGGCCATGGCAAGAAACCTCGTGATCGAAGAAAACTGGCTGAAAAGGAGTTTGTCCCGACAGCATAGCCTGTTTTCCGGAAACACCGCAAAGATTTCGGTGGTCTCGGGCGCGGGGGGAATGCCGGGTTGGTCGCCCTGAAAAGGAAAACGGCGGCCCGATCGGGCCGCCGTCCTTTTATCTGCCTTGCAAGGCGGGGGAGAACCCGCCTGACAGCCCTCAGGCGAGGATTTTGGAGACGACGCCTGCGCCGACGGTGCGGCCGCCTTCGCGGATGGCGAAGCGCAGTT
>NZ_DAIQAT010000131.1:0-9708 GCF_036781545.1 Tabrizicola sp.
CTGGTGCGGGAAAGCTACCGGATCGAGGGGATCACCCTCGGCGAATGCCGGTCGATCTTCGTCGACTGGGCGCTGTCGATTCCGGTCGGGCGCCCGGTCGCCGATGCGGTGCGGGTGCTGATCGCGACTTATGCCCTGCCCGAGCCCGGCCACCCTATGTCCACCGTGCTGCAGCAGGCGCTGACCCAGCCCGAGGCCCCGCGCCGCCGGGGCGGGCGGATCGGGCGGCAGGGGCTGGCCGGCTAGAGCCTGTCTGACACCGATGGAAGCGCCAGACAGGCTCGGGTTTCCGGGTGGTCGCTGGGTCTTTCGACAGAACCAGACTCCACTTCTGTCGGGCACGCTTCAGGCGCTGCGGGGCAGGGCGGCGGCCTCGCGCGCCAACGCGGTGACGGCGGCCCAATCCCCCTTCGCCATCGCCTCCTTCGGCGCGACCCAGCTGCCGCCGACGCAGAGGATGTTCTTCAGCGACAGGTAATCCGACGCGATCTTCAGGCTGATCCCGCCGGTGGGGCAGAATGTCACCTGCGGAATGGGCGAGCCGATGGACTTGAGGTAGGCCGCCCCCCCGGCCTGTTCGGCGGGGAAGAACTTCTGCACCGTATAGCCCTTCTCCAGCAGGGCCATGATCTCCGATGCCGTCGCCGCGCCGGGGAGAAGCGGCAACCCCTCCTCCTCGCAGGCCGCGATGATCCGGTCGGTCGCGCCGGGCGACACCCCGAACCGCGCCCCCGCCGCCTTCGCGGCCTTCACATCGGCGGGGGTAAGCAGCGTCCCCGCACCCACCACGCCCCCCGGCACCTCCGCCATCGCCCGGATCGCATCCAGCGCGGCAGGGGTGCGCAGCGTCACCTCCAGCGCGGGCAGGCCTCCCGCGACCAGCGCCTCGGCCAGCGGCTTGGCATGGGCCAGCTCGTCGATCACCAGCACGGGAACGACGGGGGCAAGACGGCAGATTTCGGCGGCTTTCTGCGATTGTTCGGCGGGGGTCATATCAGGCTCCTTCAGGCCCCGGCGTCGGGGAGGGGGATAGTGCGGGAGCCTCCGGCGGGGATATTTGTGGCAAAGATGAAAGGGCAAGAGGAAGGGCGGCGGGCGCCCCCATCTCGGGCCGGAGAACCGGGGGAGACGGGGGGCCTTTCACCTTTGGCGGTCATCGGCGTCCCCGCCTGTACCGCACTTGCAACCTACCTGCCGAGTCCTTTCATCTTTGTTAAAATATCCCCGCCGGAGGCAGCGACGGATGTTTCGGGCGCAAGGCCCGGAGCTACAGAACCAAGGCCGCGCCGGTATCGGCGGAACCGGCATGGCGGCGGAAGGCGGCGAAAAGCTCGCGCCCGGTGCCGTGTTCGTTGGCGGACAGGTCCGCCGTCACCGGCGCACGGGTCTCGAAATCGGAGGCCAGCACCGTCAGCGTCCCCGCAACGGCATCCAGTCGCACCACGTCGCCATCGCGAAGCCGCGCCAGCGGGCCGCCCGCCGCCGCCTCGGGCGAGACATGGATCGCCGCCGGCACCTTGCCGGACGCGCCCGACATCCGGCCATCCGTCACCAGCGCCACCCTCAGGCCCCGGTCCTGCAGGACCGACAGCGTGGGCGTCAGCGAATGCAGTTCCGGCATCCCGTTCGCCTGCGGCCCCTGGAAGCGCACCACGACCACGGTGTCCGTGGTGAACTCCCCCGCCTTGAACGCGGCCTTCACCCCGTCCTGCGAATGGAACACCCGCGCGGGCGCCTCGATCACATGCCGCTCCGGCGCCACGGCCGAGACCTTGATCACCCCGCGCCCCAGATTCCCGGTCAGAAGCTTCAACCCGCCCTGCGCCGCGAACGGGTCGGCGGCGGGCCGCACGATCCTGTCGTTCAGGCTGGCCGTCGGTCCTTCGCGCCAGCCCAGACGCCCGTCCTCCAGCACCGGCTCCTGCCGGTAGGCGGCCAGCCCGTCCCCCGCCACCGTCTTGGCTTCGGGATGCAGGAGGCCCGCATCCAGCAACTCGCCGATCAGGAACTGCAAGCCGCCCGCCGCGTGGAAATGGTTCACGTCGGCCAGGCCGTTCGGATAGACCTTGGCCATCAGCGGCACCGCCTCCGACAATTCCGCGAAATCCTGCAGATCCAGCAGCACCCCCGACGCCCGCGCCATCGCCGGCAGGTGCAGCACCAGATTGGTCGACCCCCCGGTCGCCATCAGCCCGACGATGCCGTTGACATAGGCCCGTTCGTCCAGGATCTCGCCCGCCGGGCGGAAGTCGTTCCCCAGAGCGGTGATCGCCGCCGCCCGCTCCACCGCCGCCACCGTCAGCGCCTCGCGCAAGGGCGTGCCGGGGTTCACGAAACTCGCCCCCGGCAGATGCAGGCCCATCAGCTCCATCAGCATCTGGTTGGTGTTGGCCGTGCCGTAGAATGTGCAGGTCCCCGGCCCGTGATAGCTGGCCATCTCGGCCGCCATCAGCTCTTCCCGCGTCGCCCGTCCCTCGGCCCAGGCGTTCCTGACCTTCGACTTCTCGTCGTTCGGGATGCCGCTGGTCATCGGCCCCGCCGGGACGAAGACCGCGGGCACATGGCCGAAGGTCGCCGCCGCCATGACAAGGCCGGGCACGATCTTGTCGCACACGCCAAGATACAGCGCCGCGTCGAAGCAGTCGTGGCTCATCGCCACCCCGGCCGCCAGCGCGATCACGTCGCGCGAGAAGAGCGACAGCTCCATCCCCGCCTGGCCTTGCGTGACCCCGTCGCACATCGCCGGAACCCCGCCCGCGACCTGGCATGTCACCCCTGCCTTCGCTGCCGCCGCCCGGATCAGCTCGGGGTAGCGCTCATAGGGCTGGTGCGCCGAAAGCATGTCGTTATAGGCCGTCACGATCCCAAGGTTCGCCACCTTCGCCTCGGCCAGAGCGCCCTTCGCCGCCCCCATCGCCGCATAGGCATGGGCCTGGTTGCCACAGCTCAGATGCGCGCGCACCGGGCCTTTCGCCACCGCCTTGCCCATCCGCTCCAGATACTGCCCGCGCGAGGTCTCGGACCGCGCGCGGATGCGGTCGGTGACTCGGGCGATGGTCGGGTGAAGGGGCATGGCGTCCTCCGGCATGGGTCTTCGGGCTGCGTATATCAGTATATGTTAGCGCTAACAACCATCATTCGAACCGACGCTTCATCCAGCGCCAAGCTTCGATGGGGCGCGCAACCGCGAAACCGCCCGTCCCGGGAATGTTATCCTCCGCGCCGCAAAAGCCAAGGGTACAGCGCCCCCGCCGGTCGGGTTTTCCACACCGGTCCGCCTTTCGGCGTTGCGCAAGGGTCGCGCTTCGGGGACACTTCCTCAACCTTGCCGGAGCCCTGCCATGCGCCTTGCCGCCCCCATCCTTGCGACCGCCCTGATCCTGTCCGCCCCGCTTGCCCGCGCGCAAGACGCGACGGCAACCGCCGATGGCGCCATGGGGATCATGTTCAACACCTCGATCAGCCTGAACCTGCCGCTGACCGGCACCGACGCCACCGCGCGCCAGGCCGAGGAAGACATCCACCGCCGCAACCTCTACACCCGCTCGGTGGGCGAATGCCGGGTCCTGCTCGACAGCATCGCGAAAAGCTGCGTCATCACCGCGGTCAGCGTCTCGACCCAGACCAACAGCAACCCCGGACAGCCGGATTACCTGTATGCCGCGTCCAACATCACCATGCAGGTCGAGCTGAAGTAACCTTCCGGGCGGGCGCGAAAGCGGCTATGCGGGGCCCTGACCAGACCGGAAGGGGACCCGCATGACTTCGACCGATGACGACGCCGCCACCGCGCCCCGCGCCTGGCCGACCGTCCGCCTGAAGCCCAAGGCCGAGGCGCGGGCGATCCGCCACGGCTTCCCCTGGGTCTATGCCGACGAGCTGGTGACCGACCGGCGCACGCAGGGGCTGGCCCCCGGCGCGCTGGCGGTGCTGGAAGATGGCGAACGGCGCCCGCTGGGCCTTGTCACCGTCAATGTGAAGTCGAAGATCATCGCCCGGATGCTGGACCGCGACCCGGAGGCGGCCATTGACGCGGCCTGGTTCGCTGCCCGGCTGGGCCGTGCGATGGCGCATCGCGCCCGGCTTTACCCGCAGCCATTCTACCGTCTGGTCCATGCCGAATCCGATGGTCTGCCCGGCGTGGTGATCGACCGGTTCGGCGCGGTCGCCGTGGTCCAGCCCAACGCCGCCTGGGCCGAGGCGCATCTTGAAGCCCTCGTTGCCGCGCTTGTGGCCGTGACGGGGGTCGCGACGGTGATCAAGAACGGCTCCGGCCGGGCGCGGGGGCTGGAAGGGCTGGCCGAAGAGATCGCGGTGGTCTGCGGCCCGGCCCCGACCGCGCCGATCCCGGTGCGGATGAACGGGGCGACCTACATGGCCGACCTGATGGGGGGCCAGAAGACCGGCCTCTTCTTCGACCAACGCGAGAACCACGCTTTCGCGGCCCGGCTGGCGCAAGGGGCGCGGGTGCTCGACGTCTTTTCCCATGTCGGCGGCTTTGCCCTTGCGGCGCTCGCAGGCGGCGCGGACTCCGCGCTGGCAATCGATGCCTCGGCTCCGGCGCTGGCGCTGGCGGGGCAGGGGGCGCAGGCCTCGGGATTTGCCGACCGCTTCACGACCCGGCAGGGCGACGCTTTCGAGATGCTGGAGTCGCTCGGGGCCGAAGGTGCGCGCTTCGATCTCGTGATCTGCGACCCGCCGGCCTTCGCCCCCGCGAAACCCGCGCTGGAAGCGGGCCTGCGCGCCTATGAACGCATCGCCCGTCTTGCCGCGCCTCTGGTCGCGCCCGGCGGCTATCTCGTGCTCTGCTCCTGCTCGCATGCTGCCGACCTCTCCGCCTTCCGCAACGCTTCCGCCCGCGGCATCGGGCGCGGTGGCAGGCGCGGGCAGATCTTCCACACCGGCTTTGCCGGACCCGACCACCCGGTCCTGCCGCAACTGGCCGAATCCTCCTACCTCAAGGCGCTCACCTTCCGGCTGGACGGATGAAGGCCGTCCTCGACGCCTGCGTCCTCTATCCCACCATCCTGCGCGAGATCCTGCAGGGGGCGGCAGAGGCGGGCCTCTACCAGCCCGTCTTCTCCGACCGCATCCTGCGCGAATGGGTGCTGGCGACCGCCAAGCTCGGCCCTTCTGCCCCGGCCATCGCGGAGGGCGAGGCCGCAGTCCTCCGCAGCCTGTTCCCCCGCGCGCTGATCCGCGAACAGCCGCAGATCGAGGCCCGCCTCCTTCTTCCCGACCCGAACGACCGCCATGTCCTTGCCACCGCCATCGCCAGCGGCGCCGATGCGATCGTCACCTTCAACGCGCAGGATTTCCCCGGCCATGCCCTCTCTGCCGAGGGGATCACGCGTCGCGACCCCGACGGCTTCCTGTGGGAACTGCAGTCGCGCCACCCCGAGACGATGGCAGGCATCGTCGAGGCTGTGCGCGCCAAGGCCGAGGCGATCTCCGGCCAGCCCGTGCCCCTGAAGGGTTTGCTGAAGCGGGCGCGGCTCTACCGGCTGGCCAAGGCGCTGGGGGCCTGACCGGCGGGGCGCAATCCTTGCCGAAAGATTAATATCCGCGGCCAAGCCTCTGAAATCATTGCGCCGGAACATCTGCCCGCGCGCGGGCACTCACTGCCGCAGGATCAGCTTCCTGCCGTCGAACTCCATCCGGAACTGCCCCAGATAATCCATCCCCAGCAGCGACTGGTCCAGCTCTCCCTCGGTCACGAAGGCCCCGAAATCCACGTTCCGGAACGGTCCCAGTTCGACCAGCGGCAGCTTGACCCGCGCCGTCCGGACCACCCCGTTCGCGGTGTTGGCCTGCCCCATATAGGTCAGGCTGTCCGGGTCGATCCCCAGCCGCTTCGCATCCGCCGCCGCCAGCACCATGCCCGAGGCCCCGGTGTCGACCATGAAGGGCACCGCCGTTCCGTTGATCATCAGTGTCAGATAATAGTGCCCGTCCGCCGCCCGCGGCACCTCGACCGCGCCGTCCTGCGCGACCTCCTGGATCGGCATGATGTCGCGCCGGATGTCCGACCACAGCCCGTAGCCCGCCATCACGCCGACGAAGATCAGCCCCCAGGCCAGCGCCATCCGCAGGGCCTGCCCCATCCGCTGGCGGAACTCGACCAGCACCCAGCCGCCAAGCGCGACCAGAATGATCGCCAGATAGCCCACCCGGGCCAGGGTCTCACCGTCCATCAACGCCTCCGGTTTCGGCAGATATGGGGGCAGGGGGCGGGGATGGGAAGGTCAGCCGATCAGCCCCGTCCCCCGCACCCCGTCGATCACGAACTGCACCGACAGCGCGGCCAGCAGCATCCCCAGAAGCCGGGTGATCACGATCACCCCGGTCCGGCCCAGCATCCGCTCCAGGGGCGGCGAGGCGAGAAGGAAGGCATAGGTCACCGCCATCATCGCCAGCATCAGCCCCAGCACCGCAACCGTCCCGCCCCAGCCCGGCCCCGACTGCCCGACCAGCAGGATCACCGAGGCGATGGCCCCGGGCCCCGCGATCAGGGGCGTCGCCAGCGGGAAGACCGAGGGGTCGTGGTCCGGCTCCGCCTGCTGCCCCTCGCGCCTTTGGGTGCGGCGCTCGAACAGCATGTCGAGCGCGGTGAGGAAGAGAAGGATGCCGCCCGCGATGCGGAAGGCGGGCATCGAGATGCCGATGAAGGTCAGGATCGCCTCGCCCGCCAGCCCGAACAGCAAGAGCAGCGCCGCCGCGATCAGGCAGGCCCGCCCCGCCATCGCCCGCCGCCGCTCCGCCCCCATCCCGCGGGTCAGCGCGATGAAAAGCGGCACGAGGCCCGGCGGGTCGATCACCACGAAAAGCGTGGCGAAGGCGGTGATCAGGAAGGCTGTCTCGGGCATCTTTCCCCCAGCTTTCCGGCAGGGTAGGCGGAGGCCCGGCGTTTGGGAAGCGGAACCTGCGGGACGGGGGCACCCGCAGCCCATTGATTTCCAACCAACGGTCACTCCTGCGGCTGCACCGATAAGTCCAGGGAACCAGGTCAAAGGCAGCGGCATTGCGTGCCTGCGCGCAACAATATTGTATATACAGAACGTATCTCTGTATATACAATCCGTTCAGGCGATAGCCAGGTCCAGCTTCTCCTGAGCGGCGATCCAAAGCCCCTCGGCCTTGTCCAGAGCTTGCATCACCTCTGCGTATTTGGTGTTCCAGGTGGCAAGCTCGCCCTTGCGGGCGTCTTCATAGAGATCGGGATCGGCCAGCTTCTTCGCCAGCTTGTCGCGCATGTCATTCAGCTTTGACAGCCGGTCCTCGCATTTGCGGACCTCGGCCTTTAGGGATAGCATTTCATCCCGGCTTATTTGTTTCTTCTTTTCAACGGGTTTCGCGGCGACCTTCACATCCTCATCGCCCGCCAGCAGCTGGCGGCGGTAGGCCTCCAAATCTTCGGTATAGGGCGTCACCGCGCCGCCTTTGACCAGCCACAGCCGGTCGGCCACCAGCCCCAGAAGGTGCATGTCGTGGCTGACCAGGATCACCGCGCCGGGGTATTCGGTCAGCGCCTCGACCAGGGCCTCGCGGCTTTCGATGTCGAGGTGGTTGGTCGGTTCGTCGAGGATCAACAGATGCGGCGCGTCGATTGTTGCCAGAAGCAGCGACAATCGCGCCTTTTGTCCGCCCGACAGGCGCGCGACGACCGTGTCTGCCTGATCCGCCATCAGGCCGAACCCGGCCAGCCGCGCGCGCAGCTTCGGCTGGCCCTCGGCAGGGCGCAGGCGCATGATGTGCTGCAGGGGCGTCTCGTCCAGATGCAGTTCGTCCACCTGATGCTGGGCGAAATAGCCGATGCGCAGCTTTGAGGACCGGGAAATCCGGCCCTCCGACGCTTGAAGTTTGCCCGCCAACAGCTTGGAAAGCGTTGACTTTCCCTCGCCATTCTTGCCGAGAAGGGCAATCCGGTCATCCTGGTCGATGCGCAGGTTCAGCCGCCGCAGGACCGGCGGGCCGCCATAGCCCACCGCCGCGCCGTCGAGGTTGATGATCGGCGGCGCCAGTTCCTCGGGCTTCGGGAAGGTGAAAACCACCTTCTTCGCCTCTTCCGGCGCGGTGATCGGGGTCAGCTTCTCCAGCATCTTTACCCGGCTCTGCGCCTGCACCGCCTTCGAGGCCTTGGCCTTGAACCGGTCAACGAAGCTTTGCAGATGCGCGCGCCGCGCCTCGACCTTCTTCGCCTCGGCCTGCAAGACGGCGCGGCGTTCGGCCATCTGGCGGGCGAACTGGTCATAGCCGCCCTGCCAGTAGGTGAGCTTGCGGTTGTCGAGATGCAGGATGCCCTGCACGGCCCGGTTCAGAAGGCCGCGGTCGTGGCTGATGATGATGACGGTATGGGGGTATTTCTGCAGATAGCTTTCCAGCCAGAGCGCGCCTTCGAGGTCGAGGTAGTTGGTCGGCTCGTCCAGCAGCAGGTAGTCGGGCTGCGCGAAGAGCACGCCCGCCAGCGCGACGCGCATCCGCCAGCCGCCGGAGAAGGCGGAGCAGGGCATCAGCTGCTCCTCGGCATCGAAGCCCAGGCCCTTGAGAATGCTGGAGGCCCGCCCCTCGGCCGACCAGGCGTCGATGTCGGCAAGCCGGGCCTGGATTTCAGCGATCCGGTGCGGATCATGCGCGGTTTCCGCCTCGACCATCAGGCTGGCGCGTTCGGTATCGGCAGCCAGCACCGTGTCGAGGAGCGAGGTCTCCGACGACGGGACTTCCTGCGCCACGCCGCCGATCCGGGCCCGCTGGGGCAGGGTGATCGCGCCGCCCTCCAGCGCAAGTTCACCGCGTATCAGGCGGAAAAGCGTGGTCTTTCCCGCGCCGTTGCGACCGACGAGTCCGACCTTGTGGCCGGTCGGAATGGTGGCAGAGGCGCCCTCGAACAGAGGGCGGCCTTCGACGTTGTAGGTGATGTCCTCGATCTTCAGCATGGACGAACGCTTGGCCTGTCCGCGCGGCAAGGTCAACCTCTGCCGGACGCCGGAGGCCGAAATCCCGGAAGGCCTTGCGGCCCCGGCAGAAGCGGGTAGCCTTGGCGCGCTGTCCCGCGACCGGCCGGAAGCCAGACGACGGCAGGAACAATCAACGACAGGACAATGACATGCAGATGACTTTCCTTCAGCCCTGGGCACCGCAGATCCGCAGCCTCTTGCGCATCGTGACCGCGGCGACCTTCCTCACCCATGGCACGATGAAACTGTTCGGCTGGCCGGCAGCGATGGATTTTCCGCTGGATACGATGATGACTGTCGCGGGCGTGCTGGAAGTGGTGGGCGGGCTTCTGCTCGTCATCGGGCTCTTCTCGCGGCCGGTGGCCTTCGTGCTGTCGGGGATGATGGCGGTGGCCTATTTCATGGCCCATGCGCCGGGCGGCTTCTTCCCGATGCTGAACGGCGGCGAGGCGGCGATGCTGTTCTGCTTCGTCTTCCTCTACATCGCCGCGGCAGGACCGGGGCCGTGGAGCCTGGACGCCGCGCTGGCCAAGCGCGACTGACGGGCGCGGGGCAGGGGGTGGCCTTCGGGCGCCCCTTGCCGACATCTTTTCTTCGCGACGGACCCGTGGTAGCAGCCCGCCATCACACGGGCCAGGACGGCCCCAACCCATGGAGAGCCCGATGGCCACCGAACGCACCCTGTCGATCATCAAGCCTGATGCGACCAAGCGCAACCTGACCGGCAAGATCGTTGCCAAGTTCGAGGAGGCGG
>NZ_DAIQAT010000132.1:0-9546 GCF_036781545.1 Tabrizicola sp.
GCAAGGAAGGTCTTCAGCACCTTCGTCACCGCCTCGGGCTGTTCCAGCTGCGGCAGGTGGCCGGCCTCGGCGATGATCTCCAGGCAGCCCTGCGGCATCATCGCGGCCAGGAATTCGGCGCGGCGGCGGGGGACCAGCGTGTCGCTTTCTCCCGCGATGACCATGGTCGGCACATGGACCTTGCGCAGGGTCTTCTGCTGGTCCGGGCGGCGTTGCAGCACCCGAAGATGGCGCCGGAACTGCGCGGGCCCAAGGTTTTCCGCCATGTCCATCACCAGCGCCATGACCTCATCGCGCCAGGGCGCATCATGCAGCGCGGTGATCGGCAGCATCTGCGCCATGCAGGCCTGCAGATGACCGGTCTTTGCAGCGACGAGCAGGGCCTCCTGTTCGGCGGCCAGTTGCGGGGTTTCGGGCAGGGGGTCGGTCGCGATCAGCGCGACGCGGGTCACGGCCTCGGGGCGCTTGCGCAGGATCTCAATGGCGATATTGCCGCCCAGGCCATGTGCCACCAAGGCGAAGCGGGGCGGCAATTGCGGGGCGACTTCGGCGGCGATCTTTTCCAGCGTGTTGCCCAGGCCGGGGCTCAGCAGGATCACCGGACGGTCGGCGCCGAGCCTTGCCAGTTGCGGCATGAAGCTGCGCGCATCGGCCATGAAGCCGGGGATCAGGACGAGCGGTTCATTCGCGGCGGGTTCGGTAAGAAGAAGTACGTTCACGACACGGGCCCCGTGCGCAGGATTTCTGCAAGCGGCGGTCTTTCTGTTCCCTGAAGACTAGCCCACAAGCTCATGCGCTCAAAGCCGATTTTCCGCAGTCGTCAGCCGGATCGGCGGAAAGGCCACATCAGCGGATGTTCGATACCTGCAAGCCGGGGTGATCCTCGACCGGCAGCGCCTCACGCGCGCGGGTGACGTCTTCGATGGCGTCGGTGATCATCGCCAGGCAGGGCGGCGTGGAAAAGCGGTGGTCGGCATCCTTGACCAGGGTCAGCCGCAGGTCGGGGCTGCTGATCTGATGGAAGAGGGAAATCGCCACGGTCGGCGGCACGTCGGTATCGGCGCTGCCCTGCAACAGGCGGACGGGCATGTGCAAGGGCAGCGGGCCGTTCATCACCAGGTTCTGCCGTCCGTCCTCGATCAGGCGCAGCGTGATCGGGTAGGGGTCGTCGGAATAGTCGGAGGGGCGCATGAACACGCCCTCCTCCAGAAGCGTGGTGCGTTCCGCAAGGGTGAACTCGGCCTCCCACATGCGTTCGGTGAAGTCGGGGGCGGCGGCGATGCCGATGATCCCGGCGATGCGGGGACCAAGCTCGCGGGCGAGGAGAAGGGCGATCCAGCCGCCCATCGAGGAGCCGACCAGGATCTGCGGGCCTTCGGTCAACACGTCGATGACGGCGGCGGCATCCTCGCGCCAGTCGGTGATCGCGCCATCGACGAAGGACCCATGCGACTGCCCGTGCCCCGAATAGTCGAAGCGCAGGAAGGCGCGGCCCGTCGCTTCGGCCCAGGATTGCAGGGCGAGCGCCTTGGAGCCCGACATGTCGGAGCGGAAGCCGCCCAGAAAGACCACGCCCGGGCCTTTGCCGGGTGTCTGGTGATAGGCGATGTGGCGGCCCTGCGGGGTGGTGAGAAAGGTTGTCATGGGGGGAAGATAGCAACGGCGACGGCACTGCGGCAGGGTGGTCGCAGCCCGCGGGCGGAACCCCGCGCATGGCTTGACTTCGGTCGGGCGCGGGGGCAGAAACCGCCTGACATAACCCGCAACCGGGCGTTTCGTAGGCGCCAAACTGACGAGGAGCCGGCCATGAGCCAGATTTCCCTGACATTTCCCGACGGCAACAAGCGCAGCTATGACGCGGGGGTGACGCCTGCCGAAGTGGCGGCCTCCATCGCGCCGTCGCTGGCCAAGGCGGCGATCTCGGCGCAGGTGAACGGCAAGCACTGGGATTTGCAGTGGCCGATCCCGGGCGATGCGACGATTTCCCTCAACACGATGAAGGACGAGGCCCCGGCGCTGGAACTGATCCGGCACGATCTGGCGCATATCATGGCCCGCGCGGTGCAGGAGATCTGGCCGGAGGTGAAGGTCACGATCGGCCCGGTGCGCGACCAGGGCTGGTTCTACGACTTCGACCGCGAAGAGCCGTTCACGCCGGAGGATTTGGGCCAGATCGAAGCGAAGATGAAGCAGATCATCAACGCGCGCGAGCCGGTTCGCACCGAGTTGTGGGACCGCGCGCGGGCGGTGGAATATTACCGGGGACGGCAGGAGCCGTTCAAGCTGGAGCTTCTGGACCGCATCCCCGAGGGTGAAGACATCCGGATGTACTGGCACGGGGGCTGGCAGGACCTGTGCCGGGGGCCGCATCTGCAGCACACGGGGCAGGTGCCGGCGGACGCCTTCAAGCTGACGCATGTCGCCGGGGCCTACTGGCTGGGCGATGCCTCCCGCCCGATGCTGCAGCGAATCTACGGCGTGGCCTTCCGCAACCGCGACGACCTGAAGGCGCATCTGACGATGCTGGAGGAGGCCGCGAAGCGCGACCACCGCAAGCTTGGCCGCGAGATGGAGCTGTTCCACCTGCAGGAGGAAGCGCCGGGGATGGTGTTCTGGCACCCGAACGGCTGGACGATCTACCGCACGCTGGAAGACTACATGCGCGGGCGCCTGCGGACGGCGGGCTACAAGGAGATCAGGACGCCCCAGGTGGTGGACCGGGTGTTGTGGGAGAAGTCGGGCCACTGGGAGGCCTATCGCGAGAACATGTTCATCGTCGAGGTTGACGAGGAAGGCGCGAAGGAAAAGCGGATCAACGCGCTGAAGCCGATGAACTGCCCCTGCCACGTGCAGGTGTTCAACCAGGGGCTCAAATCCTACCGCGACCTGCCGCTCCGGCTGGCGGAGTTCGGATCCTGCCACCGGTATGAATCGTCCGGCTCGATGCACGGGCTGATGCGGGTGCGCGGCTTCACGCAGGACGACGCGCATATCTTCTGCACGGAAGACCAGATCCAGTCGGAATGCGCGGCGTTCATCGCGCTGTTGTCCAGTGTCTACAAGGACCTGGGTTTCGAGAAGTTCGACATCAAGCTGTCGACGCGGCCCGAGGTGCGGATCGGCAGCGATGAGACATGGGACAAGGTGGAAGGTGCGCTGGAAGGCGCGATCAAGAGCCTCGACCTGCCCTATGAGATCAACCCGGGCGACGGGGCCTTCTACGGGCCGAAGCTGGATTTCAAGCTGACCGACGCCATCGGTCGCGAATGGCAATGCGGCACCTTCCAGGTGGACCCGAACCTGCCCGAGCGGCTGGGCGCGGAATATGTCGGCGAGGACGGCGCGAAGCACCGGCCCTACATGCTGCACCGCGCGATCCTGGGCTCGTTCGAGCGCTTCATCGGCATCCTGATCGAGAACTATGCCGGGAAGCTGCCGTTCTGGCTGGCGCCGCGGCAGGTGGTGGTGGCCTCGATCGTCTCGGACGCCGACCCCTTCGTGCAGGAGGTGGTGGCCGCGCTGAAGAAGGCGGGGGTCCGGGCCGAGGCGGATGTGCGGAACGAGAAGATCAACTACAAGGTCCGCGAGCATTCGGTCGGCAAGGTGCCGGTGATCCTGGCCGTGGGGATGCAGGAGGTTGAGGGCCGCACGGTTTCCGTCCGTCGCCTGGGTGAGACGCGGACCGAGGTCATCGGCCTTGACGAGGCGGTCGCGCGCTTCGGCTTCGAGGCGCTGCCGCCCGCCGGTTGAGACTTGCGGCTGCCCGGAAAACAAGCGTTCCGGTTGCCCTGCTCGGCGGTCGTTCGCCTTGCGGCTTGATTTTCAGCGAATCCTTGGCATCATCGCCGAAGTGACGACAGAATTCCTGACCGGCTCTCTGAACGAAGCCCTGGAAGACCTGGTGGCACGGCTCGGGGCAATGGCGCCCCGGGGGGTTCTGAGAGGAGAAGCGGAATGCCGACAGGCACCGTGAAATGGTTCAACGCGACCAAGGGCTATGGCTTCATCGCGCCGGATGATGGCGGCAAGGACGTGTTCGTCCATATCTCGGCGGTGGAGCGGGCGGGGCTGAAGGGGCTCAGCGACAACCAGAAGATCGGCTACGAACTGCAGTCCGGTCGCGACGGCAAGCAGTCGGCGGGCGACCTGCGCCTGCTTTGATCTAGGTGGTCAGCGCGGCTTCGGTCGCGCTGTCCCACCCGAGATACCAGCGATCCCCGTCCTGGATGACCGGCCGTTTCATCACGGTCGGCTGCGCCATGATCTGCGCCTCGGGGTCGGAGGCTTTCAGAAAATCGTTGAAGGAGCGGTAGGTTGTGGACTGCTGGTTCACCGCCTTCGAGCCGAATTCCTGGACGATGCGGTCGACCTCGGCTTGTGCCAGGGGCGTGGCCCGGATGTCGCGGAAGGTGACGTCCTTGCCGGCCCGCTCCAGCGCCTTGAGGGCCTTCTTGCAGGTGTCGCAGGTGGGGATGCCGTAGAGGATCATGGCGTCGGGTCCTTGAGGTGTCCACGTGTGGACAGATTTTCAGGGTGAATGATTTCAACGGCTTGGCCTTGGGCGTTTACCGGTTGGTAACACATGTTTCCGAGGGCCGCAAAGCCCTCTAGCCGTGGAAGGCCCTGGTGATCGCCACCCCGGCCCAGGCCGAAAGCGCGGTCAGGAGCCCGCCCCAGACGACATCGGTCACGACCATCGTCCAGTGCCAGTCGCGCATGATGCTCCACGAGGTGAACTCATAGGTGCCATAGGCCATCAGGCCGATGATCAGCGCCGGGAGGAGGATCGGCGCCCCGGTCCGGAGCGCCGGAAGGGAGACCAGCCAGACCAGCCCCGCGACGTAGGCGAGATAGAAAAGCGCGGCGGGGGCATAGCGGATCGGCTCGGCCATCAGCGGGCCGATGTGGCGGGTGAAGAGCGGCTTCATCACGAAGGTCAGCATGATCGCGTCGAGGATCAGGAAGACGGCGGCGGTGGCTGCGTAGAGGGTGAGGGTCATCTGGGGGTCTCCTTCGGCGGAAAGGTAGTCGGCGGAAACCGGCTGACCAGTGTCCGTATGCAACCATCTCCAGAATCGGGGTGTTATCCCGGGCCAAGGCGGCCATATGCCGTGCCTGACGAAAGGAAAACCGATGCGCACCCTGACCCTGCCAGTGATGCTGGCAACCAGCCTTGCCCTGACCGCCCCCGCCCCTGCGCAAGACCTGGGCGACGTGATCGGCGGCATCGCGGACAGCCTGCTGCAGCAGGAGATGGACAAACAGGCCTATATCGCCGCGCAGAATGCGAACACCGCGGCGGCCTATCAGAACTATCTGAAGAAATACCCCAAGGGGGCCTACCGGGTGAACGCCGAGCGGGCCCTGGCCCGGCTGGGCGCTCCGGTCGAGGGCACGGCCGAGGCGGCGGCTCTGGCCGAGGCGAGACTTGGCATCACGACCGCGCAGAAGGTGGCCGTGCAGCGAGAGCTCACGCGGCTCGGCTATCCGACGGGCGGCAGCGACGGGGTCTGGGGGCGCAACACCCGGACGGCGATCGCGAGCTGGCAGCGGGACCGGAAAGAGACGGCGACGGGCTATGTGACCGAGGCCCAGCTGAAGCTGCTGGCGAAAAGCGTGGTGGTCACGCCGCCGGTGGATGACACGCCTTCGGGCACCCTGACGGCGGCGGAGATCGAGGCGGCGCTGAAGCTGACGCGGACCCAGCGGACGACGATCCAGAAGCAGCTGACGGTGCTGGGCTATGATGCCGGGGTGGCCGACGGGCTTTGGGGGTCGAAGACCCGGATCGCGATCAAGGGCTGGCAGAAGGCCAACAAGAAGACCCAGACGGGCTATGTGACCGCGGCCCAGGTGAAGCTGATCGGGTCACAGGCGGGCAGCGCGACCCCGGCCCCGAGCCCCGCGCCGACCAATGCGGCGGCGCTGGAAGAGAGCCTGCTGGAGCTGACGCTGGCCGAGAGGGTGGACCTGCAGCGGCGGCTGACGCGACTGGGCTATGACCCGGCCCGGACCGACGGAACCTTCGGGGCGGGCACCCGCCGGGCGATTGGCGAGTGGCAGGCCGACGAGGGCGAGCCGGTGACGGGCTACCTGACCGCCGACCAGGTGCGGCTGATCCGGGTCGAGACCGGCGGCTGACCTGCCCGCGCGCGGGCAGATTTGCGGGCCGTTGGAAATCAAGGGCTTGGCTGTGGACGTTAGGGATTTGGTAACGGACGGGGCCGGGGGATCACCCGGCCCTTGCCTTGTCGCGCAGCCAGTCGGCGAAGTCGCCGTCCGCCATCAGTCCTTGAGCGCAACGGATGATGATCTGGCCGATTTCTTCTGTATCCCAAGGCACTGTGATGCCGTGAAGCTCCAGGCAGACGTGCATCGTCCGGTAGGCCGTGCGCCTGTTGCCGTCGTTGAAGCAGTGGCCGCGCGCGATGGCCATGGCATAGGCGGCGGCCAGATCAAAGACATCCGGGACCATGCCATAGGCAAGGCGGTTTTCGACACGGGCGAGGGTGGCCGCCAGCGATCTGTCCCGCGCCCGACCGGGGAGTTCGCCGGGGTTCAGGATCGCATCGTGGATCGCCTCGACCAATTCGGGCGAGAGGAGGCGGAAGCTCATTTGTCCTTGAGGTAGTCCAGAACCGGCTGGGCACGGGCATGGGTGCGCTCCATCGCCTCCATCACCTCTTCCCGAGTCGCGTAGCGATGCTCGGCTTTGTCCACCGCCTCTTCCGGGACGAGATAGGCGACCACGGTAGAGTTCTTGAGGATCGCCACCGGCTTGCCACCCGAACGTTCGAGGACTTTGTGGGGTTCGCGAAGCTCGGTCATCGTGGCGATGTGGGGGGTGAGGAGGCGGGTCATGGGGTGGGTCCTGTGATGTGTAATAGAATGTATATTTTAATGGGGGTTTTGGCAAGGGAGCGGCGAAGGGTGTGCGGTGCATGCTACGGGCTTGCGTGGGTTGGGGTAACGGGGCGTTAACCGTGGTGGGGCAGGGTGCGGGCATGTCGCGATACATCCGCCCCAAGGTGCCCGGAGCTTGCGTGTTCTTCACGGTTAATCTGGTCGACCGGGGAGCGGACACGCTTGTGCGGCATGTGGATATGTTGCGGCAGGCGGTGGCGGTGACGCGGGCGAAGCGGCCGTTCGGGATTGATGCGTGGGTGGTCTTGCCGGACCACATGCATTGCGTGTGGACCTTGCCGGTGGGGGATGCGGATTTTTCGGGTCGGATGAGCGAGATCAAAGGCCGCTTCACAAGGGAGTTGTGTAGGTCGGAGCCTGCTCCGACTCGTTTGAAGCGCAATTCATACGGTGCGCGGGGTGGACGGGACAGAGTCGGGGCAGGCCCCGACCTACGAAGTGAATCCCCCATCTGGCAGAAGCGGTTCTGGGAGCATCACATCCGGGACGAAGCGGATTTCGCGAACCATGTCCGGTATTGCTGGATCAATCCGGTGAAGCACGGGTTGGTCAGGCATCCGCGGGAGTGGCCGTATTCGTCATGGCACCGCGATGCGGGTGGGGCGGTGTGGTAGGGCGGGGTTTGGGGTGCCATCGTGAGTCGGGGCAGGCCCCGACCTACGGGTGCCGGGTGAAGTCCACCTTAACAGCATTGCAAACCTGTTCGGAAGTCGAAAGAACTTCTTCGCAGAACTCTTGAAATTCAACCGTATGAAATTTTAATCGATCTCCGGTTGATCCGTTGTAATCGGTGACCTTTAGAAATTCGGAATCGACAACACCGCCAGTATGGACAATCAAGTTTCGTACCTTGCCTAGAAAGTAGAGCCTCTTGCTCGACAAAGCGCAATGGAGCATTTTGGCTTCTGGATAAAGAGGCAGGTAAATGCGCTCAATCGACTTTGCGTTGCTTAGGTCGCGGGAGGAGAAGATGATATCGCCTAGGCAGTTGGATAAATCGAAGCCTCGTTCAGCGATCCGCTCAATGTCAATTGATCGAATTTCTTTGCGGAAGTCTTGATCCTTTTCTAATCTCCTATAGAGATCAGGACGCGCGTTCAAAATTGCTCGCAGCAAGTCTCGATTGAAAGTTTCAAAAGCAGTCCACAAGAGCACTATCGACTGTCGCGTAAGGTTGTCTACCCGAGTCTGGAACCCATCACGATCTAGAACAGCTAGAAGCCGTGACACAGTCCTTTCAATGTAGGTGTCTGCCTCCTTTGCTAAGCTAGCTGCTTTCTCCGAGGCTATTCGCAGCGCTTCAGAGTGCATTTCGTCGTCAAGTTCAAACTTAATTTGCCCCTCTCCGGCGGCCTTTGCAAGCTGGCGTATCCGTTCTGCAGCTAGAGTGCTGCGAAAGAAAGACTCTTGCTCAAACTCCAAACAAAGATCAAACGCAATCGTTGCCATGGAAAGGCAAGAGAGTACGTTTTCATACAGGGTCGAATAGATAGTATCAACAAACGGGGCTAGGACACTGGTGTCCATTCGGGGTCTAACTTCAAATGGCCTTATTAGACGCTGCTGAATCACTCCAAGATACGCAAGGCTCAACTCCCTTGCCTTGCTCTTGGCTAACTCGGCTTCCTCACTCACCCCCAAACCCCCTCAAACTCCCTCCACTCACCCTTGCTCATCCCCGAAGCCTCCTGCGTCACCACTTCCCCGGCCAGACGCCGTTTCAACACCGCGATCGCCTTGGCCGACAGCGTGACCCCGCCCATCCGGTAGTCCTCGAAGGCTCCGAACGCCAAGGGCACCCAGTCCTTCACGCAAGCCGCAATCGCCTCGGCGTAGACCCTGATCTCATATTGGGCGTGGGGGTCGGCGCGGAGGCGCAGGAAGTGTAAGAGGTTGTGCAGGTCGACCTTCCAGTACCATTGCGTGTAGATGTTCATCGGCAGGTTCATCCGGGCCAACTCGCGGGCGAGGCCCTGCTGGCCGTCCTGGGAGAGCATCGCCTCGTAATGGTCGTACATCTGCGCGGCGTCGGATTTGAGCATGTCGAGCACGCGGGCGGATTCCTCGCCGGTCAGGACCTCGCCGCGGCCCTGGTTGTTGACGGTGGACTGGGCGGCCAGCTGGGCGGGGTCGGGGATGTAGAACTCGCGGTCGAGGATCGAGTAGCGGGCGGAGTATTCGTTGACGTTGGCGGTGCGGTGGCGGATCCACTGGCGGGCGACGAAGACCGGCAGCTTGACGTGGAGCTTGACCTCGCACATCTCGAAGGGGGTGGAGTGCCAATGCCGCATCAGGTAGCGGATCAGGCCCTCGTCGTTGCTGACATGCTTCGTCCCGGCGCCGTAGCTGACACGGGCGGCCTGGACGATGGCGCTGTCGTCGCCCATGTAGTCGACGACGCGGATGAAGCCGTGGTCAAGGACGGGATGGGCGCGATAGAGATGGGCCTCCATCCCTTCGGAGACGGCGCGGAGGGTGGGGCGGGGAGTGGCCCGTGCAGCCTGGATCTCGGCCTGTTGTTCGGGGGTCAGCGGCATGGTCGGGGCCTCGTCTGTTGAGTCGGGATCGACTATAGCTTGCGGTTGATCTGCGTGATACCGCTAGATGAACGAATGGAGGATG
>NZ_DAIQAT010000133.1:0-9512 GCF_036781545.1 Tabrizicola sp.
AGTTGTCGGCGATGAATTCGCCCATGTAGCGGGTGCCGATCCGGTAATCGACCGAGTAGTGAAACCAGTCGCCGTGGTCGCGCAGGAGGTTGGAGAGATAGGTCTTCCCAAGGCCGGACATGCCGAAGAGCATCACCCGCTTGCGCGGGGCTTTCAGGTAGTCGTCGCCGGAAGCATAGATCATCGCGTCACCTCACCGGCGCAACTGTTAGCGTCAGGCCAAAGGCTTCACAACGGAAAACCCCGCCCGGGATGGGCGGGGCTTTCGATGCACGAAGCTTGGGATCAGAAGCTGTAACCGATCTTGAGGCCGACGCCGATGCCGCTGTTGCCGGTGAAGACGCCGCTGACCGGGGGGTTGGTCGTGGCATCGCCAAGATCGACATAGCGGATGCCGCCGGTGATCTTCATGTTGTCCACGGTATAGATCGCGGCCAGGCCTATGCTCTTCATCCCGTCGGTGGGACCGAGGTTCCCGGTGGTCGAGCCGTCCGACTTCTCATAACCGATGGTCACGGCACCCGACCAGTTGTCGTTGAAGCGCCGACCAATGCCGAGATTGTAGGTCACGCGGTCGCTGGCATAGTCGACCAGATTGCCAAGCGGCGCCGGATAGCCCGGCGGGTCGATGATGAAGGCGGTCCAGTCCACCCAGCGGATCGAGCCGAAGAGGAGGGTGTCCTTGGCGATGCCGGTCTGGAACTCCAGGTTTACCGACTGCGGCACTTCGGTTTCGAAGCCAGAGGTCGCGATCCCGCCTTCGACGGATTCCAGATCATGCGTGATCGCCGAGTTGTAGGTCAGCGCGACACGAGCGGCGATCTCGGGCTTTTCCCAAGAGACACCGACGACATAGCCGAGTTCGGAATCGTGGTTGGTGTTCAGCGTATAGCCCAGGAAGGGCAGCGACACTTCGCCATGCACCGTCTCGTAGCGCAGGCCGCCGTAGACCGAGACGTTGTTCTCGAACTTGTAGCGCAGGAGCGCGGTGATCGCGCTGGAGGTCAGTTCGGCCGTGGACCCGGCAAGCGGGTAAGGGAAGGCGCTGGCCGGGTAGTCAACGTTCGCGCCGATCGGCTGATCGAGGATCAGGGCGAGCGCCATGCGATCGCCGATGTCCATCTTGTAGCCGAGGCTCCAGGAATTGTAGCTGCCGGCCATGTCGCCAGAGCTCACGGTTCCGGCGCCGACCGCGCCTTCGACTGTCGGGTCGAAATGGCCGTAGCTCAGTTCGACATAGCGGCCCTGCTCGAAGAGAATGGCCACCGACTGGGTCGACCGTTCCACGCCCCCCGCATATGCGCCGGTTGCGGCGGCTGCCAAGGCCGTGCTGGCCAAAAGAATTCGCTTCATGTTCCTCATCCCCGATCAAGGATTTCCCCTGAGAAAGAGGCTAGGCGCAGTGTGCCAACCGGTCAATCAATGACGCCGCGTCACGGGTTTGTGAGCCGGGAGGTCTGTGGCGCAGATGTGCCACCCCGCAGCGTGATCCAGATGCCAAGGAAGATCAGCGCGGCCCCGGCGAAGAGCGAGGGCTGGATCGGCTCGGCATAGAAGAGCGCGCCCACGACCGCGATGATCGGCAGGCGGGCGAAGTCGACCGGGACGACGGTGCTGGCGGGGGCAAGCGAGAGCGCGGTCGTCAGCGACAGATGCGCGGTGATGCCGGAGATGCCGATCAGCATCAGCCAGGGCAGGGTGGCGAGCGTCGGCAGCGTGACCTGACCGTCGAGCGACATCGCCACTGTGCCCAGGACCGACTGCATCAGGGTAAGCCAGAACAGGATCGAGAGGATCGGCTCGCCCTTGGTCAGAAGCTTGGTCATCAGGTTGGTCGAGGCGAAGAAAAAGGCGGCGGCTGCGGCGGCGAGGACTCCGGGCTCGATATGGCCGAAGTCGGGACGGGCGACGATCAGCACGCCGGCAAAGCCGAGTGCGGCGGCGACAAGCTTGCGGCGGGTCAGGGGCTCGCCAAGGACGAGGGGCGAGAGCAGGATCACCCAGATCGGCGAGGTGAACTCCAGCGCGAAGACCTGGGCGAGGGGGATCATGGTGATCGCCCAGAACCAGAGCGACTGGCCGGTGAAATGGAAGAGGTTGCGGACGACATGGCTCGGCAGCCGGTCGGTGCGGATGTCGGACCGTTTGCCGAGGGCCAGCGCCACGGCGACGACGATGACCCAGCCGATCATCGAGCGGTAGGCGAGGATCTCGAACGTGTCGTGTACACCCTTGATCTGCCGCGTGGCGATGGCCATGGCGGTGAAGGCGGCGATGGCTCCGGTCATCCAGAGCGCGGCGGCGAGCGGACGGTGCGTCATGTGCCGAACCCTTGCCGGGCGGGCGCGGAATGTCCAGAGCTTGACTTCGGGCAAGGCGGGCGGTTCGGGCGTCTGGTAGCGACGGGGCAGGAGGGTCGGACATGGAGACTTACGTTCTGGCGCGGGTCCTGCATGTGTTGGCGGTGGTGCACTGGATCGGCGGGGTGGCGATGGTGACGCTGGTGATCCTGCCGCAGATGCGAGGATTGCCCGCAGCCGACCGGATTGCCACCTTCGAGCGGCTGGAGGGCCGCTTCGGCGGGCAGGCAAAGCTGTCGACGCTGGTCGCGGGCCTGTCGGGCCTGTGGATGCTGTGGCTGACCGATGGCTGGGGGCTGTTCCTGGACCCGGGCTACTGGTGGCTGCACCTGATGGTCGCGGTCTGGGCGATCTTCACGCTGGTCCTCTTCGTGCTGGAGCCCTTGGTCCTGCACCGCTGGTTCCACGCCCGCGCCACGCGCGACCCGGAGGGCACCTTCGCGCTGGTCCTGCGGCTGCACCGGGTGCTGCTAGCGCTGTCGGCGCTGGCCGTCGCGGGCGCGGTGCAGGGCGCGCATGGCGGGCTGATCTAGACCGGGCAAGACCAACTCGACCGGCGAGGCCGGGTTGGCGATCGCCCGCGAATTCATGGCCGAGCGTGACTGGCGGCACGCAGGGAAACTCGCGCTTGAAGAGATGCCGGTCGGTGCCGCAGATGCCGACGGCCTGCACACGGACCAGCACCTCGCCCGGGCCGGGTTCCCTCTACGGCATATCCACAACTGAGATCCTGCCGACCGTAGGCAACCGAACTGCGCGCATCTGCCACTCCACCGTTGCGGGCCGATCACGGCGCGAGCTGGGATCGTCTGTCGCCCGGAAAGCGGCTGCCGAACGGCGTGGCGGCCCGGTTCAGCCTGCGCCGATGGCGATCAGGCGGCACAATTCGTTGCGCACGACACGCTCGCCTGCAATCTGGCCCTGCTGGACGGTGAAAATCGCCTCGATCGTCGTCTTGCCGGACTTTTCGCTGATGATGAAGCGCAGCTCCTGGGGGCGGCCCGAGCCGGAGGTCTCCTGCAAAGCCGTCACCACGCCGCCCTTGCGCTTGACCCGGGCATAGCCTTCGGCTTCCAGCCGCGCGGCGATGCGCTTGGCGGCCGTGCTCTGGCTCAGGCCCTTGTAGGTTTCCTGGGTGCGGTACTCGATCTGGCTGAGGAGCGGCAGACCGAGGACGGTGAAGTTCTGCTTGCAGGCGGCAGAGGCGGAGCTGGCCGCAAGGGCCAGAAAGACGGTGATTAGGGCAGAGCGCATGAGCTTGGGTCCTTTGCTTGGCGATGCATTACGCCTAAGTCAGCGCCATGCCCCCGCCTAGTCAGCTATTCCGCATCCCTGCCGGGGATGGGCGCAGTTGATTGTCTCTGGCGGCTGCGCAGCCTATGTTCAGCACAGATCGCAACAGAAAGCCCCGGGTCATGAGCCTTGATATGTCGAATGGACGCAAGCCGGACCACCCGGTCACACCCATGTTTCCCTCCCGCTGGTCGCCCCGGTCCTTCACCGACCGGGAGATGTCCGTGGCCGAGGTGATGTCTCTGCTGGAGGCCGCCCGCTGGGCGCCTTCGGCGTCGAACCACCAGCCCTGGCGGCTGGTCTGGGCGCGGCGGGGCGAGGCGGGGTTCGCGGCGATTGCCGACACGCTGACCGGAAACAACCCGCTCTGGGCCGGGAAGGCGGCCGTTCTTTTCGCGGTGGCCTCGAAAGATACCGTGACCAATCGTGAAGGCGCAGAGGTTCCGAACCGCACGGCTGGGTTCGACACGGGCGCGGCCTGGATGAGCCTTGCGCTGCAGGCGCAGGAGATGGGGCTTTTCGCCCATGCCATGGCGGGGTTCGACAAGGACCGGCTGGCGGCGGCGGTCGACCTGCCGGAAGGCCATACGCTGCAGTGCGTGGTGGCAGCGGGCGAGCAGGGGCCAGCCGAGGCGCTGCCCGATCATCTGCGCGAGCGGGAGAAGCCGAGCGGGCGGAAGCCGGTCGGCGAAATCTCGGTCCGCGGGCGGTTCTAGCCGCCAGAACGCTCCGGTTCTGCAAGATAGTCATGGTCGGCGACGGGGCCTTCCCAGTCGACCGTCCGGCCGTCCAGCGCCGCATGCACCGCGATATGGGTCATGGCGGCATCCGGCGCGGCCCCATGCCAGTGCCGCTCTCCCGCGGCGAACCAGACCACGTCGCCAGGCAGAAGTTCGACCACCGGGCCGCCCTCGGACTGCGCCCGGCCGCGGCCCTCGGTGATGATGAGAAGCTGGCCCAGCGGATGGGTGTGCCAGTTGGTCCGGGCGCCGGGCTGGAAGGTCACGATGGCTGATCCCGGACGTCCCGGCGGCTCGGCCCCGATCACGGGGTCCATGCGGACACTGCCGGTGAACCATTGCTCCTGCCCCTGGACGGCGGAGTGGCTGCCCTTGCGGTGAACGTCCATGCCTTACTCCAGTTCGATGGTCCCCGGTGGCTTCGAGGTGCAGTCGTAGAAGACGCGGTTCACGCCCTTGACCTCGTTGATGATCCGGGTCGCGGTCTCGCCCAGGAAATCATGGGTGAAAGGGTAGTAGTCCGCGGTCATGCCGTCGACCGAAGTGACGGCCCGCAGGGCCAAGGCGTAGTCATAGGTCCGCCCGTCGCCCATCACGCCCACGGTGCGCATTGGCAGGATCGCGGCGAAGGCTTGCCAGATCTCGTCGTAGAGGCCGTGCTTCCTGATCTGGTCGATGTAGACCGCATCGGCCTGGCGCAGGATGTCGAGCTTTTCGCGGGTGATCTCGCCGGGGCAGCGGATCGCCAGGCCGGGGCCGGGGAAGGGGTGGCGGCCGATGAAGCTTTGCGGCAGGCCAAGCTCGCGGCCCAGGGCGCGGACCTCGTCCTTGAAAAGCTCGCGCAGGGGTTCGACGAGTTTCAGGCCCATCTTCTCCGGCAACCCGCCGACGTTGTGGTGCGACTTGATGGTGACGGAGGGGCCGCCGGAGAAGCTGACGCTTTCGATGACGTCGGGGTAGAGCGTGCCCTGTGCAAGGAAGGTCGCGCCACCGACTTCGGCCGCATGCTTCTGGAAAACGTCGATGAAAAGCTTGCCGATGGTCTTGCGCTTGACCTCGGGGTCGGAGACGCCTTCCAGCGCGCCGAGGAAAAGGGCGCTTTCGTCGGCATGGATCAGCGGCATGTTGTAGTGGTCGCGGAACATCGTAACGACCTGTTCCGCCTCGCCCAGCCGCAGAAGGCCGTGGTCGACGAAGACGCAGGTCAGTTGGTCGCCGATGGCTTCATGGATCAGGACGGCGGCGACCGAGGAATCAACCCCGCCGGACAGGCCGCAGATCACCTTGGCGTCGCCCACCTGCTCGCGGATTTTCCGGATCGCCTCCTCGCGGTAGGCGCCCATGGTCCAGTCGCCCTTGAAGCCCGCGAGCTTGACGAAATTCTCGTAAAGCTGGGCGCCTTTCGGGGTGTGGTGGACCTCGGGGTGGAACTGGACGGCGTAGAAATGGCGTTCGGGGTCGGCGGTGATGGCGAAGGGCGCGTTGGGCGAGGTGCCGTAGACCTGGAAGCCCGGCGCGATCCGGGACACATGGTCGCCGTGCGACATCCAGACCTGTTCCTGCGCCTGTGGCCCGGCTTCGGGCGGGAACCAGCCTGCAAGGAAGGGATGCGTCAGGTCGGTGGGCGTCACGAAGGCCTTGCCGAATTCTGCCGTACCCTGGCCGCCTTCGACATGGCCGCCCAGGCAATGCATCATCACCTGCTGGCCGTAGCAGATGCCGAGGATCGGCACGCCCAGGTCGAAGACCCCCGCCGGCGGCATCGGGGCGTTCTCCCAGTAGACGCTGGCAGGTCCGCCCGACAGGATCACCGCCTTGGGCGCAAAGGCCTTGAGGAAGGCCGCGTCAACCCGGTTGTAGGGGTGGATTTCGCAATAGACGTTCAGCTCGCGCAGGCGTCGCGCGATCAGCTGCGTCACCTGGGACCCGAAGTCGATGATGAGGAGGCGGTCGTGTATCTGGCTCATGTGCCCGATTAAGCCGAGGTTTGAGGCGGTGCAAGGGGTGGCTGCGGAGGGGCAGGGGGTTTTCATACGCCAAAAGACCCCTGTGGAGCATTGCCGCGAGGAGGAGGCAGATGTCGTTTGCGACCGGAGTGGATGTCGGTTTTGGAAAGGATTGGACGGTTTCGAGGAGCGGCCCGGGGCTGTTTGGCTGCATAAGGACGGCAGACAATCCCCGGAGGCAGACATGAACGAAGTTGCAGGACGCAGGTCGCGCAGTGGTGGGGGCGCGAGCCGCCGGGCGGAACGCACCGCGATCAGCTTCGAGACCGCGCGCTACATCCAGCGCAACATCCCGAACTTCGAGATCCTGAACGAGGAAGCGCTGCAGATCATCGAGGCCAATGCCGAGACGGTTCTGGAAGAGATCGGCGTCAACTTCGTGGAAAATCCCGCCGCGCTGGAGCGCTGGCGCGAGGCGGGCGCCGATGTGAAGGGCGAGCGGGTGCATATCCCCCGGGGCCTTGCGCGGAAACTGGTGTCGACCGCGCCGAAGACCTTCACCCAGCATGCCCGCAACCCCGAGCGCAACGTCGAGATCGGCGGGCGGAACCTGGTGCTGGCCCCGGTTTACGGCCCGCCCTTCGTGCGCGACATGGAGGGCGGCCGCCGCTATGCCACGCTGGAGGATTTCCAGAACTTCGTGAAGCTCGGCTACATGTCGCGCTGGTTGCATCATTCCGGCGGCACGGTTTGCGAGCCGACGGATATCCCGGTGAACAAGCGCCACCTCGACATGCTGATGGCGCATATGACGCTGTCGGACAAGCCGTTCATGGGCTCGGTCACCGAGCCCAGCCGCGCGCAGGATTCGGTCGACATGGCGAAGATCCTGTTCGGGTCGGATTTCGTCGACCAGAACACGGTGATGACCTCGCTGATCAACATCAACTCGCCGATGACCTTCGACGGGATCATGATGGGCGCGTTGGAGGTCTATGCGTCGAACAACCAGGCCTCCATCGTCTCGCCCTTCATCGTCGGCGGGGCCATGGCGCCGGTGACGGTGGCCGGCACGCTGACACAGGTGCTGGCGGAAATCCTGGCGGGGGTCAGCTATTCGCAGCTGGTCCGTCCGGGCTCGCCTGTCATCGCCGGGGCCTTCGTGACCTCGATCGACATGAACTCGGGCGCGCCGACCTTCGGCACGCCGGAAGCGGCGCACATCACCTATGGCGCGGGCCAGCTGGTGCGGCGGCTGGGGCTGCCCTACCGCTCGGGCGGGTCGTTCTGCGGGTCCAAGCTGCCCGATGCGCAGGCGGCCTATGAAACCTCGAACAGCCTGAACATGGCGCTTCTGGCGGGCGTCAACTTCATGCTCCACGCTTGCGGCTGGCTTGAGGGCGGGCTGGTCTCGTCCTACGAGAAATTCGTGATGGATGCCGACCAGCTGGGCACGCTGCACCATCTGGCGCAGGGCGTGGCGATGGACGTGAATGGCCAGGCGATGGATGCGATCCGCGAAGTCGGCCCCGGCGGTCACTACCTGGGCTGCGCCCATACGCAAGCCAACTTCAAGTCGGCCTTCTGGCGTTCGGACCTTCTGGACTACAAGCCCTTCGAGACCTGGGCCGAGGAAGGCAGCCGCGACACCCAGACGCTGGCGAACGAGCGGGTGAGGAAGCAGCTCGCCGACTATCAGGCGCCGGACATCGACCCCGGCACGCGCGAAGCGCTGGAAACTTTCGTCGCCACCCGCAAGGCCGGGATGCCGGACGCCTTCATCTGAGGCCTTCGCCACGGGAAACACAAAGGGGCGGTAGCGACCGCCCCTTTTTCAATGCCATGAACCGGCATCAGGCCATGGTGCCCCGCCGCAGGACCTGTGCCTCGGCCAGAAGGGCGATCAGCACCTCGATGTGCCGTGCCACCGAATAGGCGGCATCGCCCGCGATCCGCGTCGCTTCCAGCCGCGCCTCCACCGACATCAGCGACGTCACCGTCTCTTCGGGCGAGGCGGCGGCTCCCACATAGCGGCGCAGGTCGCGTTCGCGGCGATACTCTGCCAGGCCAAAGCGCGCGGCCCGCATCAGAAGGCGCGGACGGCGCAGGGTGGCGAGCAGGGTGCGGCAGTCGGTCATCGGATCCTCCATTCGTGGATGACGTGACCATAGCCAACACAACCTGACGTTGCGCAATCGGCGGTTCGAGCGCGCGCTGGTTACCAAAGAGTTTAAGCTTTTCGTCGAATTGTCGGGATTGAACGAAAGCTTAACGACTACGTAACCAATTCTACCCAAGGTTGAATCGGTCCAAGGCTGGACCTGTTGCAGCCCCGGGTGGACAAGGACGGGACGGGATCGAATTGCCTGAATTGACTGTTGCCAGCCTGCCAGACTGGCTTCCCCAAGCCGTGCGCCACTATCTCGACCATACCGAAGACGGCACATCGCTGCGGGAACTGGCGCGGCGCGAGGGCCTCCATGCCTCGACCATCCTGCGGCAGGTACGTCGGTTCGAGAACCGGCGCGAAGACCCGCTGATGGACGAGGCCCTTTCGGCAATCTCCCGGCATGTCCTGCGCCATTCCACAGATCCAGCCCGAAAGGATGACCAGCCCATGTCTGTCCACCCGCGCCTCGCCAGCCCCGGCCAGTCAGAGATCTGCGATGAACAGGCGCTTCAGCGCGAGGGGATGCGCGTCCTGCGCCGTCTGGCCGAACCCAGCGCCGTGATGGCGATAGCGCCGGACCTGGAAAAGGCGGTGGTGATCCGCGAGCTTCCCGACGGGAAAAGCCTGCGCACGGCGGTGCTGGAACGCGCGGTTGCCCATGCCTTCCTGCTGAAGGACTGGGTGACGTGCCGCAAGCCGGGCCGTGTCTCGACCTACGAGATCACTTCGGCGGGCCGCGCGGCGCTGAAGCGGATGGTGGATGAGGAAGACCGCAGTCGTCACGGGATGGCCGAAGCCGCGACACCCTTCGGCGAGCAGCACCGCGTCTGGGGCGAGCGCGGGGTGGTGGATGACGAAGGCTCCCGCCGGGTTCGCTATAACCTGGCGGAAAGCCCGGTAGCGCTGCTGGGGCGGCGCAAGGACCGCGACGGAAAACCCTTCCTGGAGCCGGAACTGGTCGCCGCCGCCGAACGCCTGCGCGAGGACTTCGAACTGGCGCAGA
>NZ_DAIQAT010000134.1:0-9392 GCF_036781545.1 Tabrizicola sp.
CCAAGCAGATCGTCGAGGCGCATGGCGGGGTGATCTGGGCCGAGAACATCCGCCCCACCGCCGCCGACCCGACCTCGGACCCGCTGGGCGCGCGTTTCGTCGTCGGCCTGCCGGTGTGACGGGCGAAAGCGACATCCTTCATGCCAGCTGTGTCGCCGTCGAAGGCCGGGGCCTGCTGATCCTGGGGCCTTCGGGCGCGGGAAAGTCGGGGCTGGCGATCCGGCTGATCGCGCTGGGCGCGGCGCTGGTTTCCGACGACCGAACGCTTGTCACGGCAGAGGGCGGAGACCTGATCGCCAGTTGCCCGAGGCCGGCGCTGCAGGGCCTGATCGAGGCGCGCGGCCTTGGCCTGCTGCAGGCGCCCGTGGCCGACCGGGTACGGCTGGTGCTTGCCGTGGACCTGTCGCGGCCCGAGCCGGACCGTCTGCCGCCGTTCCGCACGGTCACAATTCTGGGAATGGCGCTGTCTCTTGTGCTGCACCCGCAGAATGACCATTTTCCCGGCGCGCTGATGCTCTATCTTCGCCACGGACGGCGAGCATGATCGCGCCGGACCTCCAGATGACACCTGACACCGCCCATGACCACCGCCTCGTCTTCGTCACCGGCCCTTCGGGCGCCGGGCGGACGACGGCGATCCGCGTGCTGGAGGATCTGGGCTACGAGGGTATCGACAACATCCCGCTGTCGCTGGTCCCCCGGCTGGTCGAGGGCGCGCCGCTGGGCCGCCCCATCGCGCTGGGGCTGGACGTGCGCAACCGCGACTTCAACGCCACGGCGCTGATCGAACTGATCGACAGCCTGACCCGTGACCCCCGCGTCGATCTTGAGGTTCTGTATCTCGACTGCACGCCCGGCGTGCTGATCCAGCGCTTTTCCGAAACCCGCCGCCGCCATCCGCTGGCCCCGAACGAGACCCCCGCGCAGGGGGTGGAACGCGAGATCGACCTTCTCGCCCCGATCCGGGTGCGGGCAGACCATCTGATCGACACCACGGAACTGACCCAGCACGATCTCAAGGCGGAACTGGCGGCGATCTTCGACATTACTCCTTTGGGGCGGCTGTCAATCTCGGTCCAGTCCTTCAGCTACAAGCGCGGCACCCCGCGCGGGATGGACATGATCTTCGATTGCCGGTTCCTCGCGAATCCGCACTGGCAGCCCGCGCTGCGGGCGCTGGACGGGCGCGATCCGGCGGTGGAAAGCTTCGTCCGCGCCGACCCGCGGTTCGATGAATTCTTCCGACGGGTGAGCGAGCTTCTGCTGTTTCTCCTTCCGGCCCATCTGGAGGAGGGCAAGGCCCATCTCGCCATCGGCTTCGGCTGTACCGGAGGGCAACACCGGTCGGTTGCCATGGCGGAAATGGTCGGTAAGGCGCTTGCAGAGGCAGGCTGGCCGGTGTCAAAACGGCACCGGGAACTGGAACGCAAGGCTGCCACGCAGCAGCCGGACGCAACGAAGGTGGCAGGCGCTTGATCGGTATCGTGATCGTGGCACATGGCGGTCTGGCGCGGGAATACCTCTCGGCGGTGGAGCATGTGGTGGGTCGGCAGGACGGGGTCCGCGCGATCTCCATCGAGGATGACCATGACCGTTCCGCCAAGCAGGCGGAAATCTGCGCCGCCGCCGATGCGGTGGATACCGGGCAGGGCGTGGTGCTGGTGACGGACATGTTCGGCGGCTCGCCCTCGAACCTGTCGCTGCCCGCCTGCGCCGCTTCTGGGCGCCGCATCCTTTATGGCGCGAACCTGCCGATGCTGATCAAGCTTGCCAAGTCGCGCGACCTGGGTGTTCCTGAGGCCGTGGCCGCCGCGCTGGATGCGGGGCGCAAATACATCAATTCGCTCGACCTTGGGGGCGGTGCCTGATCCATGTCCATCCGCACGCTGAAGATCATCAACGAAAAGGGCCTTCACGCCCGGGCCAGTGCCAAGTTCGTCGAGGTGGTCGAGGCGCATGAGGCCCGCGCCACTGTCGCCCGCGACGGGATCGAGGTTTCGGGCGATTCGATCATGGGCCTTCTCATGCTGGGCGCCTCGCGCGGCACGACGATCGACGTCACCACCATTGGCGAGGATGCGGAGAAACTCGCCGATGCGCTGGAGGCCCTTGTTGCGGCCCGGTTCGGAGAGGATTATTGAGGCGGATGCCCTGACTCGTTCCGGGCTGTCTCCGGGGATAGCCGTTTAGTGACCGACCACAGCCAGATCGCCACCGAGACGCCGTCGTCTGCGGCCGGTCCGGCTGAACGTCAGTACGACATGCGGCGGCTTTCCTATGCGGGAACCTTCAAGAACCCCTGGAAGGCCGGCACGATCCGCGTGCTGGAATGGCTGACCGCCAAGGTCCAGCTCCTGCGCCTGATCCGCAGCTTCGAAAAATCCGGCGCCCCGCACGGCGCGCCCTTCTGGCCCAAGGCGATCCGCCATATGGGCATTCGGATCGACACCCCGCCAGAGGAGATCGCCCGCATCCCGGCGACCGGCCCGCTGGTCGTGGTCTGCAACCACCCCTCGGGCCTGGTGGATGGCATGGTCCTGGCCGAGATGATCAACCGCGTCCGGTCCGACTTCAAGATCCTGACCCGCTCCTTGCTGACCGGCATCCCCGAGGTCGAGGAGTTCATGATCCCGGTCCCCTTCCCGCACGAGGACAACGCCCGCGAGCTGGGCTTGCAGATGCGGGAAGAAACCCTGGCCCACCTGAAGGCCGGGGGCGCGATCATCCTGTTCCCCGCGGGCAAGGTCGCGATGAGCGAAGACTGGTGGGGCCCGGCGGTGGAAGGCGAGTGGAACGTCTTCACCCAC
Organism: Tabrizicola sp.; assembly: GCF_036781545.1. Lineage (GTDB taxonomy): Bacteria > Pseudomonadota > Alphaproteobacteria > Rhodobacterales > Rhodobacteraceae > Tabrizicola. The sequence continues at coordinate 2,808 of NZ_DAIQAT010000134.1, forward strand.
AAGATCGTGCGGTCGACGGGGGCCACGATCCTGCCGGTGTTCTTCCCCGGCCAGAACAGCCGGCTGTTCCAGATCGCCAACCAGCTGAGCGACACGCTGCGGCAGGGCTTGCTGCTGTATGAGATCAAGCGGTGCCTGTTCCGTCCGACCCGGCCGGTGATTGGCGAACCGATCCCGGCCGAGGAATTGACGAAGTGGGAGGGCAACCCGCGGGGGTTCCTGGCGTGGCTCAGGGAGCATACGCTGGCGTTGAAAAGCGCTGCGTGACGTCACGCGCCCTTTCCGTGGCGCGTCTGCATTCCCCTTCACTCTGCAAGCCGGTGCAAGAAAGACCGGGACTGCGCTTGCCTTAACGGCATGTTAAGTCAGAGGCTGCAGACCCGGGAAGACAGCCAGTATCGGAGACCGCATGCAGACTCGTGCCGCTTTGCTTGCGCCGGGCGATCCAGCCCCGGGGTTCGTCCAGCGCAATGGCGCTCAACCCCGCTTTACATTTGACGGTGCGGCCGGGCGCTATCTGGTGCTGTGTTTCTATGGCGCGGGCGCCCAGCCGCATAGCCAGGCCCTTCTGGCGGCGGTCGAGGCGCGGCCGGACCTTTTCGACGACCGGCACGCCGCGTTCTTCGGCGTCAGCATCGACCCTGCGGACGAGGCGACGGGCCGCATCGCCAATCGCTATCCCGGCTACCGGCACTTCTGGGACTTCGATCTTTCGGTGTCGCGGCGGTACGGGCTTGTCCCGGAAACCGCCTCGGCCGCGGCTGGCCAGGTCAGTCTGCACCGCCTCTGGGTGGTGATCGACCCGACGATGCGGATCATCGCGGTGATCCCGTTCCGCGACGATCAGGGCGACATCGCCGAGGCGCTGGATCTGGTCGCAGCCCTGCCGCCGCCCGACCGTCATGCCGGGTTCGAGATCATGGCCCCCGTACTGGTGCTGCCCAGGGTGTTCGAGCCCGACTTCTGCCGCAAGCTGGTGGACCTCTACGACGCCACCGGAGGCGAGGAAAGCGGCATCATGCGCCAGATCGGTGGCCGGACCGTCGGTGTCCATGATCCCAGCTTCAAACGGCGCCGGGACCATACGATCACCGATCCCGCGCTGATCTCGGCGCTGCAGGCCCGCATCCTCCGCCGGGTCGTGCCCGAGATCGCCAAGGTGCACCAGTTCCGCGTCACCCGGATGGAGCGCTATCTCGTCGCCTGCTATGCCGCCGACGAGGGCGGGCATTTCTCGCCGCATCGCGACAACACGACCACCGGGACCGCGCATCGCCGCTTTGCCGTCTCGGTGAACCTGAATGACGATTTCGAGGGCGGCGAGGTCAGCTTCCCGGAATATGGCCCGCGCTCGTTCAAGGCGCCGGTGGGCGGGGCGGTGGTGTTTTCCTGCAGCCTTCTCCATGCGGTCGGCAAGGTGACGCGGGGCCGGCGCTATGCCTTCCTGCCTTTCGTCTATGACGAGGATGCCGCGCGTCTGCGCGAGCAGAATGCCCGCCTTGCCGAGGGTGAGGGATCAGCAGAACCCACTCAGCGGGTCGGCACCGGAACCTCGCCGCGATAGTCGTAGAAGCCCCGCTGCGTCTTGCGGCCCAGCCAGCCGGCCTCGACATATTTGGTCAGCAAGGGGCAGGGCCGGTACTTGGTATCCGCCAGCCCCTCGTGCAGCACGTTCATGATCGCAAGGCAGGTGTCCAGCCCGATGAAATCCGCCAGCTCCAGCGGCCCCATCGGGTGATTGGCCCCCAGCTTCAGCGACTCGTCGATCGACTTCACCGAGCCCACGCCTTCGTACAGCGTATAGACCGCCTCGTTGATCATCGGCATCAGGATGCGGTTGACGATGAAGGCCGGGAAATCCTCGGCCGAGGCGGCGGTCTTGCCCAGTTTCTCGACCACCGCGTGCAGCGCCTTGTAGGTCGCGTCGTCGGTGGCGATGCCGCGGATCAGCTCCACCAGCTGCATCACCGGCACCGGGTTCATGAAGTGGAAGCCCATGAACTTTTCCGGCCGGTCGGTGCGCGAGGCGAGGCGCGTGATCGAGATAGACGAGGTGTTCGAGGTCAGAATCGTGGACGGCTTCAGATGCGGCAGTAGGTCCTCGAAGATCGCCTGTTTCACCGTCTCGCGCTCGGTCGCGGCCTCGATGATCAGGTCGCACTGGCCAAGGTCGGCAAGCTTCAGCGTGGTTCTGATCCGGCCCAAGGCCGCACGCTTGTCGGCGGGCAGCACCTTCCCGCGCGAGACCTGGCGTTCGATGTTCTTCTCGATGGTGACGAGCGCCTTGGCCAGGCCTTCCTCCGAGATGTCGGTCAAGAGTACGTCGTAGCCCGCCAGCGCGAAGACATGGGCGATGCCGTTGCCCATCTGCCCGGCGCCCACCACGCCCACCAGCTTGATCTCCATCGCCTGCACCTCCATCTGTCGCCCCCGGTTATGCCCGGCTGGCCCCCCCGGCGCAAGGCACGGAGGAAATGGCTAGACCTTTAGCCAACCGCCCGATTTTAGCCATTCGGCAACCACTCCCGGCCAGACTTTGCCTTGGGTTGACTGCAATCGGGTGTGTGATGCTGGTTCTGGATGCGGGCGCGCGGGCGCCCGACTATGCGCCATGCCGCTATGGCGCGTCGAAATCGCTGTTCCGGGGGCCGGGGCGTGACCTGTCGCGGCCCTACGTCGCGATGCTGGGCGGCTCGTCGACCTTCGGCAAATATGTCGACCGGCCCTATCCGGCGCTGGTCGAGGCGGCGCTGGGGCGGCCGGTCGCGAATCTGGGCGGGCTGAACGCGGGGCTGGACTTCTATCTCTCCGATCCCGCCACGCTGGACATCGCCTCTGGCGCCCGGGCCGCTGTGGTGCAGATCACCGGCGCGGAAGCCTTGTCGAACCCGTTCTATACCGTGCATGGCCGCCGGAATGACCGCTTCCTTGCCGCGACGCCCGCCTTGCGCGCGCTTTTCCCGCAGATGGATTTCGCCGAGATCCATTTCACCCGCCACCTGCTGCAGGTCCTGCAGCGCAGCGATGCGGTGGCCTTCGGTCAGGTCGTTCGGGATTTGCAGCGGAACTGGCTGGCAGGGATGCGGCAGCTTCTGGCGCGGCTTCCTGCCCGCCGGGTGCTTTTGTGGCTGGCCGATACTGCGCCACGCGAACAGGCCGAAGGCCTTGACCTCGCGCCGCTCTTCATCGACCGGCAGATGCTCGCAGCGCTGACCCCTGAGGTCTCGGCCCTGATCCAAGCCATCCCCAGCCCGCGCGCCCGCGCGATGGCCCGCTTCGACATGACCTATCCGGAGACCGAGGCGGTTCAGGCCGCCTGCCTGCCCGGCGCGACGGCCCATGCCGAAGTGGCGGAACGCCTGACCCCGGTTTTGCAGCGCCTGATGTGAAAAGGGCCGCCCGAAGGCGGCCCGATCTCTGCGTGGGTGGGTGAAACCCACCGTCCGTCAAAGCTTCTCGATCATCTCCGGCACGGCGGTAAAGAGGTCCGCGACCAGCCCGTAGTCGGCGACCTGGAAGATCGGGGCTTCTTCGTCCTTGTTGATGGCGACGATGACTTTCGAATCCTTCATCCCCGCAAGGTGCTGGATCGCGCCAGAGATGCCGACGGCGACGTAGAGGTCCGGCGCCACCACCTTGCCGGTCTGCCCGACCTGCCAGTCGTTCGGCGCATAGCCCGAGTCCACCGCCGCGCGCGAGGCACCGACAGCGGCGTTCAGCTTGTCCGCCAGCTTCTCGATCAGCGCGAAGTCGGCCTGGCTGCCGACGCCACGGCCGCCCGAGACGACGATCCCCGCCGAGGTCAGCTCGGGACGGTCCGACGAGGCCACCTTGTCCTCGACCCAGGCCGAAAGGCCGCCGTCGACCGAAGCCGAGACCTTCTCGACCGGTGCGTTGCCGCCCTTGCCGGCCGCATCGAAAGTCGCGGTCCGCACGGTCAGCACCTTTTTCGCATCCGAAGACTTCACCGTCTGGATCGCGTTCCCGGCATAGATCGGACGCTCGAAGGTCGAGGCATCGACCACGCCCAGCACTTCCGAGATCACCATCACGTCCAGAAGCGCCGCGACCCGTGGCAGCACCGATTTCGACAGGGCACCCGAGGCGGCCACGATATGCTCGTAGTCCCCCGCCAGCGACACCACCAGCGCGGCGGTGGGCTCGGACATGCCATGGCAATAGGCGTGGTCGTCGGCGAACAGGACCTTGGCAACGCCGTCCAGCGTCGCCGCTTCCGCCGCCGCCGCATCGCCGCCGGTGCCCGCCACCAGCACCGTCACCGGGCCGAGCGATTTCACCGCCGTCAGGGTTTTCGCCACCTGGTCGGTCGCCAGTTTCCCGTCAACCACATCCGCCAGAAGAAGAACGGCCATCTCAGAGCACCCCCGCTTCGTCTTTCAGTTTCTGGATCAGCTCGTCCACCGAGGCGACCCGGACCCCGGCCTTGCGGCCCGCAGGCTCCACGGTCTTCACCACCGTAAGGCGGGGCGCGACGTCCACGCCGTAATCGGCGGGCGTCTTGGCGGCCAGCGGTTTGGCCTTGGCCTTCATGATGTTCGGCAGCGAGGCATAGCGCGGCTCGTTCAGGCGCAGGTCGACGGTGATGATCGTCGGCAGCTTCACCGTGATCGTCTGGAGACCGCCATCCACCTCGCGCGTGACTTTTGCGCTGTCACCCTCGATCGCCACTTCCGACGCGAAGGTCGCCTGCGACCAGCCCAGAAGGGCGGCCAGCATCTGGCCCGTCGCGTTCATGTCGTTGTCGATCGCCTGCTTGCCGGCAAGGACAAGACCCGGCTGTTCTTCCTTCACCACCGCAGCCAGCAGCTTGGCCACCGCCAGCGGTTCGATGTCGGTATGCACGTCCGCAGCCGCCTCGATCAGGATCGCACGGTCGGCACCCATGGCCAGCGCGTTCCGCAGCGTCTCCTGCGCCTGTTTCACGCCGATGGAGACGACGACGACCTCGGTCGCGATGCCCTTCTCCTTCAGCCGGATCGCCTCTTCCACCGCGATCTCGTCGAAGGGGTTCATCGACATCTTCACGTTCGCCAGATCGACACCCGATCCGTCCGCCTTCACGCGAACCTTCACGTTGTAGTCGATCACCCGTTTGACAGGCACAAGAACCTTCATGCAAGCAATCTCCAGTGATGGGGCGAAGCCCCGGCCAAGCTCTCGCGCCGGGTGTTACCGCAAGGTGCCCGCGGAAAACAGAGCAAATGCGACAGGAATTCGCGACAGGACGCCGCGTATTGATCGTGCGCGCCGATCAGCGGATCAGCGCGTCAGGCCGGGAACCCAGAGCACGTCGTCCTTGCCGTCGTCATTGGCGATGCGGCCTGCGACGAAGAACCAGTCCGACAGGCGGTTCAGATAGCGCACCGCTTCCGGGTTCACATCCTCGTCCGCCGCAAGTTCCACCACCAGCCGTTCGGCCCGGCGGCAGACGGTGCGGCAGAGATGCAGCTGCGCCGCCAGAACCGAGCCGCCCGGCAGGATGAAGCTGCGCAAGGGCGTCAGCCGTTCGTTCATCGCGTCGATCTCGCGTTCCAGCCGCGTGACCTGGCCCTCGATCATCCGCAGCGCCGGGTAGTCGCGCGTGGCATCCAGATGCCGGTCCGGGGTGCAGAGGTCGGCGCCCAAATCGAAAAGGTCGTTGGAAATGCGCTTCAGGGCTTCGCCCAGCTCGCCCTCGGCGTGGAGCCGGGCCAGGCCCACCGTCGCGTTGGTCTCGTCAACCGTGCCATAGGCGCTGACCCGCGGGCTGTGTTTCGGCACGCGCGTGCCGTTCCCCAGCGCGGTCTGGCCCGCATCCCCGGTCCGGGTGTAGATTTTCGACAGAACGACCATGGCTTACCCTCTCGACCGCAGCCAGGCGAAGGTCACGATCAGGACCACCGCGACGAATTGCACCCCGAGCCGCCAGCGCATGATCCGGTTGGCGTTGCGCTTGTTGAACTCGCCGCCCCTGGCAAAGGTGCCGATGCCGAAGAGCAGGATCGCCAGGACCACCAGACAGGCGATGGTCGCGAAGAGGAACAGCGGGTCGGAAAACATCGGCGACACTCCTTTGCCCCTGATCTAGGCGCACGCGGCCCGAAAGCGAAGCCAAATTTCCCGCGCTTCCGGCAAGTCCGAGAATTTCCGCAACGGCTTTTGCGGCTCAACCCTTGGAAATGACCCAATCCAGCGCCCTTGTCGGCAGGATCCGCCGGGCGAACCCCATCAGATAGGTGGGCGTTGTGACGAAGTAGCGCGGCTTCGGTAGTCGGTCCTCCAGCGCGCGGATCAGCTTCGCCGTCACCGCCTCGGGACCCAGTTCGAAGCGGTCTTTCTTCACCTTCTTGTCGTAGAGCCGCCCGCGCAAGCTGAGATACTGATCCCGCCGCGCCGAATGCTCCCAGTCGACCCAGCGCTCGAAATGCGGGATCGCATTCTCGCGGATCTTCGTCGCGATCGGCCCCGGCTCGATCAGGATCACCTCGATCCCGGTGCCCCGCATCTCGATCCGCAGCACGTCCGTCAGCCCCTCCATCGCGAACTTGGTCGCGACATAGGCCCCGCGCCAGGTCAGCCCGACCA
>NZ_DAIQAT010000135.1:0-9350 GCF_036781545.1 Tabrizicola sp.
AGTCGGAGGCGCCGTTGATCACCTTGGGCTGGTCGGTGAAATCGGCGGTGGAGTTCACGAAACCCACCAGTTTCACCGCCCGGTCCAGCCGGTCCCAGTCGCCGCCGACCGCCTTCTTCAGCTGGGCGAGGAGCGAGATCGCGCAGCGTTTCGCGGCCTCGGCACCCTGCTCGAAGGAAAGGTCCTCGCCAAGCTTGCCCTTGATCAGGCCGCTCTCGTTCTGGCTGATCTGGCCGGAGATGTGGACGAGGGTCCCGACCTGGACGAAGGGGACGTAGTTCGCCGCCGGGGCGGGGGCGTCGGGCAGGGTGACGCCGAGGTCGGCGAGGCGTTTCTCGATCGGGTGCATGGGGTCCTCCGGGATGGGTCGGGGCGAGCGTAGCGCGGGCCGGGCAAGGCGGCAAGGGTTGGGCCACCGCGCGCGGGCAGGTTTTCGAGCCCTGCAATTTCAATGGGTTGCCTGAGGGCGTTCAGGATCTGGCAACCATGAACCAGGCACGGGCTTTCTGCGAAAACCCGTGCCAGAGCGGGCGTTTCCGTCCGGCGGCCGGTCAGGCCCAGGGTCGCAGCGCGGCGTTCTTCGCTTCGAAGCTGTCGATGGCGCTGGCCTTTTCCAGCGTCAGGCCGATGTCGTCGAGCCCGTTCATGAGGCAGTGCTTCTTGAACGGATCGACCTCGAAGGCGAAGGTGGTGCCATCCGCGGCGGTGACGGTCTGGCTTTCCAGGTCCACGGTGAGCCGGGCGTTCGCGCCCTTGCGGGCGTCGTCCATCAGGTGATCGATCGCCTCTTGCGGCAGGACCACCGGCAGGATGCCGTTCTTGAAGCAGTTGTTGAAGAAGATGTCGGCGAAGCTGGTCGAGATCACACAGCGGATGCCGAAATCGAGGAGCGCCCAGGGCGCGTGTTCGCGCGAGGAGCCGCAGCCGAAGTTGTCACCGGCGACGATGATCTCGGCCTTGCGGTAGGCGGGCTGGTTCAGCACGAAATCGGGAATTTCCTGGCCGTCCTGGGTATAGCGCATCTCGTCGAACAGGTTCTTGCCAAGGCCCGAGCGCTGGATCGTCTTCAGGAACTGCTTGGGGATGATCATGTCGGTGTCGATGTTGACCAGCGGCATCGGGGCCGCAACGCCGGTGAGGGTGGTGAACTTGTCCATGTCTTGCGTCCTTATTCGCCCGCGAGGGGCACGGGTTGCGGGATGGGACCCTTCGGGTCGAGGACCCAATCGTAGATCGCGCCGATCTGGCGCGCTTTCCTGTCCCAGGTGAAATGCTCCTCCACCCGGCGAAGGGCGGCGGCGGAGAGGGCGGGAATCTGCCCGGGCGCGGCGATCAGGCGGGCCAGCGCGGCGCGGAAGCCCGCGATGACCTGATCGCGGCTGCCCATCGGCACCTTGACCCCGGTCCCGGGCGTGACCAGTTCGCCCGGCCCGGCATAGTCGGCAATCACCGGGACGACGCCCAGCGCCATCGCCTCCAGCACCACGCCGCCGCCGAATTCGCGGACCGAGGGGAAGGTGAGAAGCTGGGACTGCGAGAGGAGGGACTGTACCTCCTTGTGGTCGATCCAGCCGTGCAGGGTGACGGAATGCGTCAGGCCTTTCGCGGCCAGCATCTCACGCAGGGCGGGCATCAGCGGACCGTCGCCGAGGATGTCGAGGACCATTGTGCCATCACGCAGGAAGGGTTCGGCGGCCTCGATCAGCATGTCGGGGCCTTTGTAGGGGACCAGACGCCCGACGAAGGCGCAGCGCAGCGGCAGGGTGCCGGGCTGGGCGGCGCGGAGCGAGAAGCGGGCGGGGTCGATGCCGTTCTCCGGGATCAGGGTCAGGCGGTCGCGGGCGCCGGGAAACTCGGAGGCGGTGTGGCGGCTGCCCGCGATGATGGCCGAGGCGGCGCGGATCATCCGGCTGCGCGCAGGCGACAGGCGATAGATGCCTCGGACATAGGACAGCCATTCGCGTTCGCGCCGGCGCTCGGCATCGAAGCCCTTCGGCCAGGGGACGCCACCGTTGAGCGGGCCCATGACGAAGGGAACACCGGCCTTGCGGCAGCGGGGGGCGATCAGGCTGTTGGCGGTGGGGGTCAGCGGCGTGACGCGGTGGACGATGTCGAATTCGCCGCCTTTGATCCGGGCGCCGAAAGCCTGCCACAGCTTGCGTTCGAAATAGGGGTAGGCAAGTTTCGAGGACAGGGCCGTGACCATGGTCCAGCCCTTGCCCTTGCCCATGCGCAGGACCTCGGCCAGCTTCCAGATGGGCCTTGCGACGGCCTCGCTGTCGATGGCGGTGAAGTCGGCCCCCTCGACCAGACCCGCGCGCAGGAAGGCCTCGCGGTTGCGGATCTGGGTGACGATATGGACGTCGTTATGGGCGCGCAGCGCCGTGGCGATCGACCAGCCGACCAGCGGCACCGAGACCCATTCCGGGTTCGCGGCTTCCGCAATCACCAGAACCCGCCGCCGGGGGGCGACGGGTCCGGTCGGGCTGGCGACCGGGTCAGCCATGGGTCAGACCAGCTCGCCCATCATCTCCCGCACGTCGGTCAGGTGGCCGGTGAGCGCCGCCGCCGCCGCCATGGCGGGGGACATGAGATGCGTGCGCCCGCCGCGGCCCTGGCGGCCCTCGAAGTTGCGGTTCGACGTCGCCGCGCAGCGTTCGCCGGGGGCCAGCTGGTCGGGGTTCATCGCCAGGCACATCGAGCAGCCCGCGAGCCGCCATTCGAAGCCCGCGTCGATGAAGATCTGCGCCAGACCCTCTTCTTCGGCCTGCGCCCGGACGAGGCCCGAGCCGGGGACGACCATGGCGCGTTTCACGGCGATCTTCTTGCCCTTCAGGATTGCCGCAGCCGCCCGCAGATCCTCGATCCGGCCGTTGGTGCAGGAGCCGATGAAGACGGTGTCGATGGCGATGTCGGTCAGCTTCTGCCCGGCGCTCAGGCCCATGTAGTCGATGGAGCGTTTCGCGGCATCGACCTTGCCGCCGGCAAAGCTTTCCGGCGCGGGGACCACGCCGGTGATCGGCAGCACATCCTCGGGCGAGGTACCCCAGGTCACGACGGGGGCGATGTCCTCGCCCCTGATGGTGACGACCTTGTCGAAATGCGCGCCTTCGTCGGTGAAGAGGGTCTTCCAGTAGGCGAGCGCGGCTTCCCATTTCGCGCCCTTGGGCGCATGGGGACGGCCCATGACATAGGCGAAGGTCTTCTCGTCCGGCGCGATCAGGCCCGCGCGGGCGCCACCTTCGATGGCCATGTTGCAGACGGTCATCCGGCCTTCCATGGAAAGCTCGCGGATCGCCTGGCCGCAGTATTCGATGACATAGCCGGTGCCGCCCGCGGTGCCGGTGGCGCCTATGACCGACAGCGTGATGTCCTTGGCCGTGACGCCGGGGCGGAGCGACCCGGTGATCTCGACCTTCATGTTCTTGCCCTTGCGCTGGATCAGCGTCTGGGTGGCAAGGACATGCTCGACCTCGGAGGTGCCGATCCCGTGGGCGAGCGAGCCGAACGCGCCGTGGGTCGCGGTATGGCTGTCACCGCAGACCACGGTCATGCCCGGCAGGGTCCAGCCCTGTTCGGGGCCGACGATATGGACGATGCCCTGGCGGATGTCGGTGACGGGGTAGTAGTTGATCCCGAAATCCTTGGCGTTCTTGTCCAGGGCCGCCACCTGGATGCGGCTGTCCTCGGTCATGGTCGCGGCATTGGCGCGGTCCAGCGTGGTCGGCACGTTGTGATCGGGCACCGCGATGGTCTTGTCGGGCGCGCGGACCTTGCGGCCCGTCATGCGCAGGCCCTCGAAGGCCTGGGGGCTGGTCACTTCGTGGACCAGATGGCGGTCGATGTAGAGGAGGCAGGTGCCGTCCTCGGCCTGGTGGACGACGTGGTCGTCCCAGATCTTGTCATAGAGCGTGCGGGGTGCGGACATGGAAAGGGTCCTTGGCTGGAAGGCTGGGGCTGGAAGGTGCGGCGCGGAGATCGCCCGCGCGGGCGGGGCCTCGTGGTCAGAGGCGGGCGAGGATGGTGCGGGTCATGCCGAAGAAGCGGGCGGGCAGCCGCGCATGATCGGTGATGTTGAAGTAGATGAACCCTTGCATGACAGGGGGAAATACGCCTTGTCTGGACTGAATGCAACTGCTGCGGCGGGGAAGTTGAGGGGCGCGCGAATGGAGGGACTGCTGCGGTCGCTGGTGGTGATGGCCAGTCTGGCGCTGGCGGGACAGGCCAGGGCCGACGCCGAGGACCGGATGATCGTGCTGGATCTTTCCGAGGGCGTGGGGCTTCAGAGCAGACCCGGAGAGCTGGGGGTCGGTCCCTGCGCCTGCGGCGCTGCGGCGGGGTCGCTGAAGACGAAGAATTTCAACCTGTATCTCGTCGGCAAGTCCGCGCTGAAGGACGGTGGGACACGGTTCGTGCTAAGCATCGCACCGGCCCAGAAGGCGCGGATGCAACTGCAGGTAGATGAGTTGCGGGCCGCCTTGCCGGGCGAGGATTCGCCCGTGGGCTATTCGCTTCACGTCAGCTTCTGCCGCATGGATGGGACCGGGGCGCAACCGGTCAGCTTTCGCTGGCGGGTGACGGACGGCGAGGGCAAGCCGATCAAGGACAAGGAAATGTCGGGCAAGACCAGCATCGACACCTCCACCCCGGTCTGCGCCCGCTGACCCTGCGGGTCGCAAAGCGCCCGAACCGCCCCCTTTCGCCCGCGCGGCGCCGGTGATACCTCGCGACGGTCATGACCGCTTCGCGCAATCCGACCCTGGGGATCTGGCTGATGGTGGCCGCCGTTGCGGCCTTTGCCGCGCAGGACGGGTTTTCCAAACATCTGGCGGCGACCTATTCCACCCAGATGATCATCATGATCCGCTACTGGGTCTTTGCGGGCTTCGTCATCCTGCTGGCGCTGCGCCGTCCCGAAGGCGCGCGGGCGGCGATCCGGTCGACGCGGCTGCCGGCGCATCTTGTCCGCTCGGTGCTGCTGGTGGGCGAGATCTGCCTGATCGTCTGGGGCTATACGCTGATCGGGCTGATCAATTCACTGGCCGTCTTCTCGATCTGCCCGCTTCTGGTCGTCGCGCTGTCGGGACCGGTCCTGGGTGAGGCAATCAGCTGGCAGCGCTGGGCCGCGGTGGGCGCCGGTCTGGTCGGCGTGCTGGTCATTCTGCGGCCGGGGATGGGCGTCTTCTCATGGCCCGCCCTGTTGCCTCTGGCGGCGGCCTTCCTTTTCGCGCTCTATTCCGTACTGACCCGCCTGACCACGCGGGACGAGCCGACCTTTCCCGCCTTCTTCTGGCCCGGCGTGATCGGCGCGCTGCTGATGACCGGCCTCGGTCTGCCGCAGCTGAAGCCGATGCTGCCCGCCGACATCGGTTCTCTCGCCGCCTATTGCGCGCTGTCGATCCTGTCGCACTGGCTGGTCCTGAAGAGCTATGAACAGGTCGAGGCGGTGCGGGTGCAGCCGTTTTCCTACCTGCAACTGGTCTTCACCAGCATCGTCGGGATGCTGGTCTATGGCGAGGTGCTGGAGCTTCCGGTCGCCATCGGCAGCCTGATCGTGGTGGCCGCCGGGCTTTATTCGCTGTCGCTGGAGCGCAAACCCGCATGACCACGACGCAGAATACCAGGCTGGGCATCTGGCTGATGATCGCGACGACCGTGGTCTTCGCGGCGCAGGACGGGATTTCCCGGCATCTGGGCGAGACCTACCCCGTCACCATGGTGGTGATGGTGCGCTTCTGGTTCTTCGGGCTGTTCGCCATGGCGATGGCGGCCCGGGCGCCGGGGGGCCTGAAGGCGGCGGCGCAGTCGGCCTTTCCTTTAGTCCAGGTGGCGCGCGGGGTGATCCTGGTCGCCGAGATCGCCATCATGCTGGTCGCCTTCGTGAAGCTGGGGCTGATCGAGGCCCATGCCGTCTTCACCTGCTATCCGCTGCTGGTCGCGGCGCTGTCGGGGCCGATCCTGGGCGAAAAGGTCGGCTGGCGGCGCTGGTCGGCGATCCTGGTGGGCTTCGTCGGCGTGGTGATCATCCTGGAGCCGGGCTTCGGCGTCTTCAGCCCCTGGGCGCTGGTGCCCCTGCTGTCCGCCACCATGTTCGCGGTCTACGGGCTGCTGACCCGCTATGTGGCCAGGAAGGACAGCGCCTCGGTCAGCTTCTTCTACACCGGGGTCGTGGGGGCGGTGGCGATGACGCCTTTCGGCCTGATGCACTGGAGCTGGATGACCCCGGGCGACTGGGGCTGGATGGGGCTTCTGTGCTGCACGGCGGCGGGTAGCCACTGGCTCTTGATCAAGTCGCTGGCGGTGGCCGAGGCTTCGGATGTGCAACCCTTCGCCTATCTGCAGATCGTCTGGGCCAGCGCCATCGGGCTTTTCATCTTCGGCGAGACCTTGCGGATCAATGTCGCCGTTGGCGCGGGGATCGTGGTGGCGGCGGGAATCTTCACGCTGTGGCGGCAAAGGGTGCGCGAGAAGGCGGCGCGGCTGGCGTAGGAGCGCGGCCGGGATTCCCACTTCCATCGGAGTTCTGCTTGCACCGTCGCAAAGCCCCCGCCCTAGGGGCGGTCGGGCGCGGCCCGGCGCTTTCGCGCCTTGAGTCCGGGCGAGTGGCCTGACGCACCCCATCCCGGTTGCCCCGGCCCCGGCCAAGGCGTAAAACCCCGGCGGAGCCAGACCGGAGAGTGCCGATGTCCGCTGCGAAACCCGTCGTCCTCTGCATCCTCGACGGCTGGGGCATTGGCCCGAACCCGGCGACCAGCGCGCCCGCTCAGGCGCAGGTTCCCACCTTCAACCATCTCTGGGCCAGCTGCCCCCACGCCACGCTGACGACCTTCGGGCCGGATGTGGGCCTGCCGACCGGGCAGATGGGCAACTCCGAGGTCGGGCATACCAACATCGGGGCGGGGCGCGTCGTAGCCATAGACCTGGGCGCCATCGACCTGGCGGTGGAGGACGGAAGCTTCGCGCGGAACCCGGCGATCCTGGACTTCGCGGCCAGGGTGAAGGCAGCGGGCGGGGTGGCGCATCTGATGGGCGTCGTCTCGGATGGCGGGGTGCATGGGCATGTGAACCATGTGCTTGCCGCCTGCCGGGCGATCACCGCGCTTGGCGTGCCGGTCGCGCTGCACGCGGTGACGGACGGGCGCGACGTGGCGCCGTCCTCGGCGGCGGGCTATGTCGAGGCGCTGGTCAAGCGCCTGCCCTATGGCGCCAGCATCGCCACGGTGACGGGGCGTTACTGGGCGATGGACCGCGACAACCGCTGGGACCGGGTGGCCCGCGCCTACGGGGCGATGGTGCAGGCGCAGGGCGAAACCGCGCCGGACGCGTTGACGGCAGTGTCGAACAGCTATGGCAAGGGCGAGACGGATGAATTCCTGGCCCCGACGGTGCTGGACGGCTACCACGGCGCGAAGGATGGCGACGGGGTCTTCTGCCTGAACTTCCGCGCCGACCGGGCGCGCGAGATTCTGGCGGCCATCGGCGACCCGGGCTTCAAGGCCTTCGAGACCGGCATCCGCCCGAAATGGTCGGCGCTTCTTGGCATGGTGGAATATTCCGACCTGCACAACGCCTATATGGCTACGGCCTTCCCCAAGCGGGTGCTGATCAACACTTTGGGCGAATGGGTGGCCTCGCACGGGCTGACCCAGTTCCGGCTGGCCGAGACCGAGAAATATCCCCATGTCACCTTCTTCCTGAACGGCGGGCGCGAGCAGCCCTATCCCGGCGAGGACCGCGCGATGCCGCCCTCGCCCAAGGTCGCGACCTATGACCTGCAGCCCGAGATGAGCGCGGATCAGGTGTCGGATCATCTGGTGGCGGCCATCGAGAAGGGTTACGACCTGATCGTCGTCAACTATGCCAACCCCGACATGGTGGGCCATACCGGCAGCCTTCCCGCCGCGATCAAGGCCTGCGAGGCGGTGGACCGGGGCCTGACCCGCGCCGTCGCCGCGCTGCAGGCGAAGGGTGGGGCGATGATCGTCACGGCGGACCACGGCAACTGCGAGGTGATGGTCGACCCGGTGACCGGGGGGCCGCACACGGCGCATACGGTGAACCCGGTGCCGGTGATTCTGATCGGCGGCCCGGCGGGCGCCATTCTGCGCAACGGGCGGCTGGCCGATCTTGCGCCAACGCTGCTGCAGCTGATGGGCCTGCCCCAGCCGCCCGAAATGACCGGCCAGACGCTCATCGCATGATCCGCGCCGCCGTCCTTCTGTGCCTTATGTCCCTGCCACTGCGGGCCGAGACGGTGGCCGAACAGGCCGCCAGGGCCTCGGCCGACCTGCAGGCGGCGGTGGCGGCGCTGGATCAGGCGACCGAGGCGCGCGACCGGGTGGCGGCGCTGTCCACGACCATCCGCGCCTATGAGGCAGGACTTGCCGCCCTGCGCGGCGCGCTGCGCGCGGCGGCCCTGCGCGAGGCCACGCTGACCCGCGCCTTCGACGCCAAGCGCGACGGGATCGGGCGGCTTCTGGGCGTGCTCGCGACGATGGAGGCCAATCCCGGCCCGCTGCTGCTGCTCCATCCCGAGGGTGCGGTAGGATCGGCCCGGTCGGGGATGATCCTGGCCGATGTGACCCCCGCCCTGCAGGGCGAGGCATTGGCGCTGAAGGCGCAGCTACAGGAACTGGCCGACCTGCGCGCCTTGCAGCTTGCGGCGGGCGAGGTGCTGGCGCAGGGCCTTGCCACCGCGCAGGCGGCGCGGACGGAACTGTCGCAGGCGATCTCGGACCGGGTCGACCTGCCCAAGCGCTTCACCGAGGACCCGGAGGTGTTGAAGGGCCTTCTCGACAGCGCCGACACGCTGGACGCCTTCGCCGCCGGCCTGTCGCCGGACGGGACCGGTGATGCCAGTTTCGCGGGCGAGAAGGGCCGCCTGCGGCTTCCCGTGCTCGGCACTGTCCTGCGCCTGCCGGACGAGGCCGACGCCGCCGGGGTCCGCCGACCGGGCGTGACGCTCGCCACGCAGCCCCGCGCTCTGGTCACGGCGCCCTGGCCCGCGACGATCCGCTACCGGGGGCCGCTGCTCGACTACGGAAATGTGATGATCCTTGAGCCCGGCGACGGCTATCTCCTGGTGCTTGCCGGGATGGAAACGCTGTATGGCGATGTGGGAGAAGTGGTCGCCGCCGACGCGCCGCTGGGCCTGATGGGCGGGCCCAGGACCGCGACGGCGGAATTCGTGGCGGGGTCGCCAGATGGCTCTGGCGGGCGCGGCACGGAAACGCTTTATATGGAACTCAGACAGGGCGCCCTGCCCGTGGACCCGATCCCGTGGTTCGCAGGCCTCGCCCGGACAGGAGACTGACGCGGATGAAGAAGCATGTGATGGCCGCCCTGGCCGG
>NZ_DAIQAT010000136.1:0-9328 GCF_036781545.1 Tabrizicola sp.
TGCTGGCGGGCATCCGCGAGATCGCGATCATCACCACGCCCGAGGACCAGCCGCAGTTCCAGCGCCTGCTGGGCGACGGCGGCCAATGGGGCGTCAGCTTCACCTGGATCATCCAGGAAAAGCCCGAGGGGCTGGCGCAGGCCTATCTCCTGACCCGCGATTTCCTGAACGGCGCGCCTTCGGCCATGGTACTGGGCGACAACATCTTCTTCGGCCACGGCCTGCCGGACATCCTGACCCGCGCCCATGCGCAGGCCAGTGGCGGCACGGTCTTCGGCTACCATGTCTCGGACCCTGAACGCTATGGCGTCGCGGCCTTCGATGCCGATGGCCGCGTCACCCAGATCATCGAGAAGCCGAAGCACCCGCCTTCCAGCTTCGCCATCACCGGCCTTTATTTCCTCGACGGTCGCGCGCCCGAGATCGCCGCCCGGATCAAGCCCTCGCCTCGGGGAGAGCTGGAGATCGTCGACGTGCTGGAACACTACCGCGCCGAAGGGTCGTTGCAGGTAGAGCGCATGGGCCGGGGCTTCGCCTGGCTGGACACCGGCACGCCGGGCAGCCTGCTGGATGCGGGGAACTTCGTCCGCACCCTGCAGGACCGGCAGGGGATGCAGGTCGGTTCGCCGGACGAGATTGCTTTCCACAAGGGCTGGATCGACCGCGCCGGGCTGGAGCGGCAGGCGCAGGTCTTTGGCAAGTCCAGCTATGGTGCGCATCTTTCCGGCGTACTGAAGGAATGAACCTCCGGCCCCGGGGCCGTCACGCCGGATAGGCCCGGGCGCCGAAGATCGCGCTGCCGACGCGGATGTGGGTGGCGCCGTGGGCCACGGCGCTCTCGAAGTCGCTGCTCATGCCCATCGACAGGCCGGCAAGGCCGTGGTCGCCGGCCATCCGGGCCAGAAGGGTGAAGTGGCTGGCGGGGTCCTGATCCTCGGGCGGAATGCACATGAGGCCCAAGGGGGAAAGCTCCATAGCCCGGCAATCGCGCAGGAAGCCGGGCAGGTCGGCGGGGAGGACGCCGGCCTTCTGTGGCTCGACCCCGGTATTCACCTGCACGAAAAGCTGCGGCAGGCTGCCCCGCGCCTGCTGGAGCGAGGCGAGTTTCGTGGCCAGCGAGGGACGGTCGAGCGTATGGATCGCGTCGAAGAGATCGACCGCGAGCTTGGCCTTGTTGGTCTGCAAGGGGCCGATCATGTGCAGTTCCACCGGGCCGAAGCGGTCCCGCCATTCCGGCCATTTCCCGGCGGCTTCCTGCACGTAGTTCTCGCCGAAGACGCGGTGGCCTGCCTCCAGCACGGCCTGCACCCGTTCGGGCGGTTGGACCTTCGAGACGGCGATGAGCGTGACAGAGCCTTCCGCCCGCCCCGCTGCCGCCTCGGCCCTGCGCAGTCGCGCCAGAATATCCGTCAGTGCCATGTATCGCCCCCGTCTTCAGGCAAACCTAACCGGGCGGCGCAAAAAGAAAAGAGCGGGCACAAGGCCCGCTCTTTCCGTCCGTTCAGACCCTGATGGATCAGAACGAGAAGTTGATGCCGAGGTCGGCATAGGTTTCGTCGGCGAAGCCCTTCTGGATGGTGCCAGCGATGGTCGCGCCGCCGATGTCGTAGTTCGCGCCGATACCGATCGCGTAGTCGTTCGCCGGGGTAACGTCGCCGTCGATGCCCGAGAGGAACGCGCCGATGCCGATGCCGCTTGCCAGCTTGTGGTTGCCGTACAGGGTCAGGGTCGCAGCGTCGATAGCCGCGTTCTGGCCGATGTACTGCAGACCGATGTTGGTCGCATCGTTCAGCGCGTATTCGCCGAGCAGGGCGTAGACATCAGTGTCAGCAGCGCCGAGGGCGTTCTGGACATAGCCGAAGCCCAGTTTGAACTGGCCGGCGGTGTAGTCGAGCGAGACGCCGATTTCTTCTTCGGTCGGAGCCAGGGCGTCAAGATCGGTCTGGTCGTAGTCAATGTACGACAAGCGAGCGACCAGATTGCCGGTGCTGTAGCTTGCGAACAGGCCGACGCGGTTGAACTGGCCGGGCGCATACGGGCTGGACGAGTACGAGTCGTAGCCGAAGGGCGAGTAGGAACCAGTCGTCGACGAGATGAAGCCGAGTTCCGCGTTGTACAGCGTGGCCAGCGAGTCGAAAGCGGTGTTGACGTTGCCGATTTCGAAGCGGAAACCAGCGGTTTCAGCGTAGAGCATCGCGGCGTTCAGTTCGGACAGCCCACCGACGGTGTCGTTGTCGCCGTTGTCGTACTGCAGACGGATCCGGCCACCGAATTTCACGCCGGCGTCGGTTTCGGTCGACGCGTCGATGTTAACGCGCATACGGTAGGACAGCTGGGTGTCGCTGACACCGCCGATTTCACCATAGACCAGACCGAAACGGCCCGAGCCGCTGAGCGTGACGTCGGCGGCGGCCATGCCAGCGAAGCCGATCAGCGCGGTCGAGGCCAAGAGAACCTTTTTCATGTTTTTCCCTCTTTCTTCAAGGTAAGCCCGCCGCAGGGGAATCCGCAGGGGAATGAGCCGTATTTCACCCCTCCCGCCCCGGATTGCAACGCTTCCAGACCGGCGGGGGGAAATCCGGAAGAAGTTGGTGCAGCAAAGCAACAGGTCGGGAATGCCACCGGCCCGGCCCCCTGTGCGGCCCTTACGCGCGCGCGATCCGTTGAGCGCCGGTCAGGACGGAAAGCCCTTGGCAGGCCACGGACGCCGCGTTAGACAGCAGGCAAAGGGTTCCAAGGGTAGGCCGGATGATCTTGCACCACCTCGCACGGATGACGCTGGCCACGGGGCTGATCCTGACGCTGTCCTCATGCGGGGGCGGCGGGGGCCTGTTCGGCAAGGGCACGCTGACCGCCGAGCAGAAGGCCGAGCGCGACGCGGCCGCCACGGCCCATCGCGACGGGACAAGCAGGGCGGGGGCCAAGACCTCGATCTGGAGCCTGTTCAAGAAGTCGGACGACCCGAACACCACGGTCGAGGTCAACAAGTATATCTGGCAGGCCTCGCTGGAAGTGTTGAACTTCCTGCCCATCGAATCGGTCGATCCGTTCACCGGGGTGATCGTGACCGGCTATGGGCGGCCCCCCGGCGGCGGGCGGGCCTATCGCGCGACGGTCTATGTCCAGGACCCGGCGCTGGATGCGCGCAGCCTGAAGGTGGCGCTGCAGGGCCAGGGCGGCGCCTCGGTCGCGCCCGAGACGGTGCGGGCGGTCGAGGATGCGATCCTGACCCGCGCGCGGCAGCTGCGGGTGCGCGACAGCAAGCTTTAAGCGTTTCGACGGGCGTCAGGGCCGGGAAGGGGTGGACCTTTCCCGCCGCCCATGTGTAATTCCGCGCGGAATTCCGCATGAGGCCCCTTGATGTCGCGCTATGACCCTTCGGTGATCGAACCCAGATGGCAGGCTGCCTGGGACAAGGCGGGGGCGTTCACGGCGCGGCGCGACCCGGCGAAGCCCAAGTATTACGTGCTGGAGATGTTCCCCTATCCCTCGGGGCGCATCCACATGGGCCATGTCCGCAACTACACGATGGGCGACGTGGTGGCGCGGACCAAGGCGGCACAGGGGTACTCGGTGCTGCATCCGATGGGATGGGACGCCTTCGGGATGCCGGCCGAGAATGCGGCGATGGAGCGGGGCGGCCACCCCAAGGACTGGACCTACGGCAATATCGCCGACATGAAGGCGCAGATGAAGCCGCTGGGCCTGTCGATCGACTGGTCGCGGGAACTCGCGACCTGCGACCCGGAGTATTACGGCCAGCAGCAGGCCATGTTCATCGACATGATGGAGGCCGGGCTGGTCTACCGCAAGGCGGCGGTGGTCAACTGGGATCCGGTCGACATGACGGTTCTGGCGAACGAGCAGGTGATCGACGGCAAGGGCTGGCGGTCCGGCGCGGCGGTGGAACGGCGCGAGCTGACGCAGTGGTTCTTCAAGATCAGCGATTATTCGGAAGAGCTGCTGTCGGCGCTGGACGGGCTGACCAACTGGCCCGAGAAGGTGCGGCTGATGCAGGCCAACTGGATCGGCAAGTCGCGCGGGTTGCAGTTCGCATTCGAGACCGTTGGCGCTCCGGCGGGGTTCGACAGGCTGGAGGTCTACACCACCCGGCCCGACACGCTGATGGGCGCGTCCTTTGCGGCGATTTCCCCGGATCACCCGCTGGCCAGGGTGCTGGAAAGCGATCCCAAGGTTGCCGCCTTCGTCGCTGAATGCCGCAAGGGCGGGACTTCGGCCGAAGAGATCGAGACCGCCGAGAAGATCGGCTACGACACGGGCATCCGGGTGAAACATCCGCTTGATCCTGCTTGGGAATTGCCGGTCTGGATCGCGAATTTCATCCTGATGGACTACGGCACCGGCGCGATCTTCGGCTGTCCGGCGCATGACCAGCGGGACTTCGATTTCGCCACGAAATACGGCCTGCCGATCCCGCCGGTCTTCGTCGCCGAGGGCGCGGAGGAAGCGGCCCTGTCCGAGGCTTTCGTCCCGATGAAGTCAGAGAAGGTGCGCTATGTGCGCGGCTTCGCCGGGGCCGGGGTGCAGACCGGGGACGAGGGCGTCAACGCGGCCATCGCCCATGCCGAGGCGCAGGGCTATGGCCAGGGCGTCACCAAGTACCGCCTGCGCGACTGGGGGGTCAGCCGCCAGCGCTATTGGGGTTGCCCGATCCCGGTGATCCACTGCGAGACCTGTGGCGTGGTGCCCGAGGACAAGAAGAACCTGCCGATCGAGCTGCCCTATGACGTCAGCTTCGACGTGCCGGGGAACCCCCTTGACCGGCATCCGACCTGGCGCGACTGCAGCTGCCCGAAATGCGGCGGCAAGGGGCGACGCGAGACCGACACGATGGACACGTTCGTCGATTCGTCCTGGTACTACGCCCGCTTCACGGCCCCCCGCGCGACCACCCCGACAGTGGCGGAGGACGCCGGTTACTGGATGAACGTCGACCAGTATATCGGCGGGATCGAGCATGCGATCCTCCACCTCCTGTATTCCCGCTTCTTCGCGCGGGCGATGCACAAGACCGGCCACCTGCCCGCAAAGGCCATCGAGCCGTTCAATGCGCTGTTCACCCAGGGCATGGTGACGCATGAGATCTACCGCTCCACCGATGCGCAGGGCCGCCCGGTCTATCACCTGCCCGAGGACATCCTGCGCTTCAACATCGGCAACGAGCCGGTGGCCTTCCTGCGCGCGGATCATCAGACCGACCTCTCCGATCTGAGCGAGGACCAGCTCAGGGCGGTGCTGGAAGAGGCGGCCGGGACGGCGATCGAGATCATCCCCTCGGCGAAGATGTCGAAGTCGAAGAAGAACGTCGTCGACCCGATGAACATCATCGCGGCCTTCGGCGCGGACACGGCGCGCTGGTTCGTGATGTCGGACTCGCCGCCGGAACGGGATGTGGAATGGACCTCCTCGGGGGCCGAGGCGGCGCACAAGCACCTGAGCCGGGTCTGGGGCCTGTCGGTCCGGATCGGCGAAATGCCGGAGGATCACAAGGGCGAGGGCGACGAAGCGCTGGCGAAGGCCACCGCGCGGGCCGTGGACGAGGTGACGAAGGGCATCGAGGGCTTCGCCTTCAACAAGGCCATCGCCAGCCTTTATGCCTTCAGCAACACCATCGCCAAGGCCAATGCCTCGACCGCGGTGATGCGTGAGGCGATCCGCACGTTGGCCAAGCTGATGTCGCCGATGACCCCGCACCTGTCCGAGGAAATCTGGGCGGCGCAGGGCGGCGCGGGGCTCTGCGCCACCGCCCGGTGGCCCAAGGCCGACCCGGCGCTTCTGGTCGATGACACGGTGGTGCTGCCGATCCAGATCAACGGCAAGCGCCGGGCGGAAATCAGCGTGCCGAAGGACATGCCACCGGCAGAGGTTGAAAAGATCGCGCTGGCGAATGAGGATGTGATCAGGTTCCTTGCCGGGCAGCCGGTGAAGAAGATCATCGTCGTGCCGGGCCGCATCATCAATGTCGTCGTCTGACAGTAATCCCCCCACCCCGGCCCTCCCTCACTCAGGGGGGAAGGGGTCTGTTGTGCCCGTTGCTGCGCGCAGCGCGTCCCATGAAGCGCCTCCCTCCCCCCCGGTGGGGGAGGGCTGCGGAGGGGGGCCATCCGGCGCACAACTCTCCCGCCGGTCGATCCTCCTCGTCCCCCTCGCCCTTGCCGCCTGCGGCTTCACCCCCGCCTATGGCCCCGGTGGCAGCGCGGGCAAGCTGACGGAAACCGTCTGGGTGCAGGACCCGACCGACCGGAACGCCTTCGACCTGGTCGAGCGGCTGGAGGAACGGCTGGGTCGGCCCGAGGCCATCCGCTATGACCTCGCCTACACCATCACCACGGAAACCGTGGGCGTGGGCATCACCACCGACAACAAGATCACCCGCTACGACTTGAAGGGCGTGGTCGACTATGCGCTGACCGAACGGGCCACGGGTGCGCGCATCACGGGCGGGCGGGTCCAGAGCTTCACCGCCTATTCCGCCACCGGCTCGACGGTCGCCCAGCTGGCCGCCGAAGAGGATGCGGCACTGCGGCTGATGCGCATCCTAGCCGACCAGATCGTCGCGCGGCTGATCGCGGCCTCGGCCAGCCTGCCATGATCCTGAAGGGGGTCGAGGCGGCGCGGTATTGCGCCAAGCCCGATCCTGCGCGGGCGGGCCTCCTGATCTTCGGCGCCGATGCGATGCGGGTGGCCCTGAAGCGGCAGGAGGCGATTGCGGCGCTGGTCGGTCCCGAGGGCGAGGCCGAGATGCGGCTGACGCGGATGTCGGGGTCGGACCTGCGCAAGGACGGCAGCCTGCTGCTGGATGCGATCAAGGCGGTGGGGTTCTTCCCCGGCCCACGGGTGGCTTTCGTCGAGGACGCCACGGATGGGCTGGCCGATACCGTCGCCGTCGCGCTGAAGGAGTGGAAGCCGGGCGATGCGGTGATCATGGTCACGGGCGGCAACCTGACGGGCAAGTCGGCGCTGAAAGGGCTGTTCGAGAAGCATCCGAATGCGGTCTCCATCGGGCTTTACGACGCTCCGCCCAGCCGGGAGGAGATCGAGGAGGCGCTGAGGAAGGCGGGCCTGCGCGACATCGACCGCGAGGCGATGAATGATCTCAACACCCTGGCCCGCGCGCTGGACCCCGGCGATTTCCGGCAGACGCTGGAGAAGATCGCGCTGTACAAATACGGCGACCCGACGCCACTGACGCCCGCCGACGTGGCGGCGATGGCCCCTGCCACCATCGAGGCCGAGGTGGACGAGCTGATCGACGCGGTGGCCGAGGCGCGCAGCGCGCAGATCGGCCCCTTGTTCCGGCGGCTGGAAGGGCAGGGGGTGCTGCCGGTGACGATCTGCATCGGCGCGCTCAGGCATTTCCGCGTCCTGCACGCGGCAGCGACCGACCCGGAGGGGCCCGGCGTGGGCATCCAGCGCGCGCGGGTGAACTTCAAGCAGAAGGATGCGATGGGCCGTCAGGCCGGGCAATGGGGCACCCGCGCGCTGGAACAGGCGGTGGCGGTGCTTCTGGAGACCGACCTGACGCTGCGCTCGGCCAGCAAGGCCCCCGGCATGGCGCTGATGGAACGCGCGCTGATCCGCATAGCGATGACGCGGCGCTGAGGAGGATTTCATGACGGTCTACGCCGACTTGCAGGCCCGCTGTGAAGCGCTGGGCACGCGCCTCTTCACTGTGACGCGGCTGGACGAGGCGGGGGCGCTCTTCGCGCGGGTCTTCACCTCGCATCCGGTGGACTATCCGGTGTCGGGCACGAAGCCGATGGAAAAGGACGGCTGGTATGACACGACCATTGCCGGGCGGCGGACCTTCGTGGCGAACACGCCGCCCGAATTCGCGAAGTATTTCTTCGACCATGACCTGATCGTGTCGCTGGGGCTTGGGTCCTGCATCAACATTCCCGTCGTGGCGGAGGGGAAGGTACTGGGGACGGTGAACATCCTGGCCGAAGCGGGGCATTTCACGCCTGAACGGCTGGCGCATTACGAGGCGCTGGTGGCCGGGGCGACCCCGGCGCTGGCGTCAGAGTTGCGCTGATGGCGAAAGAGTTGACTCCGGTCGAGGCGTTCCTGGCCCCCCTGGCCCGGCTCGCGCGGAAGCATCGCGAGATCGAGGGGCTGGTGTTCTGGGGCGGGCCGGAAGGCTGGGACGCCTCGCCCTCCGAGGCGCTGGAGGCGGAGGAGATCGCCTTCTACGCCGAGGGGCTGCTGATCGACGGCTTCCACATGGACTGGGCGCTGGTGGGCGAGGGCGAGGCGCCCCAGGTGGTGCCCGACCATCTGCGCCTGTGCTTCTGGCAGGACGGCGATCCGCCGCCGCCCGTCTCGGCGCCCTGGGTCAGGCTGGACGGCGGGCGCTGGACGCCCTAGGCGCGGGACAGCAGGAGCCCGGCCATCACCAGCCCGGCGGCGGCGATGCGGGTCGGCGTCACCTCGCGCGCGGCGACCCCCAGGACCCCGGTCGCATCGATCACCATCGCGGCTGTCATCTGGCCCAGAATCAGCGCGGCGACCAGGGTCACGACCCCCAGCTGCGAGACGCCCCAGACGGACGTCAGCACATACCAGGCACCGAGGCAGCCGCCGATCAGCGTCCAGGCGGGGACTTGCGGCAGTTTCAGGAAGGCGCCGCCCTGGCCCTGGACCAGCGCGATGACCAGAAGGACGACGAAACCCACCCCGAAGGACACGGCGGCGGCAGGGACGGGGCCGCCGAGCTCCCGCGCCAGCGCCGCATTGATCGGGGCCTGCAGCGCCACCGCCGTTCCGCCCAGCACCACCGCTGCCACGATCCACCACATCGACGCCTCCCTGCCCGGTTTTTCCGCATCTGACCATGGCGGGAGTCGGGCATCAAGCCTTGCTTCGCCCCATCGGTCCGCCCAGAGTGTTTCGCATTCCGTTCGGAGCGTCCGATGGCTTTCACCCTGCGCCAGTTGCAGTTCTTCACGGCCGCCGCCGAGGCCGGGTCGGTCTCCGGCGCAGCGCGGGCGCTGTCGATCAGCCAGTCCTCGGTGACGGAAGCGATCCGGGCGCTGGAGGACGATCTGGGCGTCGTGCTTTTCGACCGGCAGGCCCGGGGCATCCTGCTCACCCACAAGGGCAGCGCCTTCCTGCGCCATGCCCGGCAGATCCTGGCCGATGTCTCCACCGCCCGGTCGGCCTTCGTCGAGGAGGCCGAGGCGGCGACCGGCCGCCTGTCGCTGGGCGTCACGAGCCTGGTCGCCGGCTATGTGCTGTCGGATATCCTGGCCCGCTACCGCCGCGCCTATCCCCGGATCGAGCTGAACGTGATCGAGGACAACGGCGA
>NZ_DAIQAT010000137.1:0-9306 GCF_036781545.1 Tabrizicola sp.
CTGTCGGGGCCGCGGTCGGTCATGGTGATGAGCATGTCCGTCAGCATGGCGCCCAGCTGGGGTTCAAGCTTCGGGTCCTTGAGGAAAAGTCCAACGATGCCACACATGGATTCGTCTCCTTCACATGGTTGCCGATGACGCTAGCACCGTCTTTTGAACCTATCAACTGGTAAGAAACATTTTTCACCTGTCGGGAAAATCCGGCCCGGACCGTGGTTTTTCTTGACAGACTGTCGCGGGTGGCTTTCCCATAAGAAAACTTTTTTGCCGTGCAGGGAAAGACGTCGGGGCCGCGTCGCACGGATCACATAAGAGCCCAAGGGAGGAAAACTGTGGGAGACCTTAATCAGCGGATTGAGGCGATGCACAAACGTGACGTGCTGGTGGCATGGGCGTTTGTCGTCGGCCTGTGGTTCGCGGTGATCTTCGTCGCGATCGCCACCTGGGACCTGGCACCGTCCAGCGGCGCGCGCACGCTTCTGCTGATCGGCGGGGCCGTCGTACTGATCTTCAACACCGCCGCCATCCTGGCGATGCTGCGCCATTACCGCGAGGATCGCGACTTCATGTATGGCATCGACATCAAGTTCCTCGATGAAGCCAGAGGCAGGAGGAGCTGACGATGGCGCATTATCAACCCCCGAAACAGGGCAAGGCCAGCCAGCTGTTCGACGTGATCGTGCTGGTGGTCCTGACCGTCGGAGCGCTGTTCATCCCGCTGTGGCTGAACATGGCCGGCGCCGCGAAGACCGTGGCCGCGCCCGTCGCCAACGCCACCTGGGAGGCGCTTGGCCAGAATGCGGCGCAGGCCGCCAAGTACGAGGCGCTCGGCTACACCCCCGAGACCGCCCATGACCTCATCCTCGCCCGCTTCGACTATTCCTTCTCGGTCGGCGCGCTTCTGGTGATGGTCGCGGTCATCCTGCTCTATTACTTCCTGATCCTGCGGTTCTCCGAAGTGGAGTATCGCGAGGTCATTTCCGAGAAATTTGGGGAGTAAGCCGCCATGGATCTGTGGAGCTATCTTGAATACGGCGCCTGGGGCTTGGCTGCGCTCCTGGGCCTGCACATGCTGGTCGACTGGCTGAAGACCGATTCGACCTTTTCCGAAGATGTCCTGACCTCCTCGCGTGAAGGCGAGCTTGAGGCCATGGCCGAAGAACACAAGGTGCATTGATGGCCGATGTAGACATCACCTCGCAAACCATGGACGGCATGGGGCCGCACGGCACCAAGGTCGGCCTGCTGCGCGTCCTCGGCCCAGCCCACGTCTGGGCACTCGGCGTCGGCATCGTGCTGGTCGGCGAATATATGGGCTGGAACTTCTCGGTCGGGAAGGGCGGCGCCTATGCGGCGCTGATCGCCTGCTGGTTCGCGGGCATCCTCTATTCCTGCGTCGCCATGATCGACTCGGAGGTCACCTCGACCGTCGCTTCGGCCGGGGGCCAGTATACCCAGGCCAAGCACATCATCGGGCCGCTGATGGCGTTCAACGTCGGCCTCTACCTTGTCTTCGCCTACACCATGCTGGAAGCCGCCAACGCGATCACCGCGGGCTATCTCTTCTCCGAGGTGGCACGGATGACCGGCCACACCACCGAGCTGGACCAGCGGCCCTTCATCGTGCTGGTCATCACCTTCCTGGCCTGGCTGAACTATCGCGGGGTGCTGGCGACGCTGACCTTCAACCTGGTCATCACCTCCATCGCCTTCTGCGCGATCATCATCCTGTTCCTGTCCACCTCGGGCGTCCTGGGCGGCGGGATCATGGAGCATGCCGCGCTCTTCGAGGGCCACGAACTGCCCTACGGCTGGATCGGCGTGCTGGCGGCGATGCACTTCGGCCTCTGGTACTATCTGGGGATCGAGGGCACGACCCAGGCCGCCGAAGAAGTGCGGTCCCCCGCCCGCTCGCTGCCCTTCGGGACGCTGGCCGGGATCATGACGCTGCTCATCGCTGCAACGCTGACCTGGTATATCTGCTCGGGCGTCCTGCCTTGGGAGTTCCTGGGCGACGGCGTCAACGGCGCGGTGGCGCCGCTGTTCTCGACCGCACAGCTGGCCGGGTCGCAGGGGCTGGTCTGGCTTCTGGGCTTCGGCACGCTCTTCGCCACGCTGGCCAGCGCCAACGGCTGCATCAACGATGCCTCGCGGGCCTGGTTCGCGATGGGTCGCGACAAGTACCTGCCTGGCTGGTTCGGCGCGGTTCACCCGAAATACCGCACCCCCTACCGCTCCATCGTGTTCCTGGTCCCGATCGCGCTGATCTTCGCCCTCGGCGCGCCTTTGGACCAGGTGATCACCTTCTCGATCCTCTCGGGCCTGCTGGGCTATACCTTCATGCCGCTCAACATCATCCTGTTCCGGCGGAAATGGCCGCTGGACACGATCAAGCGCGGATATGAGCACCCGTTCCACCCGATCCCGGCCTTCACGCTTCTGGGGATCTGCGGGGTCACTTTCTTCGCGGTGTTCCTGGGCTACGGGACGCAGCTGGTGGCGATGATCGGCTTCTACATCGTGGTGTCGCTCTGGTTCCACTTCTGGCGTTATCGCTTCGTGAACCGGGGGGCGCAGTTCACCATGCCCTGGCCGAAACCGCGGGGCTACTGAAGGTACAGCGGCCCGCCCTGCACAAGGGCGGGCCTTTTCCCATGTCCCCACTCATTCCACTCGGCCTCGCCTTCGCCGCCCTCGGCCTCTGGCTCGCCCTCCGCCTTCATCGCGAAACCCGCATCCGCGCCGCCACCCGCGCCGGATATTTCGACGCCGTGAAACCGCTGTTCGAAGGCGGCGAGGCGCGGCTGCAACCCACCGGCTTTCCCCGGATGACCGGACGTCGCGGCGGGCTGGCCTTCGATCTGCAGGCCGTGCCCGACACGCTGACCTTCCGCAAGCTGCCCGCGCTCTGGGTCATGATCACTTTGCCCGAACCCCTGCCCATGCAAGCCACGCTCGACCTAATGGCCCGGCCTTCCGGCAACGAGCCCTTCACCCGATTCGCTGCGCTGCGGCAGTCACTGCCCACCCCGCCCGGCCTGCCGGTCGAGGTCGCGGTGCGCAGCGACGATGCCACCCGCATCCCGCCGCCCGACCTGATCGCCCGCCATGCCGACCTGTTCCAGGACCCTCGCGTGAAGGAACTGGTCCTGTCGCCCAAAGGCGTTCGTATCGTGATCCTGGCCGAGGAAGCCGACCGCGGTCGCTTCCTGATCTTCCGCGAGGCCGAAATGGGCCGCACCCCGCTGTCCCCCAACCGGCTTCAGCCGCTGCTCACCAGGCTGGCCGGGCTGCGCGACGATATCCTGACGCTGACGAAAGACCCCGCATGAAGCCGCCGCTGAACCCCCATCTCGTGCTTGCCGTGGCCGTGGTCCTGCCCGGCATGGGACAGGTCCTGAACCGCCAGCCGGTCCGCGGGCTGGTCTTCGTCTGCTTCGCGATCCTCTTGGGCGCCTTCACCCTGAAGACCGCCGCGCCGGAAGTCTCCTTTGTCGGCAAGATGGCGGGCGGGCTGTTCGTCTGGGCGATGGCGGTGCTCGACGCCTACAAGGTCGCCCGCATCCGCCGCGCAGTCTGGGCTCACGCGAACGCTCCTCGGTGACACCGCCCCTCGTCGCCGCGAGGAGAAGTCGAAGACACGCGACGAGCTAGTCCCGCCAGAGCGACCCGAGCATCTCCTTCAGCGCCGCCAGTGCCTCGACCCCGTCCTCGCAAGCAGGCCCGACCCTGACCGCGACCGTCGCCGCAAAACCATAGGCCGCGCGCTTTTCCTCGCGGATCGTCACCTCGAACCCCTTTGGTCCCGCGACGACCGCCTCGATGGCGTCCTCCGCCCCGAAGGTCTCGTCGCTCGCCTCGAACCAGACCGGCCCGCCGCGCAGATCCTGCCGGAACAGCACATAGCCCTCGTCCGCATCCTCGCCCGCGGCGAAGCCCACGAAAAGCTGGCCCTCGTCCTCGACGACCGAGCCATAGGCCGCCTTCACCGTGATATCTGCCATTTCCCGTCCCTCAATACCACTTGGCGACCGGCGGCAGGCTCATCAGCACCGCATTCGCGTCATGCCCGGTCTCAAGCCCGAACTTGGTGCCCCGGTCATAGACCAGGTTGTATTCGGCGTAGAGCCCGCGATGCAGAAGCTGAACCTCGCGGTCGGCCTCGCTCCAGGGGGTCGCGACGCGGCGTTCCGTCACCGGCAGGAAGGCGGGCAGGAAAGCCTCGCCCACCGCGCGGGTGAAGGCGAAGTCGCGGTGCCAGTCGCCGGTGTTCAGGTCGTCGAAGAAGATGCCCCCCACCCCCCGCGCCCGGCCACGATGGGGCACGAAGAAATACTCGTCCGCCCAGACCTTGAACTTCGGATAGTAGTCCGGGGAATGCGCATCGCAGGCCGCCTGCATCCCGGCATGGAAATGCGCGGTGTCCTCGGCATATTCGATGCAAGGATTCAGGTCCGCCCCGCCGCCGAACCACCAGGCCCCGGGCGTCCAGAACATGCGGGTGTTCATGTGGACGGCGGGCGCGTGCGGATTGACCATATGCGCGACCAGGCTGATCCCGCTGGCCCAGAAGCGCGGGTCGCGGTCCATGCCCGGCACCCCCCGCGCCGCCATCGCCTTCTGCGCCTTTTCGCCCAACTGCCCATGCACCTCCGACCAGTTGACCCCGACCTTCTCGAAGACCTCGCCGCCACGCATCACGCTCATGATTCCGCCCCCCCCCTCGGCGCGGGAGGTCGGCGTCACCTCGAACCGGCCGGGCCGGCCCTTGGCGAAACGGTCCTCCAGCCCCTCGAAGGCGGCGACGATCCGGTCGCGCAGGCTGCGGAACCATGCGGCAGCAACGGCGTTGCGGCTGTCGGTGGGATCGGTCATGGTCATGTCCTCGGATGCTGGCATCCAAATGCCTAGCATCCCCGCGCGGCGCTTTCCACCGCATGAGGAGGAACCGATGAAACGGCTGAGTTTTCTGGCATTTGCCGCCCTCGCCGCCTGCGGCACCCCGCAGGAACAGTGCATCAACCAGAACACGCGCGATCTGCGCACGGTCGACCGGCTGATCAAGGAGTCCGAAGGCAACCTGAAGCGCGGCTATGCCTATGAGACGATCACCGTCTACGAGGAATACTGGCGGTCCTGCCCCGGTCCCCGCACCGCCCCGGGCCAGCCCCCGTCGCCACCGCGCATGTGCCTTGACCGTCGGCCGGAACTTGAGCAGCGGCCCAAGGCCATCGACCTTAAGGAAGAGGCGCGGACGCTGGCCAGCCTGAAAGAGAAGCGGAAGGGTCTGGCGCGTCAGGCCGAGAAGGTCATCGCTGCCTGCAAGGCCCAATACCCGGAATGATCAATGGGCCGGGGCCCTGACCGCGTCGAGAAGGCCCCGCCCGCCGTCGATCGTCAGCACCTGGCCGGTGACGAAGCCCGCCGCATCCGAGGCGAGGAACTGCACCGCCTCGGCCAGTTCTGCCGGGGCGGCGATCCGGCCCAGAGGCGTGGCCCCGGTGATCTCGTCGCGAAAGCCGGGGTTCTCCTTCAGAGCCGCTTGCAGGCTCGCGCTCATCACGCTGCCGAAGGCGACCGCGTTCACCCGGATGCCCTTCGGCGCCAGGGCCACCGCCAGCGAGCGGGTCATCTGGTCGATCGCCGCCGAAGCCATCGAATAGGCCAGAAGCTCGGGCCGCGTCGCCTGCGACGCGATCGAGGACAGGTTGATGATCGAGCCGAACATCGTCCCCTCCTCGACCTCGGCCCGCTGGGCGTGCTGGATCATCCGCTTGGCCGTCATCTGTGACATCCGAAGCGAGGAGAGCACATTGTGCCGCCACAACTCCTCCACCCCGTCCGCCTCGGGGTTCAGAAGCTCCGAGACCGCCATCCGGCGGCTGGCGTTCACCAAGATGTCCACCCGCTCGAAGGCGTCGACGGTGGCCGACAGCAGGTTGGCGATGGTCAGCTTCTCGGTCAAATCGCCCGCGAACATCCGCACCGGCCCCTCGGCGCGGGCCTCTTCGCCGATCTCGTCCTCCAGCCGCCCCTCGTCCATATCGGCGAACATCACATTCGCGCCCTTGTCGAGCAGGTGCCGCGCGATAGCCAGCCCGATGCCCGAGGCCGAGCCGGTGACGATGGCGGTCTTGCCGGAGACGGAGAAGGACATGGGCGGCCTCTACGGTTTGGCCCGAAGCGGATCGCGTCTGGGCTTGATGGCATGGATCACGCGGAAGGCGCCGTCACCGGCAGCCTCCCTGAATTCCAGAAAGCAGTCCGCCAGCACGGCATCATAGGGCAGGTGGCGGTTGGCGACCAACCAGAGGCTGCCGTCGGGCGCTAGCATCCGCCGGGCGGCGCGGATGAAGGCGGCGCCCAGCGCGGGGTCGGCGGCGCGGCCGGTATGGAAAGGCGGGTTCGTCACCACCGCATCCAGCAGCGTCTCGGGCCGCCAGGTCGTGGCATCGGCCCAGTGGAACCGGGCGCGGGGGTCGGGGATGTTGACCCGGGCACAGTCCAGCGCATCGGCTTCGGCCTCCACCAGGTCCAGCTTCTTCACACCGGGCCGCTTGAGGATCTCGGCCGCGAGGAACCCCCATCCCGCCCCCAGATCGGCGACCTTGCCGCCCAGCTTCGCGGGCAGCGCCGAGGCCAGCAGAAGCGACCCCCGGTCCGGCCCGTCCGCCGAAAATGTCCCCGGCAGAGTCTGGAACCCCTCGACCCTGGACGGCTTCGCCCGCCAGTCCGACAGGTCCGCCCCCGCCACGAACGACGCCAGCTTGCCATGCGCCTTCGACAGGCTTTCCGACAGATCCACCCGCTTGCGCAGGTCCTTCAGTGCCGAATCGATCCCGTCGGTCTTCTGCCCGTCGACCGCGATCCAGCCCCCCGGAGCCACCTCCGCCGCCGCCCGGGCGATCAGGTCCCGCGCAGCTTCGCGCGAACGCGGCAGGCAGACGATGGCTGCGGCATAGGGCGCCGATGGCTCGACCAGATAGCGTGCGCCGAAATGGTCATGGTCGGGCTTGAAGCCGGTCAGCACCACCACCCGGCCCTCGGGCAGGGCAGACAGGTCATCGCCGATCCGGGGCCGGTAGACCGCGATCCTACCCGTGGGCGGCAGGCTCAGCGCGCCGGTTTCCAGCGCCAGGGACAGACGGGCAGAACGCATGGGCAGGGCCTCAGGCCCCCAAGCTCCTCGGCAAGGGGCCGCTTCTTACGGCACGCAGGATCATTCCTTTTCCATCGTGCATTGCAGCGGATGCTGGTGGCGACGCGCGAAATCCATCACCTGCGCCACCTTGGTCTCGGCCACCTCGAAACTGAACACGCCGACGACGGCCAGACCCTTCTTGTGCACCGTCAGCATGATCTCGAAGGCCTGGGCATGGTTCAGACCGAAGAAGCGCTCCAGCACATGAACGACAAACTCCATCGGCGTGTAGTCGTCATTCAGGAGCAGCACCTTGTAAAGCGGCGGGCGCTCGGTCTTGGTCTTCGTCTTGGTCAGGACCCGCGTGTCATTCCCCGGGCCATCGGTCTTGTCGGACATGGTCAAAGGGCGGATCGACAAGGGAACCATGCTCCGGGCTGAAGGGATTCGGGGTTGCAACTGACCTCTGAAATATAGCCTCTTTTGCCGGAACGAAAAGAGGGCGGCCATGCTGACCACCATCGGCTTCGATGCAGACGACACACTCTGGCAGAACGAGGCGTTCTTCCGCCTGACCCAAGGGCGCTTTCTGCAGGTGCTGGCCGACCATGCCGCGCCCGATCGTCTGGCCGAACGGCTGGAGGCGGCCGAGCGGCGGAACCTGGCCTATTACGGCTTTGGGGTGAAGGGTTTCACCCTGTCGATGATCGAGACGGCGGTCGAGGTCACGGAAGGCCGCGTCCCTGCCACGGTGATCGCCGACCTCATCGCTTTAGGGCGCGAGTTGCTGGAACATCCGATGGAGCTTCTGCCGCAGGTCCGAACGACGGTGACGGCTCTGGCCAAGGACTACCGCCTGGTCCTGATCACCAAGGGCGACCTTCTGCATCAGGAGAAGAAGCTGGCGCAGTCCGGCCTGGGCGACCTTTTCGACGGGGTCGAGATCGTGTCGGACAAGACAGAGGCGACCTATCGCACCGCCTTTTCCCGGCATGGCACCGGGGCGGATCAGGCGATGATGGTCGGGAATTCGCTGAAGTCCGACGTGATCCCGGCCCTGAACGCGGGGTCCTGGGGCGTGCATGTGCCGCACGAACACGAATGGGCCTTCGAGGCCGCCCTTGCCCCGGCCGACCACCGCCGCTTCCACAGCATCGCGGAAATGGGCGAGTTGCCCGCCTTGGTGAAGCGGCTGCAAAGCACCCCATAACTAGCGGCGCGTGCGGTCTCCAACCCCAAGATATGCCCGGATCGGCGGATTTGTGCTGCGCCCGCGCCACCGCATGAACTATCGCTTGAAAGCCATTGGATTTTTTGGGTTTTCGGATGCCCAGACCTGTGCTAGCCTTCCCGCCGAGGCAGAATAACGGCACCGGAAAATCCGGGCCAGCAGGCAAAGGGTGGGCGACGTGGCATCGCTTCTCGGGCGGATTCTTAACGCTGTTTTCTTGGCATTCATCGTCAGCACCGTTGTGGTGACGTCCCCGCTTCAGGCTGCGCCCTTCGCGGCCATCGTGATGGACGGGCGCACCGGCGAGGTGCTCTACGAAAAGAACGCCGACGCGCGGCTGCACCCGGCGTCGCTGACCAAGATGATGACGCTCTACATCGTCTTCCAGGAAATCGAGGCCGGGCGCCTCTCGCTCGACACCAAGGTGACGGTGACGAAATACGCCGCCTCGCAGCCGCCCTCGCGCCTCGGGCTGAAGCCGGGCCAGACCATCGCGGTGCGCTATCTGATCCGCGCCGCGGCGATCAAATCGGCCAACGATGCAGCGGCGGCGCTCGGCGACCATATCGGCGGCGATCACGAGACCTTCGCCAAACGCATGACCCGGACGGCGCGGCAGCTGGGGATGGCCAATACCACCTTCAAGAACGCCAACGGCCTGACCGCCGAGGGCCACCTGTCGACCGCCCGCGACATGAACACGCTCGGCCGCCATCTGTTCTACGATTTCCCGCAATACTACCACATCTTCTCGCGCCGGACGGCGGATGCGGGGATCGCGCAGGTGGCGAACACCAACACCCGCTTCCTCGACAGCTACGAAGGCGCGGACGGGATCAAGACGGGCTATACCGGCCCCGCCGGGTTCAACCTGACCGCCTCGGCGCATCGCGGCAACAAGCACATCATCGCGACGGTCTTCGGCGGCACCTCG
>NZ_DAIQAT010000138.1:0-9207 GCF_036781545.1 Tabrizicola sp.
CATCCTCCTGGATCACCACCCGCGTCGCACCCTCCGGCACCGGCGCGCCGGTGAAAATGCGGACGGCCTGGCCGGGGCCGATCAACCCGGCGAAAGCATGTCCTGCCCCGGCCTCGCCGATCACGGTGAAGCTCTCGCCCTTTGCCGGATCACCCCGCAGCGCATAGCCATCCATCGCCGAGGCCGGAAAGGGCGGCTGGTCGCGCTTCGCCACGGCGGGGGCGCACATCCAGCGCCCCGAAGCCCGCGCCAGCGGCACGGTTTCCGGCGGCAGGGGGGCGGCAAGGGCCAGGCAGCGGGCAAGCGCCTCTTCGACCTGGATCATCGTTGCAATCGTCATGGGGCCTCGTAACGCCCGGATTTTCCGCCATCTTTCAGGATGACACGCACCCCGTCGATCACCATCGACTTCTCCACCGCCTTGACCATGTCATAGACTGTCAGCGCGGCCACGGAAACTGCCGTCAAGGCCTCCATCTCCACCCCGGTCTGGCCCGAGGTCTTGACGGTCGCCTCGATCCGCACCCCCGGCAGCGCGGAATCCGCTGTCAGTTCCAGCGCGACCTTGGTGATCGGCAGTGGGTGGCACAGCGGGATCAGCTCGGCGGTCTTCTTGGCCGCCATGATCCCGGCCAGCCGCGCGACGGCCAGCACGTCGCCCTTCTTCGCCCGGCCCTCGGTGATGAGCCGCAAGGTCTCTGCCGTCATCCGCACCGCACCTACCGCCACGGCAACGCGGTCGGTCACGGGCTTGCCCGAGACGTCGACCATATGCGCCTGGCCCCGGTCGTCGAAATGGCTGAGGCCGCTCACAGCCCGCCCTGTGCGGTCAAGGGTTTCGCCAGGATCGCCCGCGTAGCGGCGGTGACATCCTCCTGCCGCATCAGGCTTTCGCCGATCAGGAAGCAGCGCGCGCCGTATTGCGCGAGGTCGGCAAGGTCGTCGGCGGTGTAAAGCCCGCTCTCGGCGATGATCATCCGGTCCTCGGGCACTCGGCGGGCCAGCTTGCGCGTGGTGTCGAGCGTCACCTCGAATGTGTGCAGGTTGCGGTTGTTGATGCCGATCAGCGGGGATTTCAGCAGCGCCGCGCGGTCAAGCTCGGCCTCGTCATGCACCTCGATCAGAACGTCCATGCCGAGGGCCATCGCGGCGGTCTCCAGTTCAGCGGCCTGGCCGTCGTCGAGCGAGGCCATGATCAGCAGGATGCAGTCGGCATTCAGCGCGCGCGACTGCGTGACCTGCCAGGGATCGTAGAGGAAATCCTTGCGCAGGCAGGGCAGCGCCACGGCATCATGCGCGGCCACAAGGTATTCGTCCGCCCCCTGAAAGCTCGGCGCGTCGTTCAGGACCGACAGGGAGGTGGCGCCCCCGGCCTCATAGGCCTTGGCCGGCGCCGGCGGGTCGAAGTCGGGGCGGATCAACCCCTTGGACGGGCTGGCTTTCTTGATCTCGGCGATCAGCCCGTAGCCGGTCAGCGTCGCCTCGCGCAGCGCCCGGGCGAAGCCGCGGGGCGGGGCGGCGGATCTGGCGGCGGCCTCGATATCGGCGAGCGGCGTGGCGGCTTTGGCCTTGGCCACCTCCTCCAGCTTGTAGGCCTTGATGCGGTCGAGGATGGTCATGCGGTCTCCTTTCGCCCGGTGCCGGGAGATAAACTCCCAACCCCGCAGAATGTTCAAAAGAGGCTGGGCCGGTCCTAGCCTGTCGGGCGGGGGAAGGGAAGTCTAGAGCGACCAGTCGATTTCGGGCTCGCCCCGCGCGGCGAGCCAGCGATTCACCTGGCCGAAGGGGCGCGAGCCGAAGAAGCCGCGATGCGCGGACAGCGGCGAGGGATGCGGGCTTTGCAGGACAAGGTGGCCGTCGCGCGGCAACCCGGCGCAGGCCTTCTGCGCGGGCGCGCCCCAAAGCAGAAAGGCGCGGGGGCCATCCGCGGCGGTGGCGGTCAGGATCTCGGCGGCCAGCGCCTGCCAGCCCAGGGCCTTGTGGCCGTGGGACTGGCCCACCGGCACGGTCAGGACGGGGTTCAGGAGCAGGACGCCCTGCCGGGCCCAGCCGGTCAGGTCGCCGTCGGCCTTGCGCTGCCCGGTGTCGGCGGCGACTTCCGTCAGGATGTTCTTCAGGCTGTCGCGCGGCGGCTGGCCGGGCGGGAAGGAAAAGGCAAGGCCGGTCGCGCGGCCGGGCGTGGGGTAGGGGTCCTGGCCGAGGATGACCACGCGGACCGCCGGGCGCGGGGTCAGGTCGAGGGCGCGGAAAATCGCGTCCGGCGCGGGCTGCCAGTCGGGCAGGGCCTCCAGCCTGCGCCAGAGCGCCTCCCAGCGGCCATCGGTGAAGAAGGGCAGGTCGGCCCAGCTGTCGGGCGGCTCGGGCCGGTCAGCCATGGGTCAGGCGGGCCAGCGCCTCTACCTTGGCCTTGGCCGCGCCGGAATCGATCGCCGCGCGGGCGACCTCCACCCCTTCCGTCAGGCTGCCTGTACGGTCGGCCACCACCAGCGCGGCGGCGGCGTTGAGGAGCACCGCATCGCGATAGGCCCCCGGCGCGCCATCCAGAAGCGCGCGGAAGGCGGCGGCGTTCTCGGCGGGCGTCCCGCCCAGGATCGCCTCGAACGGATGCGGGGCGAGGCCTGCATCCTCCGGGTGGACGGTAAAGTCGCGCACCGCGCCGTTTTCCACGGCAGAGACAGAGGTCGGGCCGCAGATGGTGATCTCGTCGGTGCCGTCCGAGCCGTGGACCAGCCAGGCTTTTTCCGACCCGAGGGTCAGGAGCGTCTCCGCCATCGGGCGGATCAGCGCGTCGGAGAAGGCGCCGGTCAACTGGCGTTTCACCCCGGCGGGGTTGGTGAGGGGGCCGAGGATGTTGAAGATCGTCCGCGTTCCCAGTTCCGCCCGCACCGGCATCACATGCCGGATCGCGGGGTGGTGCATCGGCGCCATCATGAAGCCGATCCCGGCCTCGGCGAGGCAGCGCTCCACCACCTCCGGCCCGACCATCACGTTCAGGCCAAGCTCGGTGAGGGCGTCGGCGGCGCCGGATTTGGAGGAGAGGTTGCGGTTGCCGTGCTTGGCGACCGTCACCCCGGCGCCGGCCACGACGAAGGCGGTGGCGGTGGAGATGTTGAGCGTCCCCTTGCCGTCGCCGCCGGTGCCGACGATGTCGATGGCTCCCGCGGGGGCCTTCACCGGGTTGCATTTCGACCGCATCACGCTGGCGGCGGCGGCGTATTCGTCGACCGTCTCGCCCCGCGTCCGCAAGGCCATCAGGAAGCCGCCCATCTGGGCAGGCGTGCCCTCTCCCTCGAAGAGCGCGTCGAAGGCGGCTTCCGCCTCGGCCCGGGTCAGGGGGCGGTTGGCGGCGGTGCCGATCAGGGGTTTGAGGATGTCGCTCATGCCAAGACTTTCGCGCGGGCTTCGTCGAGGAAGTTCCGCAGCAGCTGATGGCCGTGCTCGCTGGCGATGCTCTCGGGGTGGAACTGGACGCCCTCGATCAGGTGGCGCTTGTGGCGGAGGCCCATGATCGTGCCGTCCTCCAGCCAGGCGGTGACTTCCAACTCCGCCGGGAGCGTGGCGCGGTCGACGATCAGCGAGTGGTAGCGGGTGGCCTGGAAGGGCGAGGGGAGCCCCTTGAACACGCCTTGCCCGGAATGGTGCATGGTGCCCATCTTGCCATGGACGATTTCGTGGCAGCGGACGACGTTTCCACCGAAGGCTTCGCCGATGGTCTGGTGGCCGAGGCAGACGCCGAGCAGGGGGATACCGGCCGTCGCGGCGGCTTTGGTGAGGGGCAGGCAGATCCCGGCGGCGGCGGGGTCGCAGGGGCCGGGGGAGAGGACGATGGCCGAGGGAGCCATCGCGATCACGTCCTGCACCTGCAGGGCGTCGTTCCGCTTGACCACCACCTCCGCGCCAAGTTCGCCGAGGTAGTGGACGAGGTTCCAGGTGAAGCTGTCGTAATTGTCGATCAGGAGGAGCATCGGTCTTCCCTTCGGGCCGGTTCCGCCGGTTATCGCCGATGCGGGGGGCGGTGTAAACCGGGGTCGGGGCGGGGGTGCCCGCGCGTGGGCAGAGTTTCGGACTGCACGATTTCAATGGGTTGTCTGTGGTCGTTTACGTTCGCTTCACCATTGCGGCGGGCTCGTCGCTTC
This sequence comes from Tabrizicola sp., assembly GCF_036781545.1. Classification (GTDB taxonomy): domain Bacteria; phylum Pseudomonadota; class Alphaproteobacteria; order Rhodobacterales; family Rhodobacteraceae; genus Tabrizicola. The sequence goes on from NZ_DAIQAT010000138.1 coordinate 4,137, forward strand.
CTTCGGTCGCTCCTCGCGGGGCCGGTGACGAGCGACCGGAGGACGCGAGGAGGCGTCAGTCGTGGCGGACCAGATCATCCTCGCCGAGGTAGCAGCCTGTTGCCACCTCCATCAACGTCACCGGCAGGCGGCCGGGGTTTTCCAGCCGGTGCATCTGGCCGAGGGGAATCTGGATCGCCTCCCCCTCGCCGAGGAGGCGGGAGCGCAGGCCGATCGTCACCTCGGCGGTGCCTTCGACGACCACCCAATGTTCCGTGCGGTGCAGGTGGGAGTGGAGCGCCGTCGCCTCACCGGGTGCAAGGCGAACTTCGCGGACATGGAAGCGCGGGCCCGAGGCGAGGACGGGGCGTGGGAGAACGGGCTCAGCCGCGGTGAAGGCGGCCCGCGCCTCGGCAAAGCCTGCGTGCTGCGATCCGTCCATGATCCGGTCCCCTTGTGCCATGCGGAGCAGACTCGCCGGAAAATGGTGAACAGGCGGTTAATGCCGCCGGGCCATTTCGGGGCATTTCCGGGGCGGGCGGCCGGAGGGCTGGCGGCGCCCACCCCCGACCGCTCCCCACAGAGGGGGAGGGGAGGTGCTGCGTGCAGCGGTTGGCTTTCTGGCGGGACGGTTCGCTGGCCGATGCGGTGTCATATCGAGCGCCTTGCGGCGCGCGCTTTTGTCTCGCCTCTGTGCGCGAAGGGCGCACAACCGGCTCGGACGTGCCTCCGGCGGGGATATTTGGGCAAATGTGAAAGGTGAAGCCGAGGAGGAGCGTCAGGTGGAACACCAGTCTCCGGTGGGTCTGGCGTAGCCGAGGATCGGCATGTTCCGGAGATAGGAGTCTTCGATCGGGCAGCGTACAAGACTCCTCGGGCGCCGTGTCTGACGAACACGAACCGATCACCACTATTGCGCCGGAGGGACCCGATCTACGTCCAGTCCAGCACCACCTTGCCGGAGAGGCCCGAGCGCATGGCGGCGAAGCCCTCCTGGAACGCATCCACCTTGAAACGGTGGGTGATCACCCGGCGGATGTCGAGGCCGTTTTCCAGCATGGCGATCATCTTGTACCAGGTCTCGAAGATTTCCCGTCCGTAGACGCCCTTGATGGTGATCGCCTTGAAGACGATGCGGCTCCAGTCGACCGGCGACTTGCCGGGCGGGATGCCCAGCATCGCGATGCGGCCGCCCATGACCATGTGTTCGACCATCTGGTCGAGGGCCTGTTGCGAGCCGGACATTTCCATCCCCACGTCGAAGCCCTGGGTCATGTGGAGGCCGGAATAGACCGACTTGAGGTCGGTGGTCGCCACGTTGACCGGGACCACATCGGCCACCTGGCCGGCAAGGTCGAGCCGGGCCTGGTTGATGTCGGTGATCACCACATGCCGCGCGCCGACATGGCGGGCGACGGCGGCGGCCATGATGCCGATGGGACCGGCGCCGGTGATCAGCACATCCTCGCCGATCAGGTCGAAGCTGAGCGCGGTATGGACGGCATTGCCGAGCGGGTCGAGGATCGCGCCGATCTCGTCGTCGATCGCGTCGGGCAGGGGGACGACGTTGAAGGCGGGCAGGCGCAGGTATTCGGCGAAGGCGCCGGGTTCGTTGACGCCGATGCCGCGGGTTTCCGGATCGAGGTGGAACTTGCCGGAGCGGCTCTGGCGCGAGGTCTTGCCGATCAGGTGCCCCTCGCCCGAGCAGCGCTGGCCGAGGGTCAGGCCTTCGACGTTGCGGCCTATCTCCACGATCTCGCCCGCGAATTCGTGGCCGGTCACGAGGGGGACTGGCACGGTCTTCTGTGCCCAATCGTCCCAGTTCCAGATATGGATGTCGGTGCCGCAGATGCCGGTCTTGTGGATCTTGATCAGCACATCGTCGGGGCCGATCTCGGGCACCGGGCGGCGCTCCATCCAGAGGCCGGGCTCGGGGCGCGCCTTCACGAGTGTCTTCATTTCGTTGGTCATTTGGGGGCCTCGGGTTGGGCGACAAGGGCAAGCCAGGTCCAGTGGACCCCGGCAGCGAGGTTTGCGGGCTGGATCGACCGCGCGCTGGTGCGGAAGGTTTCGCGGAAACCTGCCCCGGCCAGCAGTTGCGCGGTGTCGTCTACGTCAATGGGCCAGACCGGGCGGTCGGTCGAGGCGGGGCCATGGCGCAGCGCCATCAGGAGCGTTGCACCCGCCGCGGCGAGGCGGCGAAGAACCGGGGCGGCGGCCTGACGTTCACTGGCGTCGAGATGCTGCCAGACGGCGGACAGGATGATCAGGTCGAAGTGTTCGTCCAGCGCAAGGGCTTGCGGCAACGCGGGCAGGGCGTCGGTGATCCAGCGCGCGCCGTCCTGCGCTTGTCCGGCGGCGACGAAGGCCGGGACCGGCTCGACCGCGGTGACCGCGTGCCCCATCGTGGCCAGCCAGCGCGCATCGCGTCCGGTGCCCGCGCCGATGTCGATGATCCGCGCGGGGGTCGAGGGCAGCAGATGCCGGACCGGAGCATACCAGATCTCGTTCGGGATCGCATCGTAGCGGACGACAAGTTGCGCGGCCTGGGCGGTGTAGCCGGCGATGGCATGGGCCGAGGTCATAGGAGAACTCCGGTCGCCCGTCCGGCGGCCTGGAAGGCGTCCAGCGCAAAGTCGAGGTCTGCACGGGTCAGCGCCGCGTTCATCTGGGTGCGGATGCGGGCCTGGCCCTTGGGGACGACGGGGAAGAAGAAGCCCGCGACATGGACGCCGCGGCTGAAGAGGTCGGCGGCCATGGCCTGCGCGAGCTTGGCGTCACCCAGCATGACGGGGACGATGGGATGTTCGCCCGGCAGGAGGGTGAAGCCCGCGGCGGTGAGGCTCGCGCGCCAGTAGGTGGCGTTCTCGGTGAGCCGGGCGCGCAGGTCGTCGGCCTCTTCCACGATGTCGAGGGCGGCCAGCGCGGCCCCAACGACCGCGGGAGGCAGGGCGTTAGAGAAGAGATAGGGCCGGGCACGCTGGCGCAGGAGGTCGATCACCGGTTGCGGCCCGGCGATATAGCCTCCCAAAGCGCCGCCGAGCGCCTTGCCGAGCGTACCGGTCAGGAGGTCGACCTTGACGCCCGCCCGCGCCGGGGTGCCTGCGCCTTTCGGGCCGGTGAAGCCGGTGGCGTGGCAGTCGTCGACCATGACGAGGGCGCCGTAGCGGTCGGCCAAGGCGCGGATTTCCGGCAGGTTCGCGTAGTAGCCGTCCATCGAGAAGACGCCGTCGGTCGCGATGAGTAGGAAGCGGGCGCCGTCGGCGCGGGCCTGTTTCAGCTGGGCTTCCAGATCGGCCATGTCGGAGTTGGCGTAGCGATAGCGCTTCGCCTTGCAGAGGCGGATGCCGTCGATGATCGAGGCGTGGTTCAGCGCGTCGGAGATCACCGCGTCGTCCGGGCCGAGGAGGGGCTCGAACAGCCCGCCGTTCGCGTCGAAGCAGGCGGCGAAGAGGATGCTGTCGTCGTGGTTCAGGTAGCGGGCGAGGCGGGTCTCCAGCTTCCGGTGCAGGTCCTGGGTGCCGCAGATGAAGCGGACGCTGGCCATGCCGAAGCCGTGGTCGTCCATGGCGGCCTTGGCGGCGGCGATCAGGCGCGGGTCGTCGGCGAGGCCGAGGTAATTGTTGGCGCAGAGGTTCAGCATCTCGCGCCCGGCCATCTGCACATGCGCGCCTTGCGCCCCGGTGATCAGGCGTTCGCGCTTCATCAGGCCCTCGGCCTCGATGCCCTCAAGGGTCGCGGTGATGTGGCTCAGGAACGCGAATTTTTCCGTCATGGCAGACTCCTTTCCGGTTTGGCGGAAACTGGCAGATCGTGGGGGTCGTGTCAACTTGGCGGATGCGTATCCGTTAAACTGGAAGTCAGCTGTCCTGGACGATAAGGATGGCGCGGGCGGTTCCGGTCGCAGCGATCTCGTGCGGGCGGTCGGCGGGGTAACGGGCGACGTCGCCGGGCGCGAGGCTGTCGGTGGCGTCGCCCGAGGTGACGGCGAGGCGGCCTTCGAGGACGGTCAGGTGCTCGCGGCAGCCGGGGGAATGGGCCTCGGAGGTGAGTTTGGCGCCCTTGGCGAAGGCGAGTTCGTAGACCTCGTGATGGCCCACGCTTTCGGGGGCGGAGAGGATGCGGATGGTGACGCCGCCGCGCTGGATGACGGGGGCGGCGGCGGCGCGGGTGACGTCGATGCCAGGGGCGGGGCGGCCTTCCAGAAGCCCCGCGAAGTCGAGTTGCAGGGCCTGGGTCAGGGCCCAGAGGGTGGCGACGGTGGGCGAGGATTCGCCGCGCTCGATCTGGCTGACCATCGAGCGGGACACACCGGACAGCTTGGCGGCAGCGTCGAGGGAAAGGCCGCGGGCCTTGCGGGCGGCGCGGAGCGAGGCGGCGAGACGGTCGTGGATGTCGGAGCGGTCGGCCATGCGGCCATGGTGGCGGGGATCGAGGGAAGCGTCAATCTTGAGGGGCGCTCGTCGTCTCCTTCGTCGCTCCTCGCGGGCCTCCCGACGAGAAGCCGAAGGCGCACGAGGAGCCGCCGGTCAGGTGCCGCAATAGGTGACATAGGTGCCGAAGCCTGTGGGGGCGGGCAGCATGTAGGGCTCGGCTTCCGTGAAGGGATGCTGGATCGCGGAAAGGAGGGCGTGGAAGGGGGCCATGTCGCCCTTCGTGGCGGCGGTCAGCGCCTCCTCGACCTTGTGGTTGCGCGGGATCACTGCGGGGTTGGCTTGCGTGATGCGCCGGGCAGCGCCATCCCCGGCGCGGGCGCGCCAACGGGGGAGCCAGGTCTCCATCCGGGCGAAATCGGGGAAGAGCGGGCGCAGCGCGGCTTCGTCGGCAAGGCGGCGGAAGGTGAGGGTCCAGTCGGCGCCCTCCATCGCTGACATCAGGTCGTCTGCGAGTTGCGCATCGGCCTCGTCTTCGCCGGGCAGGCCCAGCTTGCGGCGCATCACGTCCAGCCATTCCGTGCCGTAGCGCGGGGCGATACCGGCGAGGCGGTCGTTGGCGATCTCGATGGCGCGTTCCTGCACCGGGTCGAGAAGGGGGACCAGCGTCTCGGCCAGGCGGGCGAGGTTCCAGCCAAGGATCAGCGGCTGGTTGGCAT
>NZ_DAIQAT010000139.1:0-9144 GCF_036781545.1 Tabrizicola sp.
CGCAGCTGTTCTTCAAATGCGAGAACTTCCAGGAACCCGGCGCCTTCAAGGTGCGGGGGGCGACCAATGCGGTCTTCGGGCTGACCGAGGATCAGGCGAGGAAGGGCGTGGCCACCCATTCCAGCGGCAACCATGCCTCGTGCCTCAGCTATGCCGCCATGCTTCGGGGCATTCCCTGCAACGTGGTGATGCCGCGCACCGCGCCGCAGGCCAAGAAGGACACCGTGCGCCGCTATGGCGGGGTGATCACCGAATGCGAACCCTCGACCTCCAGCCGCGAGGCGACCTTTGCGCAGGTGCAGGCGGCGACGGGCGGCGATTTCGTGCATCCCTACAACGATCCGCGGGTGATCGCCGGGCAGGGCACCTGCTCGCGCGAGTTCATCGAAGACACCGATGGTCTCGACATGGTGGTCGCCCCCATCGGTGGCGGGGGCATGATCTCGGGCACCTGCCTGACGCTTTCGACGCTGGCGCCGGAGACCAGGGTGATCGCGGCCGAGCCGGAACAGGCCGATGACGCCTATCGCAGCTTCAAGGCCGGGCATATCATCGCCGACGACGCGCCGAAGACCATCGCCGACGGGCTTCTGGTGCCGCTGAAGGACCTGACCTGGCATTTCGTGTCGAACCACGTCAGCGAAATCTACACCGCCTCGGAAGACGAGATCGTCGAGGCGATGAAGCTGACCTGGAAGCACCTGCGGGTGGTGATGGAACCCTCCAGCGCCGTGCCGCTGGCGGTGGTCCTGAAGAACGCGCAGGCCTTCCGCGGCAAGCGCGTGGGCATCATCATCACCGGCGGCAACGTCGATCTGGACAAACTCCCCTGGATGAAAGGGTAAAACCATGAACAAGCAGACGAATTTCGAAGGGTTCGAAGTGGGCTACGACATTCCGGCCCTGCCGGGAATGGCCGAGGCCGATATCCAGACGCCCTGCCTGGTGCTGGATCTGGACGCGCTGGAACGCAACATCGTCAAGATGGGCGACTATGCGAAGGCGCACGGGATGCGGCACCGGGTGCATGGCAAGATGCACAAATCGGTCGACGTGGCCAAGCTGCAGGAGCGGCTGGGCGGGTCGGTCGGGGTCTGCTGCCAGAAGGTCAGCGAGGCCGAGGTCTTCGCGCGGGGTGGAATCAAGGACATCCTCGTCTCCAACCAGGTGCGCGATCCGGCCAAGATCGACCGGCTGGCGCGGCTGCCGAAACTGGGCGCGCGGACCATCGTCTGCGTGGATGACGTGGCGAACGTGGCCGACCTGTCGGCGGCGGCGGTTCGCCATGGCACCGAACTGGAGGTCTTCGTCGAGATCGACTGCGGTGCGGGCCGCTGCGGGGTGAAGACGCCCGAAGAGGTGGTCGCCATCGCCAAGGCCGCCGCGGCGGCGCCGGGCCTGAAGTTCACCGGCATCCAGGCCTATCAGGGTGCGATGCAGCACATGGACAAGTATGAGGATCGCAAGGCCAAGCTGGATGCCGCCATCGCCCAGGTGAAAGCCTGCGTCGCTGCGCTGGAAGCGGCGGGGCTGAAGCCGGAGCTCGTTTCGGGCGGCGGCACGGGATCGTACTATTTCGAAAGCGGTTCCGGCGTCTACAACGAGCTGCAATGCGGCTCCTACGCCTTCATGGATGCCGATTACGGCCGCATTCTCGACCAGGACGGTAACCGGATCGACCGGGGCGAATGGGAGAATGCGCTCTTCATCCTGACCAGTGTCATGTCCCATGTGAAGGCCGACAAGGCGATCTGCGATGCGGGCCTGAAGGCGCAGTCGGTGGACTCGGGCCTGCCGGTGATCTTCGGGCGCGACGACGTCAAGTACATCAAGTGCAGTGATGAACACGGGGTGATCGACGATCCGGCGGGCGTGCTGAAGGTCGGCGACAAGCTGAAGCTGATCCCAGGCCACTGCGACCCGACCTGCAACGTGCATGACTGGTATGTCGGCGTCAGGAACGGCAAGGTGGAAACCGTCTGGCCGGTCTCGGCCCGCGGCAAGGCCTACTGACCATTTTCTGTCCGGAAATATCCCACGGGGGTGCGGGGGTGTGAAACCCCCGCTCCCTTCGCCTGCCACGAAGGACCGCCAGATGCTCATCGTCCCCGAGGCCCTGATCGCCTCTCTCGTCACCCCCGAAGACGCCTTCCGCGCGGTGGAGGCCTGTTTCGCCGCCATGGCGCGGGGGGAAGCCTACAATTTCCCCGTGGTGCGCGAGGCGCTGGGCGAGGGGCGGCAGTATGGCTTCAAGTCTGGTCTCGACCGGGCGGGCGGCCAGCTGGGTGTCAAGGCCGGGGGGTATTTTCCCGGCAATGCCGCAAAGGGCATGATCAATCACCAGTCCTCGGTCTTCCTCTTCGACCCCGACACCGGGCGGCCCGTCGCGATGGTCGGGGGCAACCTCCTGACCGCGCTGCGCACGGCGGCGGCCAGCGCCATCGCCATCGACCGCCTAGCGCGGAAAGAGGCGCATGTGCTGGGCATCGTCGGCGCGGGCCATCAGGCAGGGTTCCAGCTGCGCGCGGCAGCGCGGGTGCGCCGGTTCGAGCGGGTGATCGCCTGGAACCTGCACCCTGACATGCTGCCGAAGCTCGGGGCCGTCGCCGCCGAACTGGGCCTGCCCTTCGAGGCGGTGGACCTGCCCCGGATGCGCGAGGCCGAGGTGATCGTGACCATCACCTCCTCGCCCTCCGCCAGCCTGCTGGCCGATCATGTCTCGCCCGGCACGCATCTGTCCTGCATGGGGACGGACACCGTCGGCAAGCAGGAGGTGGACCCAGGCCTCGTCGCGGGGGCCTCGGTCTTCACCGACGAGGTGGCGCAGTCGATCAGCATCGGCGAGGCGCAGCACGCGGTGGGGGCGGGGATGCTGGATGCCTCGGCCATCGTGCCTATTGGCGACGTGCTCATCGGCAGACATCCGGGGCGGCGGTCCGAGGGGGAGATCACGCTTTTCGACGGGACCGGAGTCGGGTTGCAGGATCTGGCGGTGGCAGCCGTCGCGGTGCAGCGGGCACGCGAGCGGGGGCTGGGGATCGAGGTCGGGGTCTAGGGACGATTTCTTCGAAGAAATCGCACCGGAGCCTTTGAAGGCTCCGCCCCGAAGTTTTCGAAAATTCCGACGAGCCTGCCGGATTGTGACGGGCACAAGTTTTGATCAAATGCCTGTTGAACTGCCCGCAAACCCGTGGTGAGACTGGATAATCGCGGCGCGCGGGAGGGCAGGCCGATGCGGGTCTTCATCAACGGCTTCGGGCGGATCGGGCGGTCGGTGCTGAGGGCCTTCCTGCTGGCGCCGGAGCGCTGGCCGGGGCTGGAGATCGTCGGGATCAACGACATCGCCGCGCCGGAGATGTGCGGCTATCTTTTCGAATATGACAGCGTTTTCGGGCCCTGGAAGGGAAGCGTCGCGCTGGAGGGCGGGGCGCTGGTGGTGGATGGGCGGCGGGTGCCGTTGCATCGCGCGCCGGACCTGTCGGCGCTGGATCTGACGGGTGTCGACCTGGTGATGGAATGCACCGGGCGGGCCGAAGCGCGGGAGGTGGCGGAGCGGGGACTTCGTGCGGGGGCGGCGCGGGTGCTGGTCTCGGGGCCGTCCTCGGCGGCGGAGGCGACGGTGGTGCTGGGGGCGAACGACGGGGTGCTGGGGTCCCAGAAGGTCGTCTCGAACGCCTCCTGCACGACCAATGCCCTGGCCCCGCTGGCGCGGTTGATCGATGAGAACTGGGGGATCGTGACCGGGTCGATGACCACGGTGCACTGCTACACCGGCAGCCAGCCCACCGTGGATGCCCCGGCGGCGGACTATCCGAGGAGCCGGGCGGCGGCCTTGTCGATGGTGCCGACCACGACCTCCGCCGCGCGGCTTCTGGACGGGGTGCTGCCGGAGCTGGCGGGGCGGATCGTGGCGCAGGCGGTGCGGGTGCCGGTCGCCAGCGTCTCTTGCGTGGACTTCCATCTGGTGACGGAGCGGCGGCCCTCGGTGGAGGAGGTCAACGCGGCCTTCCGGGCGGCGGGAGGGGTGATCGGGGCGACGGACCGGCCGCTGGTCTCGACCGACCTGCGCGCCCGGCCCGAGTCGGTGGTGATGGCCTGCCCGGAGACGAAGCTCTCGGCCGGGGGGATGCTGCGGGTCTTTGGCTGGTACGACAATGAATGGGGTTTCTCCAACCGGATGCTGGACATGGCAGTCCGGATGGGCTGAGCTGCCCGCGCGCGGGCAGGTTTTGCGTATCAATGGTATCAAGGACTTGCCTGCGGGCGTTCACCAATTGGAAAGGTTTGGCAACATCCGTTTCCGTCGCTTCGATCAGGCCTTGCGGAAGAGGATGAGGCAGGCACCGAGGATGAGAAGCGCGACACCGAACATCGGTGCCAGCGCAATCCTTGGTGGGTCGGTCCGGTAGAGATCGACCACGAGACCGACGACCAGCTGGCTGGCGACGAGGAGCGCGATGGTCGGCGCGGCGCCGAGGGTGCGGTAGCCCGTGAGGCTGGCGAAGACGAAGAAGGTGCCGAGCACGCCCGGAACCAGCGTCACCGGCCGTATCGTCGCGATCAGCTCGCGCAGGCCCGAGGTCCCGCCCTGCCAGAGGAGGAGCAGCGACAGGAGCAGAAGCCCGACGGCGGAGTTGAGGAGGAGCGGGATCAGCAGGGTGGAGACCCGCGTGCTGGCGCTGGCCATGATCAGGTTTTGCGCGATCAGCGCGGCGCCTGCGACGACCAGCAGCAGGGAGACGAGCGCCGGCATCATCGCAGGCCCGGCGGGGTTGGCGCGTCATCCAAGGGCAGCTGAAGGAAAGTGAGGTCGAGCCAGCGACCGAATTTCATCCCGACCTGATGCAGAACCCCCGCGGGCCGGAAGCCGAGCCGTTCATGCAGGCGGATCGATCCGGTGTTGCCGGATTCGATCCCCGCCACCATCACGTGCTTGCCGATGCCCTTCGCCCGGTCGATCAGCGGCATCATCAGCGCCTTGCCGATGCCGTCGCCGCGCCGGTCGGAACGGACATAGACCGAATGTTCCACCGTGTGCCGATAGCCATCGAAGGCGCGCCAGTCGCCGAAGGAAGCATAGCCGATCACCAGGTCAGCCGCGTCGACCGCGATCAGCACCGGATAGCCAAGACGCTGCCGGTCGGCGCGCCAGGCCTTGCGGTTGGCCTCATCCACCACTTTGTCGTTCCAGATGGCGGTCGTGTTCAGCACGGCATCGTTGTAGATTTCCGCGATCCCGGCGCAGTCCCGGTCTTCTGCTTCCCTGATGCGCATGGCGAGTCGCCCCATCGTAATATTGTGGAGCATAAATCCACTATAGTGGACATTCTGTCAAGATCAGCCGCGCAGCACCAGCACCACATAGCGGCAGGGCAGCGCGGAGAGGTTGCGGAACACGCAATCGACCGGAGGGCCGAGTTCGAGGCAGTCTCCGGCCTGCATGTCATGCCGGGCCGGGCCTTCGATGAAGACGAGCGCACCTTCCAGCACCCAGATCAACTGGCGCTGGAAGGCATAGGCCGAGGCAGGCATCGCCACCTCGGTCCCTGCCAGAAGCGTGACCTCGACGAGGTCCAGCGGCAGGTCCGTGCGGGGCGAGACATGCCGCCGCAGATAGCCGGTTTCCGGGTCGGTCCAGATCGGCTGGTCGGCATGGCGCGACAGGCGGCCCTGCTGAAGTTCCGCCCGCGCCATCAACGTCGACATGCTGAGGCCGAATGCGCCGGACAGCTTGCCGAGAAGCTGGGCCGTCGGGCTGCTTTCGCCGCGTTCGACCTTGTGGATCATGGCGCGGGAGACGGCGGCACGCTCGGCCAGGTCGGTCAGGGACCAGCCGCGGCTTTCGCGTTCCGCCCGGATCCGCATGCCGATCCGCTTGTCGAGGCTGTCATCCATCGTGCTACTATAGTGGACAGAACGTCAGCTTTCAACGACTGCCGCTGCGACAGTCTTCCGCATTTGACGCGGGGGCGCCCGGCGGGCCATGCTTCACCCAGACCAGCGACCGGCGAACCGCCCGGAGGCGGCACCGGATCAGCACATCAGGAGGGGGACAGACATGCGCCTATTCACCATCCTCGGGCCGTCGGGTGCCGGAAAGACCACGCTCGTCCAGGCGCTGGCCAGCCTTGACGACAAGCGCGGCAAGGCGCTGACCGTCCCCGGCGTCGCCACGGTCAGTTCGTTCGATTTCATGGGCGAGGACTGGGCGGCGGTGGATGTGGCGGGCGGGGCGGAGAATCTGGCCTCGGTCGGCGCGGCGCTGGCGGCGTCCGACATCGCGGTGATCTGCGTGCCGGCGGATGCCGAGAGCGCGGTCCTCGCCGCCCCCTTCCTGCGGCGCGTCGAGGAGATGGGGGTGCCCGCGATCATCTTCATCAACCGGATCGACAGCGCGCAGCACCGGATCGCCGAGATCGTCAGCGCATTGCAGGCCTATTCGCGCCACCACATCGTGCTGCGCGAGGTGCCGATCCGTGAAGGCGGCACGATCACCGGCTTTGTCGATCTGGTGTCGGAGCGGGCCTGGAAGTTCGAGGAGGGCAAGCATTCCAAGCTGATCGAGATGCCGGACAGCGTGAAGGACCGCGAGGCGGCGGCGCGGGCGGAGCTTTTGGAAAGCTATGCCGATCTGGACGATCACCTGATGGAAGAGCTGATCGAGGACCAGAAACCGCTGGCCGAGGAGGTCTATGCCATCGCGGCCAAGGCCTTGCGCGACAATGCGGTGATCGAATGCTTTATCGGATCGGCCAGCAAGGGGCATGGCATCACCCGACTGATGAAATCGCTGCGCCATGACGCGCCGGGGGTCGAGGAGACGCGGGCGCGGTTCGGGGCCGGGACCGTGGCGGTGGGGGCATTGGCGGACCAGCTGAAGCATCTGGGCAAGGTGGTCCTGCTGCGCGCGCTTGAGGGGCCGGTCGGCGGCGGGGCGCGGCTGGGCGGCGGCGATGTGGGCTCGATCACCGATCTGGATGCCAAGTCGCCGGTCGGGCAGCTTCAGGCGGGGCAGATCGGGCTTGCGGTGAAGTCGGACCATCTGGCGGCGGGGCAGGCCTTCAGCCGCGACAAATGCGAGCGGCTGGCCGAGGCCGCGGCTTCGCCCTTCCGCCGGATCATCGCGCCGGGGCATGACAAGGACGACAGCCGGTTGCTGGCAGCGCTGGGCAGGCTGGCCGAGATCGACCCCGCGCTGGGGCTGGCTGCGGATGAGGGCACGGGGCGGCCGGTGCTGGCAACGCAGGGACCCCTGCACCTGCGCCGGGTGCTGGCGAAGATCGGCGGCGATTTCGCGGTGCCGGTCGGGGAAAGCCCGGTGCCGACCGCGCTGCGCGAGACGATCCTGCGCGGGACGGAGGTGCATCATCGCCACCGCAAGCAGACCGGGGGCGCGGGTCAGTTCGCCGATGTGGTGGTGGCGATCCGCCCCGAGGCGCGGGGCGCGGGCTTTGCCTTTAGCGAAACCGTGAAGGGAGGGACGGTGCCGCGCAACTACATCCCTTCCGTCGAGGAGGGCGCGCGCGACGGGCTGGCGAAGGGGCCGCTGGGGCACCCGGTCGTCGATGTCTCGGTCGAGTTGAAGGACGGCAAGTCCCATGCGGTGGACAGTTCCGACCATGCCTTCCGCACGGCGGGCAAATCGGCGATCCGCGAGGCTTTGGCCGAGGTGGGCACGGTCCTGTTGCAGCCGGTGATGAAGGTGGAGATCCAGGTGCCCTCGGTCTTCTCGGGGGCGCTGGTGCCGCTGGTGTCGGGGCTGAAGGGGCAGGTGCTGGGCTTCGAGGCGCATGAGAGCGCGGCGGGCTGGGACGTGTTCCAGCTTCTGTTGCCGATGGCGGCGGAGGATTCGCTGTTCGTGGCGCTGGCGGCGGCGACGCGGGGGACGGCCTGGTTCACCAGCACGTTCGACCATTACGAGGTAAAGAAGGACGAGGGCGGCGAGGGGGCTGGCTGATCTTCCGGATCGTCGGCCCTTCTTGCCGGATTTGGCTCGCGCCAAATCCGGCCGCGCCTGCCTGTCCCTGGCAGGCGCGTTACCGCGCCCGCCCAGCCAGGCACGGCCGGATTGACAGCAAGAGGTCTTGCGGCACCCCCCTTGCCCTGCGGCTTGCGCCTTCGGGCAACGGACCGATGGACCTGTTCACTGAACAGTCCATCAGACGGTCCGGGAAGAGGTCGGCGGGGAACGCGATTGCCCCTTAGTCCAGCCCGTCGTCGGGGATGTTCAGCACGGTGCCGCAGGCCTTGCAATGCACCGCATCGTGGTCATGGCGGCGGAGCCCGCAGACCGGGCAGGGGAACCAGGCCTTGGGCGGGCGCAGGACGACCTGGATCAGCCGCAGGAACAGGCTGATGCCGCAGATCATGATGGTGACGGACAGAAGCTTGCCCGCGGTGCCGACCAGCGTCACGTCGCCGAAGCCGGTGGTCGAGAGCGTGGTGACGGTGAAGTAGAGCGCGTCGACATAGTTGGTGATGTCGTGGTTCCGGCCGGCCTGGGTCTGATAGACCAGCGCGGTCATCGCGAAGATGAAGATCACCAGGTTCAGCGCGGCCCTGACGGCGGATTCGTTGCGGCGGAAGCCGGGAATGTCGTCGCGCAACTGGTCGAGCGTCTGCGGCGAGTGGAAGACGCGGTAGAGCCTCAGCACCCGGAGAAAGGCCAGCCCCTCGCCCCAGATCGGGAAGAGGAGCGAGACGATGACTAGAAGGTCGGCCAGACCCCAGAAGCTGAACAGCTCGCGCAGCGGGCGGCGCGAGATGAATTGCCGGGCGAGGAGGTCGGCGAGGAAGACGAGGCCGATGGCCAGGTCGATCCAGCCGTGCTGCGCCCCGCGCGGGAAGAAGGACGAGGCGACGAGCCAGCTGACGGTGAGCAGGTCGAAGGCGAGGAGCAGGTAGCGGAAGCGGTCGCCGACCTCGCCCGCGCCTTCGTAAAGCGCCCGCAGACGGGAGCGGAGTCTGGCTTCGGTCATGGCCTGGTGCCCCTGTTGCCCGTGCCGAGCTTAGACGGCGGCGCGGGGGCTGTCAGGGGGGAAAGGGCCGGGAGCGATGCCCCCGGCCATGCCCGTCAGTGTTCGGCCTTCGAGGCGGCGGCCTTGATCTCTTCGGTCGCGTCGGCGGCGCCGTTGAAGAAGGCGT
>NZ_DAIQAT010000140.1:0-9138 GCF_036781545.1 Tabrizicola sp.
GTGGTGCCCGAGGCGAGACTCGAACTCGCAAGCCTTGCGGCGGAGGATTTTGAATCCCCTGCGTCTACCATTCCACCACTCGGGCCACCGGAGCCCCGTTTAGAACCTGCCGCGGCCCGCGTCAATGCGGGCCGGAAGGGACTCAGAGGTCGTTGGTCTGGAAGGTGTCGCAGTCGGCCAGCTGGCCGGACTGGAGCCCGATCATGAACCAGCGCGAGCGCTGTTCCGAGGTGCCGTGGGTGAAGGTATGCGGCATCGGGCGCTGGCCCGCATTCCGTTGCAGGGTGTCGTCGCCGATCTGGCGGGCAGCGTTGACCGCCTCTTCCAGATCGCCGCGCTCGATGGTGCCCAGGGTCTGCGCCGCCTCGCGTGCCCAGATGCCGGACAGGCAATCGGCCTGCAGCTCGATCCGGACCGAGATCGCGTTCGATTCCTCCTGGCTGACCTGCTGGCGGATCTGGTTCGCCTTGGCGAGGATGCCAAGCTCGTCCTGGACATGGTGGCCGATTTCATGGGCGACCACATAGGCCGCCGCGAAGTCGCCCTCCGCGCCGAGCCGCTTGTGCAGCGTCGTGAAGAAGCCGGTGTCGAGGTAGACCTTCTTGTCCATCGGGCAGTAGAACGGGCCCGTTGCCTCGGACGCGCCGCCGCAGGCCGACCGTGTCGCGTCCTTGAAGAGGACCAGGGTCGCGGGGGTATAGGTCGCGTTCAACTGCTGCTTGAAGACCCGGGTCCAGATCTCCTCGGTATCGGCGAGGACGACCGAGACGAACTGGCCCTCGGCCTTGTCCTGCTCGGTCAGCTCGGTGGGCGTGCCGGAAGAGCCGGTCTCCATCCCGCCGGGGCCGAGAAGCTGGCTGGGATCGACACCGAGAAAGATCGCGATCAGGAAGACGACCACAGCCCCCGCCCCGCCGATCCCGCCGACCCGCACGGCCCCGCCCCCGCCCATCCGGCGGCGGTCCTCGATGTTGGAGCTTTCCCTGCGGCCGCGCCACTGCATTCCGTCACCCTTCCCTGCCGCCGGCCGTCCACGCTGGACAGGTCCGATATTTCTTTAAGAACAGATACTTGTCTGTGGACGTTCACGAATCCTTAACCCGCGCGCGCCGCCGTTCCGCGAAATCCTATCCGCTCCCGGCCCATGTCGCCAAGCGCGAAAGCACATCTGCGGGATCGGCCTCTCGCTTCCCCTTCCCCTTCCCCGTCGCCCGGCCTATGGTCGCGACGCATTTCCCGAGTGAGCCGAGAGCCTCGCATGACCCTGACCCGCCCGACCCTGATCCTTCTTGCCACGCTGGGCTCGGCAGCCCTGCTGGGCGGGGCCTTCGCCTTCCAGTACATTGGCGGGCTCGCGCCTTGCCAGTTGTGCCTCTGGCAGCGCTGGCCCCATGCGGCGGCGATCCTGATCGGGATCGTGGCGCTGGCGACGGGCTGGCGGGGGCTGGCCTGGCTGGGCGTTGTCGCTGCGCTGGCGACGGCAGCCATCGGGGTCTTCCACGTCGGCGTCGAGCAGAAATGGTGGGAGGGTCTGGCAAGCTGCACCGCCGGATCGATCCAGGGCATCGCGGTATCGGACCTGCTGGACCCGTCGAAGGACGTGGCCTCGGTGGTGCGCTGCGACGCCATCGCCTGGCAGATGCTGGGGATTTCCATGGCCGGGTGGAACGCGATCCTGTCGCTGGTGCTGGCCGCGATCTGGGTCAAGGCGGCGCGGACGGCCTGAGCGGGGCGCGGCCGTAGGGGAAACCCGTCCCGGGCTTGACCCGGGACCTCGCTTCATCCGCAGAGGGCCCGGCTCAGGGCCGGGGCGGGGCCATCTCTCCGAACAGGCGCTGATGTTCCTGAATTGCGAAGCGGTCGGTCATGCCCGCGACATAGTCGGCGACGACCCGGGCGAGACTGGTCTCGTCGCTCGCCGCGGCCACGTCGGCCTGCCACTCCGGCGGCAGCAGGTCGGGCTGCTTAAGGAACAGCGGGAAGAGGTCGTCGATCATCCGCGTTACCTCGGCCCGGACCGCCATGACGCTGGGTGCACGGTACATGCGGTGGAAAAGGAAGGTCCGCACCGCCTTCAGGTCCTGGTAGAGCGGTTTCGAGAAGCGGATGATCGTGGTGCCCATGTGGCGGATATCGTCCACCGATTTAGGCTGGGCACTGGCCAGCCGGTTCTGTGCGACGGCGATCACATCCTCGACCATGCGGCCGAAGACCCGGCGCAAAGCCTCGTGGCGGCGGCGCATCTTTTCCAGACCGGGGTAGAGCCGGTCCACCTCCTCGAAGGCGGGGCCGGTGACGGGAAGCTCCATCAGGTCGGCCTCGGTGAAAAGGCCGGACCGGAGCCCGTCATGCAGGTCGTGGTGCGAATAGGCCACGTCGTCGGCGATGGCCGCCACCTGCGCCTCGGCACTGGCATGGGTGTCAAGCTCCAGATCCCACTGGGCGTTGACCTCGGCCAAGGCATAGGGCAGCGGGCCGTCATGCTTCTTGTCGGCGTTCGGGCCGATGACGGGCCCGTTGTGTTTCGCAATGCCTTCAAGGGTTTCCCAGCTGAGGTTCAGCCCGTCGAAATCGGCGTAGTGGCGTTCCAGCCGGGTCACGATCCGCAGGGCCTGGGCATTGTGGTCGAAGCCGCCATAGGGCGCCATCAGCCGCTCCATCGCATCCTCGCCGGTATGGCCAAAGGGGGTGTGGCCCAGGTCGTGGGCCAGCGCCACCGCCTCGGCCAGGTCGGTGTTGAGGCCGAGGACCCCGGCGATGGTGCGGGCGACCTGCGCCACCTCGATCGTATGGGTCAGCCGGGTGCGGTAATAATCGCCCTCGTGTTCGACGAAGACCTGCGTCTTGTGCTTCAACCTGCGGAACGCGCTGGAATGGATGATCCGGTCGCGGTCGCGCTGATAGGGCGAGCGGAAGGAGGACAGCCGCTCGGGCCGGAGCCTGCCGCGGCTGGCATCGGGTTGGCAGGCGAAAGGGGCAAGCATCGGCTGTCCTTGTTCGGAAGGGTCGCGTCCCATATATTCGGGAGGGACGCCGAAGGATACGGGAACAGCCATGGAACTGACGCTGCCGCCGAAAGTCACCGACCGGGCCTTTGCCCGGCTGGCCGAGATCGCCGATGCGACGGGCGAGGCGAAGCCGCTGCGGATCGCGGTGGATGGCGGCGGCTGTTCGGGCTTCCAGTATTCGATCACGCTGGACGATCCGGCGGCGGACGACCTGGTGCTGGAAAAGGACGGGCAAAAGGTGCTGGTCGACCAGATCAGCCTGCCTTTCCTGTCGAATGCGGTGATCGACTTCACCGATGAATTGATCGGCGCGCGGTTCGTGGTGGAGAACCCCAACGCGAAGACAAGCTGCGGCTGCGGCACGAGTTTCTCGCTCTGAGCCCCCTCGCGTGCTAGCCTGACCTCGTCGCGCGACGGGTGAGGGATGGTCATGTATGTGCTGATGCTGGGCTCGGCGCCGATGGCGGCAGAGGCTGCGCTCTGGCCGCGTGGGTGGTTCGATCTGGTTCTGGTGATCAACAATGCCTGGCGGATCCGGCCCGACTGGGACGTGGCCATCCATCCGTATGATTTCCCCGTGGAGCGGCAGGCCGTGGCGGGACCGGGTCAGCGGATCGTGACCGAAACCGAGTTCGTCCCGGCGCAGAATGCCTATGGCGGCTTCGTCTATGCCGGGGCGACGATGGCTTTCACCGCGGCCTACTGGGCGCTGCACGCGATGCGGCCAAGCGTGATCGCAGTCTATGGCTGCGACATGCAGTATCCGGCGCAGGGGCCGACGCATTTCTATGGCACCGGGACGGCGGATCCCTTGCGGGCGGACATCACTCTGCGGTCGCTGGAGGCGAAGTCGGCGCGGCTGATGGTGCTGGCGGCGATGCAGGGCTGCGCGGTGGTGAACCTGTCCACCGGGCCGTCACGGCTGATCTTCCCCCGGGCGACGCGGGCCTCGGTCGCCCATGCCGCACCGGGGGTCTGGTGCCCGGAGCTTGCCGCCGAAGCGCAGGCGCTGGAAGGGGAGCTGGGTTACCTGGTGCCCTCGGGGCGTTACTGGGAAGAGCTAGGGCGGTTCGATCCGGTGGCGCTGGACCGGCTGGATGCGCTGTGGCTGCAGGCGGCCACCCTGCCCCTGCGGCAGACGGGTTGAGGCGGGCGGCCCGGCGGCCTAGGGTGGCCCGGCGGAGGGCCGATCATGAAGCTTGCGACATTCAACATCAACGGGATCAAGGCGCGGACCCTCGCGCTGAAGGGGTGGCTGGAGCAGGCGGCGCCGGATGTGGTCTGCCTGCAGGAGATCAAGTCGGTGGACGAGGGCTTCCCGCGGGATGAGTTCGAGGCGATGGGCTACCGGGTGGAGACGCATGGGCAGAAGGGGTTCAACGGGGTGGCGATCCTGTCGAAGCTGCCGTTGAGCGACGTGCGGCGGGGATTGCCGGGCGATGACGGCGACGAACAGGCGCGCTGGATCGAGGCGGTGGTCGATGCGGGGCGGCCGGTCCGGGTCTGCGGGCTGTATCTGCCGAACGGCAACCCGGCGCCGGGGCCGAAGTTCGACTACAAGCTTTCCTGGATGGCGCGGATGGAGGCGCGGGTGCGGGAGTTGCTGGCATCCGAGGAGCCGTTCATCTGCCTGGGGGACTACAATGTGATCCCCCAAGGAATGGATGCGGCGAAGCCGGAGGCCTGGGTGGGCGATGCGCTGTTCCTGCCGGAGAGCCGGGGGGCGTTCCGGCGGCTGGCGAACCTGGGGCTGACGGATGCGGTCCGGGTCCGCGATCCCTCGCCGGGGGTCTATACGTTCTGGGACTACCAGGCGGGGGCGTGGGAGCGGAACAACGGCATCCGGATCGACCATGTGATGCTGTCGCCGCAGGCTGCCGACCGGCTGGAGGCGGCGGGGATCGACAAGGCGGTCAGGGGGGGCGAGAAGCCGTCGGACCACGTGCCGGTCTGGGTGCAGATCGCGGCGTGAGACCCGCGGCGCCACCCGTGGCGTGATGGGGACCGCAAGGTACGCCAACGGGTTACGCAGGTGCGTTAGTGTGGTGTTAACTTTTGCTCGCTGGGAGCCCCACCCCATCCCATCCCTCCCCCACGGCAGAGGGAGGGAGGCGTTTTTCGGCCTTGGCACGGCATAGGAAGGAAGGCTGGCGTGGGACCGGTCAAGCGCCCCGTTCCGAGCCCTCCCCCATCCCGGCCAGGATCGCGCGGTAGCCGGCGCGCCAGTCGGGATAGCGGAGACTGAAGCCGGGCAGCGCCAGCAAGCGGGCGTTGCGCAGGCGGCGGTCCTCGGCGTAGAAGCCCGCAGCGCCCGGCGGGAGGTTCGCCTCGGCGAAGGTCACCTGCGGCGGGGGCGGCAGGCCCAGCATCGCGGCCACGCCCAGAAGCACCTCGGAGGCTGGAGAGGGCGCCCCATCGGACAGATTGGTCAGCCGCTGCCCCGCCGGAGCGGCCATGGCGGCGAGCGTGGCCCCGGCGATGTCGTCGCGGTGGATGCGGTTGAACACCTGGCCGGGCTTCACGATCGCCCGCGCGGTGCCTGCGCGGAGCTGACCCAGCACGTTGCGCCCCTCGGGTCCGTAGATACCCGCGATGCGCAGGATGTCGAGCGCGGCGCCAGAGCGCGCGGCGGCCTCCTGCCAGGCGGCCTCGGCCAGCAGTCGCCCCTTCGCATCGGCGGTTGCGGGTTTGGGGGTGCGGGTCTCGTCGATCCAGGCGCCGCCGCAATCGCCATAGATCGCGGTCGAGGAGTAGTAGCCGATCCAGCTCAGGTCCGGCGGCAGGGCGCCGAGCGCGGTCAGCGCCGGGCAACCTGACGGTCCGGGCGGCGCGGAGACCAGAAGGTCCGTCACCCCGTCCAGCACCGCGGGCGGCAGGGCGCCACCGGCAAGCGGCACAGCGGTGATGCCCTGCCCCGCCAGCGCCCCGGCTTTTGCCGGATCGCGCAGGGCGGCGCTGACCTTGCCGCCCGCTGCCAGCACCCGTGCCGCCACCGCCCGGGCGGCGTAGCCCGGACCGAGGAGCAAGAGATGCCTGCCCTCCAGCACCCGGCTCATGCCGCCAGCAACCGGGCTTGCAGCGCGTCGAACGCGGCGATCTGGGCCGGGATCAGCTGGCGGGCCTCGTCGCGGCCGAGATAGACCTTGAAGAGGCAGCTGCCGTCTTGGCCGTAGAACTGCACCGAGCGGGTTTCGGAGGAGAAGAGCTTGCGGCGGACGAAGGCGACCTTCGCGCAGGTGGCGATGTTCAGGTGGCCACCGATCGGCTTGCCCTTCAGGTTATACATGCCATGCGCGACGGTGCCGCCGTGCATCGGCCCCTTCGCCTCGAGGATCACCGGGCCGGTGTTGACGATGAAGGTGACCTCGCCCCAGCTGGCGATGTCGTCCAGCGCGGCGACCATGTGTTCGCCGGAAAGCGCGGTGACTTCACCCGCGGGTAGCGCCAGCAGCACGTCGAGCGGCGTCACGCCCGCGGCGCGGGCGATGTCCTCCAGCGCGGCGGTGGGGTTGGCGGCCAGCGCTTCGGCCAGGGTCGGGCGGGGAATGGTGTCGGTCATGTCGTCTCCTTGAGATCAGGGTGGCAAGCCAGCCAACCCAGAAGCCGCCCGGTCATGGCCACCTGCCAGAAGCGGCCGGCCCGGGTCAGGCGGTGAAAGCGGTGGTGCGGTTCCAGAAGGCCCGCTTCCGTCCATTGTGCCAGAAGCGGCGCCAGATGGGCAGCGATGCCCTGTGTCACCGGGGCGAGCGCCGCCAGCGCCGCCTCGGCGGGGCGCAGGTCCAGAAGCCCGCGCTCCATCCCGTGTTTCAGGGCATGGGTCACCGGGGCGCTGGGCGACTGGCGCATCATCCCGCGGGTGAGGCATGCGCCGGGTTGCCCGCCGCGCGCGGCGAAATCGGCAAGGTCCGATGTGATGCGGTAGTTCAGCCCCTGCAGGAAGCCCCCCGCGCCCGCGCCGAAGGGCAGGCAATCGGCCCCGGTCTTGACGGCGAGGTTGTAGACGTTCCGCTCCCGCAGGCTGCCCTGCCAGTGGGTGGTGGAGATCGGGGTCCAGCCCTCGGCCTCGGCCGCCTCTTCCCCGGCGGCGAAGAAAGCGCCGAGGGCGGCGGGACCGGCGGGCAGCATCTTGCCCTTCTCCACCGCGGTCAGAAGCGGCGTTCCGGGGATGAGGTTCAGCGAATAGAGGTCGAGCCCGTCGAGCCCCAGCCCGGCGCTAAGCCGCACGTCTTCGGCCACCTCCTCGGGGGTCTGGCCGGGCAGGCCGTAGATCAGGTCGATCACCACGGCACAGCGGTCCAGCGCCACCAGGTCGGCGAGGAAGCGGATCACCTCGGCCCGGCTGGCCTTGCGGCCGAGCGGGCGGCGGATGGCATCGGAGAAGCTTTGCACGCCGAGCGAGATGCGGGTGGCCCCGGCATCCAGTGCGGCGCGCGCCTTGTCGAGGCCGAAGGAATGGATGCGGCCCTCCAGCGTGATCTCGCAATCCGGGGTCAGCGGCAGGTGGCGGCGGATCGCGGTAATCAGCCGCGCGAGATCGCGTCCGGCCAGGGCGGTGGGGGTGCCGCCGCCGAGGTAGACGGCTTGCAAGGGCGGGCCTTCGGCGGCAGGGGTGTCGGCGAAAACCTGAAGCTGCGCGATGACGGCATCGACGTAAGGTGCCCCGTCGCGGGCGCGCCAGGCGTTCTGGTAGAAGCCGCAGAACAAGCAATGGTTCTCGCAGAACGGCACATGCAGATAGGCGACGGCCCGGTTCGACCGCTTCTGCCCGTGCAGCCCGGTCCAGAGTGCGGGCACATCGGCCGCCTCGACCGGGGCCATCCCGGCAAAGGGATGCACCGCGCGCTTGCCGGGAAAGGCCATGGCCAAGGGGTCGCTGCCAGTCCGGGCGAAGAAGCTTTCCAGCGGCGGGGCGTCGGGCAGGGATCGGGCGGCGTCAGCCATTCGGCAGCACGCTCTGCCCCGAGCGGGCGCACCAGACCGCCGGGTCGGCGGCGGTGTCGGGGGCGCAAGCCTCGCCCTCGGCCAGGGGCGCGATGGTGAACCCGCCGGATTTCGGCAGTTCCACCCGGTACAGGTTGGTCTCCGCTTCGGGCGGGGTGCCATGCACGAAAGGCGTCAGGCGCAGCCCGGTCTCACCGCAGAGCGCGGCAAGGGGCGCGTTGCCCGCCCCGGTCAGGATCTGGGTGACGACATCGCGGCTGGCCTCGCAATCGGCGGGGCTGTCGCTTTCGGTCAGCGTGACGCGGGTGGCGCCATCCTCGGTCAGGGTCAGGATCAGAAGCACGGTCTTCAGCATGGACTTTCCCCTCAGAAGGTCTTCGACAGGAACAGGTTGACCGAGCGCTCGGCGCCTTCCATCTGATCGTAGGGCTCGTAGCTGCGGTCGGTGATGTTGTTGACCTCGGCCACCAGCGACAGGTCGTTGCCGAGGTTCACGTCGGCCCGCAGGTTCAGCGTGCCGTAGCCGCCGGCATGGCCGGTCACGGCACCGGTCTCGTCGCGGTAGTCCACGCTGCTTTCGCCCTGCACGAAAAGGTCGAAGGTGCCGGAGAGGCTTTCCGTCTCCCAGCCCTTGCGCAGGCCGACCTTGCCGGAGAGCAGCGGAGTACCGCTGTCGAAGGTCTCGAAGCCGTTGGCGTAGATCAGCTTGCGCCGCATCGCCGCTGCCGAGCCATAGGCCGAGAGGTTCCAGAAGCCGAGGTCCTGTTCGGCATACAGCTCCAGCCCCCAGCTGGTGGCGGCATCGACGTTCTGGTAGGTGCCGGTCCTGCCGGTGACGACGGTGGCGATGTAATCGTCGGCCTTGGTGTAGAAGAGCGTGGCGTCGATCACGCCGCCCTCGCGGTCGTAGCGGGCGCCGAGTTCGAAGGTGGTGGCGGTTTCCGGCTGCAGGTCGGGGTTGCCGGCCAGGGTGATCCCGCCGCCGGTGGTGGTCAGGAACAGCTGGCCCAAGGTCGGGTAGATGTAGCCCTGACTGAGGTTCGCCCGCAAAGCCAGCGTCTCGTCCGGCGACCAGACGAGGCCGACCGAGCCGAGCGCGAGGCTGTCGGCGTTGGAGCTGGTGGGGTTCGCCGTGCCGTTGGTGGTGGAGACCAGGTGGTCCGCCGTCACGTCATACCAGCGCGCGCCG
>NZ_DAIQAT010000141.1:0-9097 GCF_036781545.1 Tabrizicola sp.
TCCACCCCCGCCTTCGACCGGATGAAGGCGCAGGCCTCGAACTGGTTCGACGCGCCGGGGCCTTTCCCGGTCAGAAGCCACTGCGCCCCCACCCAGGCCTTGCCCCAGAGGTTCCAGTACTTGAACAGCGTCACCGGCTGGCTGGCGGCGAACTGCATGTAGATTTCCAGATGGTCCTGAAGGTTCGCACCGACCCCCGGCCGGTCCGCGACGACCTCGATCCCGTGCTCCCGCAGATGCGCTGCCGGGCCGATCCCCGACAGCATCAGAAGCTTGGGCGAGTTGATCGACGAGGCCGCCAGGATCACCTCGCGCCCCGCCTTGATCACCTGCCGCCCCGCGCGGGTGTCGACCTCGACCCCCAGCGCGCGCTTGCCCTCCATCACCACCCGGCGGGCCAGACCGCGCACCACCTGCACGTTGCCGCCCGCCAGCGCCGGCTTCAGATAGGCATTCGCCGCCGACCAGCGCCGGCTCTTCCAGATCGTCGCCTCCATCGGGCCGAAGCCCTCCTGCTGGCGCCCGTTGTAATCCGCCGTCACCGGATAGCCCGCCTGCTCGCCCGCCGCGATGAAGGCGTCGAAAAGCGGGTTCTCCCGCGTGCCCCGGCTGATGTGCAGCGGCCCATCGGTTCCCCGGAACTCTGGCCCCGACCCGCCGTGCGAGTGCTCCATCCGCTTGAAATACGGCAGCACATCGGCATAGGACCAGCCATCGGCCCCCATCTCGGCCCAGGTGTCATAGTCCCGCGCATGGCCTCGGACATAGACCATTCCGTTGATGCTGGAGGACCCGCCGATCACCTTCCCGCGCGGCGTCGCCAGCACCCGCCCGCCCAGATGCGGCTCGGGTTCCGTCGCGAAGCCCCAGTCGTAGATGCCCATGTTCATGGGATACGACAGCGCCCCCGGCATCTGGATGAACGGCCCCGCGTCCGACCCGCCATGCTCGATCACCGTCACCCGCTTGCCCGCCTCGGCCAGCCGGTAGGCCATGGCGCAGCCCGCCGATCCCGCCCCCACGATCACATAATCCGCGTGCATGTCAGCCCCCCCGCGCCAGTTCGGCGTCGAGGTGGCGCAAGGCCAGCCCCACCGCCACCGCCCCGTCCGGAGCCCCAGATTTCAAGACCTCGCGCAGGTAGAGCCCGTCGATCAGGGCCCCCAGCGATTCGGCGATCGCCTCGGCCCGCGCCCCGGCCAGGGGCCGCAGCGCCGACACCAGATTCGACCTCAGCCGCCCCTGATAGATCGCCAGAAGCCGCTTCGCCTCGGGCACGGTCTGCGCCAGCACCCAGAAGTTCAGCCAGGCGCCCACCGCCTCGCGTCGGAAGTTGCCGGGGCTGAACGAGGCCCGCAGAATCGCCCGGATTCGCCCCTCCCGCCCCTCTGCCGCCGCCAAAGCGCCCCGCACTTCCGCGCCGTAAAGCGTCATGATGTGGCGCATCGCGGCCAGAAACATCTCTTCCTTGGACCCGAAGTAATGATGCGCCAGCGCCGCCGACATCCCCGCCCGCTTAGCGATCTGGCTGACGGTCACGTCCAGCGAACCCACCCTGCCGATCTCGACGATCGTGGCTTTCACCAACGCGGCCTTGCGGATAGGCTCCATTCCAAGCTTCGGCATCGGTGCGGCCCCAAAAATCTCTTGCCAAACCGAAGTAGGGCGAAGTTTATTGACTCGTCAATCAACAAAAATTCCGGGGAGCTGCCATGACCATCCGTTCCACCCTCCTGACCAGCGCCGTCACCTTCGCGCTGGCCGGGTCCGCCTTCGCCGAAGGCTGCGACAAGATCAACTTCTCCGATGTCGGCTGGACCGACATCACCGCCACCACCGCCGCCACGACGCTGGTGCTGGAAGCGCTCGGCTACCAGACCGAAACCAGCGTCCTGTCGGTGCCGGTCACCTATGCCGGGCTCGCCAACGGCGACATCGACGTGTTCCTCGGCAACTGGATGCCGACGATGGAGGGCGACATCGCCAGCTACCGCGAGGCGGGAACCGTCGACACCGTGCGCACCAACCTTGAAGGGGCGAAATACACCCTGGCCACCAACGAGGCGGGGGCCGCCCTCGGCATCACCGATTTCTCCAACATCAAGGACCATGCTGCCGAACTCGACTCCAAGATCTACGGCATCGAGGCCGGCAATGACGGCAACCGCCTGATCCTCGACATGATCTCTGCCGGCCAGTTCGGCCTTACCGGCTTCGAACTGGTCGAAAGCTCGGAACAGGGGATGCTGGCCGAGGTGGACCGCAAGACCGGCGCGGGACAGCCCATCGTCTTCCTGGGCTGGGAACCGCATCCGATGAACGCCAACTTCAAGCTGACCTATCTTTCGGGCGGTGACGAGGTGTTCGGCCCGAACTTCGGCGGCGCCATCGTCGCGACCAATACCCGCAAGGGCTATGTCGCGGAATGCCCGAACCAGGGCAAGTTCCTGGAGAACCTGGTCTTCTCGCTCCCGATGGAGAACGAGATCATGGGCGCGATCCTGAACGACGGCACCGATCCGCGCGCCGCCGCCAAGGCCTGGCTGGCCGCCAACCCCGCCGCCTGGGAGCCCTGGCTCGACGGCGTGACCACCAAGGACGGCGGCGACGCCAAGGCCGCGGTGACTGCCGCGCTGCAGTGACCGGCACGCGCGGGGATGCGGAGGAGCGCATCCCCGCCGTCAAGGCATGAAGGGGGACGGGTTTGGACTGGCTGCAATCCAATTTTCCATGGCTTTTCGAGAAAATTCCGGTCGGCTGGGCTGCCAAGCAGGTGGTTGACTGGCTGAAGGCCAATGCGCGCCCGCTGTTCGACGGCATCAGCGATGCCTTCGGCTGGCTGATCAACGCCACGCTCGGCCTGATCCAGTGGCCGCATCCGCTGGTGGTGGTGGCGCTTTTCGTGGCGCTGACCTGGGCCTTGCAGCGGTCCTGGAAGATCTGCCTGCTGGTCCTCCTGGGCTTCCTCTTCATCCTGAACCAGGGCTACTGGAAGGCGACGACGGAAAGCCTGGTGCTCCTGTTCTATTCCTGCCTCCTCTGCATGGCGATCGGGGTGCCGGTCGGCATCGCCGCGGCGCATCGGCCCCGGCTCTATGCCGCCATGTCGCCGGTCCTTGACCTGATGCAGACCCTGCCCACCTTCGTCTACCTGATCCCGGCGGTGGTGTTCTTCGGCCTCGGCATGGTGCCGGGCCTTCTGGCCACCGTGATCTTCGTGGTTCCCGCGCCGATCCGGCTGACCTATCTCGGCATCGCGGCCACGCCGCAATCGCTGGTCGAGGCGGCGACCGCCTTCGGCGCCACGCCCCGGCAGAAGCTGTGGAAGGTGGAACTGCCCTTTGCCCTGCCGCAGATCATGGCCGGGCTGAACCAGACCATCATGCTGTCGCTGTCGATGGTGGTGATCGCCGCCATGGTTGGGGCGAACGGCTTGGGCATCCCGGTCGTGCGGGCGCTGGGGCAGAACAATTCGGCGCTCGGCTTCGAATCCGGGATGGTGATCGTGGTGGTGGCGATCATGCTCGACCGTATGCTGAGGGTGGTCCGCAAATGACCAATGCCGTCGAATTCGACCGTGTTTCCATCGTCTTCGGCGAGGCGCCCCAGCGCGCCCTGCCGCTGATGGACCAGGGCAAAAGCCGGGCCGAGGTGCAGACCGCGACCGGGCAGATCCTCGGCGTCCATGATTGCAGCCTGACCGTGGCCGAAGGCGAAATCCTTGTTCTCATGGGCCTGTCCGGCAGCGGCAAGTCCACGCTTCTGCGCGGGGTGAACGCGCTGAACCCTGTGGTGCGGGGCGAGGTGCGGGTGCTGGACGGCGACCGGATGGTCTCTGTCACCAAGGCCGACCCCGCCACCCTGCGTCGGCTGCGCGCCACGCGGGTGGCCATGGTCTTCCAGCAGTTCGGCCTCCTGCCCTGGCGCACGGTGCGGGAAAATGTCGGGCTGGGGCTGGAACTGGCGGGGATTCCCCCGTCGGAACGGATGCCGCGCGTGGACCGGCAACTGGAACTGGTGAACCTGTCGCAATGGGCCGACCGCAAGGTGGGCGAGTTGTCGGGCGGGATGCAGCAGCGCGTCGGGCTGGCCCGCGCCTTCGTGACCGAGGCGCCGATCCTGTTGATGGACGAGCCCTTCTCGGCGCTGGACCCGCTGATCCGCGCCAAGCTACAGGACGAGCTTCTGGACCTGCAGGCCAAGCTGAAGCGCACCATCGTCTTCGTCAGCCACGATCTGGACGAGGCCTTCAAGATCGGCAACCGCATCGCCCTGATGGAGGGTGGCCGCATCGTGCAATGCGGCACCGCGCGCGAGATCATCGCCAATCCGGTCAGCGATTATGTGGCCGATTTCGTCGCCCACATGAACCCGCTGGGCGTGCTGACCGCGCGGGACGTGATGGAGCAGGGTCAGGCCCGGGCCGGCGCGCGCGAACTGCCCGCCGAGACCCCGGTCAAGGACATCATGGACCTGATGTCGAAAGGCGTGGCCGAACTGGTGGTGACGGAGAACGGCCGCAACCTTGGCCTTGTGCGGACCGCCAGCCTGATGGGCAAGCTGATCAACCCGCGAGGCTAGGGGGCCAAAAGTTTTCGAAAACTTTTTGGCAAATCTTTTCGAAAAGATTTGCGCCCCGGATCGGCGTCGCGCGGGACGTTAGGTACTGCTACGCCCTGCCCAAACGGGAGAGAAGAACGCACGAAGTGCTGGACGATCTGCCCTCAGGGGCGCCCCACCAAGGTTAAGTCCGCGTAAACGCCCGCGCCCAACCCCTTGATTTCCTTTGAATCAGAAATCTGTCCGCGCAGGGCGCGCCTATTCCGCCTTGGCAGCCTTCTTCTTGGGCGCAGCCTTCTTCGCCGGGGTCTTCTTCGCGGGGGCCTTCTTCGCCGCAGGCTTGGCCGCCGCCTTCTTCGGCGCGGCCCTCTTCTTCGCCCCCGATTTTCCCGCCTTCTCGGCGATCAGGACCAAGGCCTCCTCCAGCGTGACCGCCTCCGGCTCCACCCCCTTCGGCAGGGTGGCGTTGACCTTCTCCCACTTCACATAAGGCCCATACCGGCCCGGCATCACCTGGACCTCTCCCCCGTCCGGATGCGCGCCCAGAACCTTCAGCGGTCCGGCCGGCGCGGCCCTGCCCCGACCCCGGCTCGCCTTCTGCGCCAGCACCTCGACCGCCCGGTTCATCCCGATGGTGAAGACCTCCTCCACCTCGGGCAGGTTCGCGTAGACGGTCCCATGCTTCACATAGGGCCCGAACCGCCCGATCCCCGCCTCGACCAGCACCCCGTCCTCGGGGTGGGTGCCCACCTCGCGCGGCAGCGACAGGAGCGAGAGCGCCCGTTCCAGCGTCAGCCCGTCCGGCGTCCAGCCCTTCGGCAGGCTGGCGCGGTCGGGCTTCGGCTGCGCCTCCGTCGCCTCGCCCCGCTGGACGTAAGGCCCGAAGCGCCCGGCCCGTAGGCTGATCTCCATCCCGTTTTCGTCCTGCCCCAGCACCCGCCCGTCCGAGGCGACGCTCTCCGCATCCCCGGCCAAGGGTCGCGTATACCGGCACTCCGGGTAGTTGCCGCAGCCGATGAAGGCCCCGCCCGAGCGTGCGGTCTTCAGATGCAGCCGCCCCGTCCCGCAGGTCGGGCAGATGCGAGGATCGCTGCCATCCGCCCGCGCGGGGTAGAGGTGCGGGGCGAGGAAATCGTCCAGCTTTTCCAGCACCTCGCCGATCCGCAGGTCCGCCGTCTCGGCAATCGCCGCCGAAAAGTCGCGCCAGAAGCGGGAGAGCACGTCCTTGTAGTCGCGGTCCCCGGCGGAGACGTCGTCGAGTTCGGATTCAAGATCGGCGGTGAAGTCATACTCGACATAGCGCTTGAAGAAGTTGGCGAGAAAGGCTGTCACCAGCCGCCCCTTGTCTTCGGGGAAGAGCCGGTTCTTGTCCTTCCGGACGTATTCCCGGTCGACGATGGTGGTCAAGATCGAGGCATAGGTCGAAGGCCGCCCGATCCCCAGCTCCTCCATCCGCTTGACCAGCGTCGCCTCGGTATAGCGCGGCGGGGGCTGGGTGAAATGCTGGTCGGGGGTGATCGCGCCCTTGTCGACCGCCTCGCCCTGCATCACCTGCGGCAGGCGGCCTTCGTCTTCGTCCTCGCCCTCCTGCCGGTCGTCGCGGCCCTGGTCATAGACCTTGAGATAGCCGTCGAAGAGCACAACCTGCCCGTTCGCCCGGAACGCCACTTCGCCATCGGGCGAGGCCAGGTCGACCGCCGTGCGCTCCATCCGCGCGGCGGCCATCTGGCTGGAGATGGTGCGCTTCCAGATCAGGTCGTAGAGTTTGCGCTGGTCGTCCTCGACCCGGATCTTCTCCGACCCCAGGGCCATGTCGGTCGGCCGGATGCATTCATGCGCTTCCTGAGCATTCTTGGCCTTGTTCTTGTACATGCGAGGCGAATCCGGAACATACTCCGCCCCGAACCGGCGCTTGATCTCGTCGCGCGCGGCCATCACCGCTTCGGGGGCCATGTCGATGCCGTCGGTTCGCATGTAGGTAATATAGCCCGCCTCATACAGGCGTTGCGCGGCGTTCATGCATTGCTTGGCGCCCATGCCGTATTTGCGGCTGGCCTCCTGCTGCAGGGTCGAGGTCATGAACGGCGGCCAGGGGTTGCGGGTCGCGGGTTTCGATTCGACCGCCACCACCTTGAAATCGCGGTGCTTTGCGGCCTGCACCGCAAGCTCGGCGGCGGTCGCGGTGGGGATGTCGAACTTGGTCAGCTTCTTGCCGCCGAGCGTGACCATCCCGGCCTCGAACTCTTGGCCCCGCGGCGTGCGGAAGACAGCTTTGACGGTCCAGTATTCCTGCGCCTTGAAGGCCTCGATCTCCATCTCGCGCTCGACGATCAGGCGGAGGCAGACGGATTGCACGCGGCCCGCGGACTTTGCTCCGGGGAGCTTGCGCCAGAGGACGGGGGAGAGGGTGAAGCCGACGAGATAGTCCAGCGCGCGGCGGGCGAGATAGGCTTCGACCAGAGGCGTGTCGATGTCGCGGGGTTCCTTCATCGCCTTGGTCACGGCGTCTTTCGTGATCGCGTTGAAGGTCACCCGGGCGACGTTTTTGCCTTTCTTCAGGCTGCTTTGCAGGGCCTCCTTCAGGTGCCAGCTGATCGCCTCGCCCTCGCGGTCGGGGTCGGTTGCAAGGATCAGGGTGTCGTCGGATTTCAGCGCCTCGGCGATGGCGCGGACGTGTTTCTTCGACTCGGGCGCGACTTCCCAGAGCATGTCGAATCCATGCTCGGGATCGACCGAGCCGTCCTTGGCGGGCAGGTCGCGGACATGGCCGTAGGAGGCGAGGACGGTGAAGTCCGGGCCAAGATATTTGTTGATTGTCTTGGCCTTGGCGGGGGATTCCACGACGACGACTGGCATGTTTCCTGAAACTCCCGGCCTTTGCAAATGGCGCGGCACCATGTGGGGGAAGGCGCGGCGTTGTCAACCAGGGGGCTTCCCGCGCCGCTGCGGTCGCTGGGTGCGGAGGAGGGTGAGGAAGGGTGAACGGGGCCTTGGACAGGACATTCCCGATGACCGGTGCCGGGCGCTGCAAACCCTTCTGAACGCTGGCTTAAATGGACACGTCCTGCAGGAGTTCGGCGTATGCTTTGCGTATGGATTCGGTATGGATGCCCTACATACGCGCGTATGGCAGGGCGGGCGTTAACACTGGCGGCGAATCGGGCCGTGGTGGGTTTGCACCCAGCCTACATCACGCGCGCCAGCAGGCCGCCCGGCTGGCGGGAGATGCGGCCGTCAAGCTCCAGCGTCAGGAGTTCCGGGGCGAGTTGGGCGGGGGTGACGTTCAGGTCGCGCATCAGCTGGTCCTCGGCAAGGGGGCTGGGGCCGAGGCGGTTCAGGATCATCGCGTGGAGGAGCGCCACCTCTTTCAGAGGGCGTTGCGGAGCGCTGGGACCGGGCAGCGGAGGCAGGCGCATCTCGGGTTCGGGGGTGCCTTCCGTGGGCGCACCCAAGGCTTCCAGCACGTCCTGCGGCCCGCGGATCAGAAGGGCGCCGTCGCGGATCAGCATGTTGCAGCCCGAGGCACGGGCGTCAAAGGGATGGCCGGGGACGGCCATCACGTCGCGGCCATAGTCGAGCGCGGCTTTCGCAGTGATCAGGCTGCCGGATTTCGCGGCGGCTTCCACCACGATCACCGCGCGGGAGAGGCCCGCGACGATGCGGTTGCGGAGCGGGAAATGGCGGGCCTGCGGTTCCAGACCGGGGGGATGTTCGCTGATCCGGCAGCCGTTCGTGTCAAGGACGGCGGCGAGGGCCGCATTCTCGGCCGGGTAGATCACGTCGATCCCGCCGGCCATGACCGCGATGGTGCGGCCCGGCCCTTCCAGCGCCGCCTCATGCGCGGCGGTGTCGATGCCGCGGGCGAGGCCGGAGACGACGGTGAAGCCCGCCTCGGAGAGACCCAGGCCCAGACGGCGGGCCATGCGGACCCCGAGGGAGGAGGCGTTGCGGGCGCCGACCATGCCGATGGCCGGGAGGTTGAGAAGGGAAATGTCCCCCTTGGCCCAGAGGATGGGGGGAGCATCGGCAATCTCCATCAGGGCGCGGGGATAGTCAGCCTCACCATGCACAAGGAGTGTCGCACCCAGCGTGCGGCCCTGCTTCAGTTCGGTCTGGACGACGCCGAGGGGGCAGACCTCATACCCCTCGACCCCCGCGGCCTTCGCGATGGCGGGAAGGGCCGAAAGCGCGGCGCGGGTGGAGCCGTGTTCGGCCAGCAGGCGGTGATAGGTGACGGCCCCCACCCGGCGGGAGCGAACGAGGCGGAGCCGGTCAAGACGCTCATCCTCCGTCCGGGGTGTGGGGTGTGTGGGGGTTGAAAGCTGCCCGTCCGCCATCCGTTGCCTCGCCTCGTTCGCCAGAGGCAGTCTGCACCGGCGATGGTTAACGAATGCTGAACGCCCGCCGACCTTGCACCGGAGCCGGATATTTGATCAAATGGCGGCAACGCGACCCTGAGGCCCGGGGTCCATCAGGGAGCACGACCATGCTGAACGCCGAAGTTGCCAAGCGCCGCGACGAAGCCATCTCGCGCGGG
>NZ_DAIQAT010000142.1:0-8942 GCF_036781545.1 Tabrizicola sp.
CGACTATCCGATCATCTCGATCGAGGACGGCATGGCCGAGGACGACTGGGACGGCTGGAAGATGCTGACCGAGGTGCTGGGCTCGAAGATCCAGCTGGTGGGCGACGATC
The DNA here is from genome assembly GCF_036781545.1 of Tabrizicola sp. GTDB lineage: Bacteria > Pseudomonadota > Alphaproteobacteria > Rhodobacterales > Rhodobacteraceae > Tabrizicola. Next base: position 111 of record NZ_DAIQAT010000142.1, read on the forward strand.
TGTTCGTGACCAACCCGAGGCGGCTGGCCGAGGGGATCAGCAAGGGCATCGCCAATTCCATGCTGGTGAAGGTGAACCAGATCGGCACGCTGACCGAGACACTGCAGGCCGTCGATATGGCGCATCGGGTGGGCTATACCAACGTGATGAGCCACCGGTCGGGCGAGACCGAGGATTCGACCATCGCCGACCTCGCGGTGGCGACGAACTGCGGACAGATCAAGACCGGGTCGCTGTCGCGGTCGGACCGGCTGGCGAAATACAACCAGCTGATCCGCATCGAGGAACTGCTGGGCGAGACGGCGGAATATGCCGGGCGGTCGGTGCTGAAGGGCTGAGGTCCGTAGCTAGTTCACGGAGTAACAAGTTGAAATATATCGGCCTTCTGCTTGTCCTGATCGGGGCGGGGGTGTTCACCCTTCCGATGTGGCTGCCTTCGGTGGCCGATGTTTCGGTCACCGGCGAGACCTTCACGCGCGCGGGCCAGGTCGGCGGCGCGGTGGCGGGCGTCGGCCTCGTGCTGTTCGTGATCGGCCTCTTCCGTCGGCGCTGAGGGCGGGGGAGGCGACGCCTGCCCCGAGCGGCAGGCGTCAGGCGAACCGCGCGAGGCGGAAGTCGGCCAGAAGCGGGCTTTCGGCGCCGCCGGTGATCTCCTCCGCCAGAAGCTCGGCCACCACCGGGGCCAGCGTCGCCCCGGAATGCATCACCGCGATCCAGAGGCCCGGGAGCGGCCCCTGCCCCACCACCGGCAAACCGTCCCCCGGCACCGGGCGCATGGCCATGGCCTGGTGCGCGAAGTGGATGTCGTGGCCGGGGAACAGGGTGCGCAGCCGGGTCAGGGTGGCGTTGACCACCACGGGGAAGGAACCCAGCGTCTCGGCATGGTCGGACTGGTGCCCGGCGGAGGCCGGGGTGCGGAGGCGGCCCTCGGCGTCCTGGCGGACCTCCTGATCGGGGGTGGCGAGGACCACCGGGCAGACCGGCGGCAAAGGGTTGGTCGTGACCATCAGGCCGGGACGCGTCAGCATCGGCAGGGTGGTGCCGAAGGGCTCCAGCAGGCCGGGCGTGCCCGTACCGGTGGCGAGGATCACGCGGCTTGCCTTGAGCGGGCCAAGGTCGGTGAGAACGCCGGTCGCCCTGCCCTTCTCTTCGGTCACGGACTGAACCGTGGCACGGATCACCTGGGCGCCGGAGGCCCCGATCAGCGCGCGGGCCAGGGTGGCAGGGTCGGCGACGCCTTCCTCGGGGAAGAAGAGCGCAGACTCCGGGATGGGACCAAGGGCAGGCAGGCGTTCGGCGATCTCGGGCTGCGTCAGGCGCTGGACCTGATAGCCGAGCGCCTGCAGGTCGCTGGCGGTTTCCTCCTGCGCCTCGCCCGTCGCCTCATACCAGAGGCAGCCTTGCCAGTTGGTCGGCAGGCCGGGCAGAGCCTCGGTCAGACGGCGATGCGCGGCAAGGCCCTCGTGGCGCAGGTGGTAGTGGGGACGGCTGAGGAAGTAGGAGGCGTTGAGCCAGCCGAAGCTGGCGGTGGAGGCGAGACCGCCTTCGGCATGGGTCGAGACGAGGGTGACGGCCTCTCCCCGCCAGGAGAGCTGCAAGGCCAGCGCCGCGCCGGTGATGCCAGCGCCGATGATCAGAGTTTGTGTCATGGGAGGAAGGTGGCATGGGGAGGGTTCGGTTGACAATGGATGTGTCGGGACACAGGCATCAGGTATTCACTTGGTGCCATTTCAGCCCTTGATCCAACCCGACCGGCGGGCCTAGTTGGCGGTCGCGCTTCCGACGACGCTCAAGGCAAAGTTCGTGAGACGACCGTTCAGGAACAGCCAGTCGCCAAAGACAAAGCAGGCGAGGATCATACCGCCCTGATAGGCCGGACCGGCCCAGTCCTGGAGGATCAAGGTCATCGCCCAGTTCTGGCCAAAGATAATCGGAGGCAGCCCAGGCCGTATAGGCGGTAACCGCCACCGAAAACGCGGCAAAGCGCCAGTTGATATGGTCCCTCAGCAGAACGAGGCCCAGCATAAGCCCAAGCGCCACCAGGTTGACCAAGCCGAAGCGTCGAAGGTCATTGACCAAACCGCGGAAGGTCCGGTCATACCGCTCTGCGATGAAATCGCCCAACGTAACCTGCCCCAGGCGCAGAGCGGCGGCGCGCTGGACCAAGGCCTGATCAGTAACTTGAACGACCAGCGCTTCGATATGGCAGTCGTCCTTGCAGCGCTCCGACAGGACGTAGCTCACAAGGGCGGGCATGATTTCGGCTCTCCGGGCCTCCACCGCCTCGGCCTCGATCCCCAGACGCCGGGCCAGCGCCCCCAAGCGCTCTGCGCGGCTGCCCGCGTCGGCCTGTCCTACAGCTTCGGTCCAGGCCGCGTCGGCAGCCGCCTCGACCTTGGAGACCGCAAAACCCTGCAGAACGACCTCGACCTCTGATCGGTCAAGGAAGGTTATGGCAACGAGGAGAGTAGAGAGCAGGATACCCGTCAATTGCACCGCGACGAGCGCAAGACTGCCCAGTTTTTCCATCCCGCTCCTCGCTCTGGACTGGTCGTCGCAGAAGTGACCTTGCCAAGCGTTACCCGGCGCCGAAAGTTGATCAAGGCTTCATTGCGACGGGACAGGCACGAGTTGCCTGGGCAGAATCGCGTTCCCATTCTTGCAGGGGCATGGCAGCAAGGGACCATGCTTATCCTGCTCAACAAGCCCTATGACGTGCTCTGCCAGTTCTCCCGTGAGGGCGACCGGGCGGTGCTGGCGGATTTCGTTCCGGTGAAAGGGGTCTATCCCGCCGGGCGGCTGGACCGGGATTCGGAGGGGCTGCTGGTGCTGACCGATGACGGGAAGCTTCAGGCCCGGATCGCGGACCCCAGGCACAAGCTGGAGAAGACCTATCTCGCGCAGGTCGAGGGGGTGGTCACGGAGGGCGCGCTGCAGCGGCTGCGGGAGGGCGTGGCGTTGAACGACGGGCCGACCCTGCCGGCGAAAGCGAGGGCGGTGGACGAGCCCGCATGGCTCTGGCCCCGGACCCCGCCGATCCGGCTGCGGAAGACGGTGCCGGACGGGTGGCTGGAATTGACGATCCGCGAGGGGCGGAACCGGCAGGTGCGGCGGATGTGCGCGGCAGTGGGCCTGCCCTGCCTGCGGTTGATCCGCTGGCGGGTGGGGGACTGGACGCTGGAGGGGCTGGCTCCGGGCGAATGGAGGCAGGCATGACGGCAGAGGCGATCATCGCGAAGCTGGGGTTGCAGCCGCATCCCGAGGGCGGCTGGTACCGGCAGACCTGGGTCGGGCCGGACACCGGCGGACGGGCCAGCGGGACGGCGATCCTGTTCCTGCTGAAGGCGGGCGAGCGGAGCCACTGGCACCGGGTCGATGCCGACGAGATCTGGCTGTGGCACGCGGGCGCGCCGCTGGTGCTGTCGATAGGGGCAGAGGTGGAGCATCGGCTGGGGCCGGATGTGCTGGGGGGCGAGGTGGTGCAGGCGGTCATCCCGGCGGGATGCTGGCAGGCGGCGCACTCGACCGGGGGCTGGACGCTGGTCAGCTGCACGGTATCGCCCGGCTTCCGCTTCGAGGGGTTCGAACTGGCCCCGCCGGGGTGGAGCCCGTGATGGATCACAAGACTTTCCTCTCCGCCCTGCCGCCCGACCTGCGCGAGGCGATGACCGAACGGTCGGACGGGCCGGGCCTCTGGCATCTGGCCGGGCATCTGGGGGCGATTGTCGTGGTGGGCGCGCTGATCGCGGCGGGCGTGCCGGGCTGGTGGGCCCTGCTGCCGGTGCAGGGGGTGCTGATCATCTTCCTCTTCACGCTGGAGCATGAGGCGACGCACCGGACGCCGTTCCGCACGGTCTGGCTGAACGACTGGGCAGGGCGGCTGTGCGGGCTGCTGCTGGTGCTGCCCTTCGAATGGTTCCGCGCCTTCCACATGGCGCATCACCGCTGGACCAACCTGCCGGGGAAGGACCCGGAACTGGCGGGGCCGAAGCCCGAGACGCTGCGGGAGTGGGTCTGGCATGTCTCGGGCCTGCCCTACTGGATTTCCGGGCTGCGGTTGATGGGCAGGCTGGTGGCGGGCCGGGTGACGGATGAGTTCGTGGCCGAGGGGGCGAGGGCGCGCATTGTGGCGGAAGCACGGTGGATGGCGCTCCTCTATGCGCTGGCCGCGCTGTCGCTGCTGGGAACGCCCGTGCTCCTGTGGGTCTGGGTGGTGCCGGTGGCCTTGGGCCAGCCCGTCTTGCGGCTTTACCTGCTGGCGGAACATGGCGACTGCCCGGAGGTGGCGAACATGTTCGAGAACACGCGGACGACCTTCACCACAAGGGCGATGCGCTGGCTGGCCTGGAACATGCCCTATCATGTGGAACACCACGTCTGGCCAACGGTGCCCTTCCACCGGTTGCCGGAGGTGCACGGGCTGATGAAGGCGGAATTGCGGGTGACGGCAGAGGGCTACGCGGCCTTCACGCGGGAGTATCTGGCGCGGCGGCTCTGATGCCGCGGCCGGTCGCCCGTTGGGACAGGGTGGATGCCTCCGGCGGGGATATTTGCGCCAGTATGAAATGCCTGCCTGCAGGACATCCGGGATTGTGCGGGGCACAAGATCGGGGTGGTGAGGCTCCGGCGCTTTCGCTAGGGGTGGGGCATGAGCGATACCACTCCTCAGCCCCCTCCGGCTGCCACCAGCGGCGACAGCCTGTCCGGCTTTCTCTATGCGCTGACGGCCTATCTGCTGTGGGGCTTCCTGCCGCTGTACATGAAGGCGCTGGCGCATATCCCGCCGCCCGAGGTGATCGCGCATCGGGTGGTCTGGTCGGTCCCGGTGGCGCTGGCGGTCCTGTGGTGGACCGGGCGGACGGGGGATCTGAAGGCCGCGCTCAAAAGCCCCCGGATGCTGGGGATGGGCGCGATGACCGCGGCGCTGGTCAGCGTCAACTGGGGGATCTATGTCTGGGCCATCGGCTCCGGGCATGCGCTGGATGCGGCGCTGGGGTATTACATCAACCCGCTCTTCTCGATCTTCCTGGGCGCGGTGCTCCTGGGCGAGCGGATGGGGCGGACGCAGATGGCGGCGATTGCGCTGGCGGTCGTGGCGGTGGGCATCCTGACCTGGGAGGCCGGGCGGCTGCCGGTGGTGGCGCTGGGGCTGACCGTGACCTGGGGCTTCTACGCCTATCTCAAGAAGCGGCTGCCGATCGGGCCGAACCAGGGTTTCGCGCTGGAGGTGCTGATCCTGCTGGTGCCCGCGCTGGCCTATATGGTCTGGCTGGCGGCGCAGGGCACGTCGCATTTCCGGCAGGGCGTGGTCTGGGACGATGCGCTGCTGATCGGTTGCGGGATCGTCACCGCGGGGCCGCTGATGATCTATGCCAACGGGGCGAAGCGGCTGACGCTGTCGACCATCGCGATCATGCAATACATCGCGCCGACGATGATCTTCCTGACCGCGGTCTTCATCTTCGACGAGCCGTTCAGCCAGGTGAAGATGCTGGCCTTCGGGCTGATCTGGATCGCGCTGGTGATCTATTCGCTGCCGATCCTGGCGGGACGGCTCAGTCGGGCCGGCTGATCTGGCCACCGCCGACCAGGGCGGGCGTGCCGGTGGTATCGGGGCTGGAGGTCGCCATCTTGCGCAGCACGCGGACGGCGAGGAAGGCGAAGGCCTGGGCTTCCAGCATGTCGCCGTCGAGACCGACATCTTCCACCGGCAGGATCGCGCAGGGAATGCGGCGGCGCAGCTCGGCCATCAGGGTCGGGTTGTGGCGGCCCCCGCCGGTGACGAGGATCCGGGTCACGGGCGCGGGGAAATGGATCTGCGTAGCGGCGACGGAAGCCGCGGCAACGGCGGTAAGGGTGGCGGCGGCGTCTTCGTCGGACAGCATCGCCAGCCGCTCGATCAGTCCGTGGAAATCGTTGCGGTCCAGCGACTTCGGCGGTGGGGCGTCGAACCAGGGGTCCTTGAGGACCGAGGCGACGAAGGCCTCGTCCGCCTCGCCCTTCGCGGCCAGCGCGCCGTCTTCGTCATGGGAAAGACCTAGCCGGTCGCGCATCAGGTCATTGATCGGGGCATTCGCCGGGCCGGTGTCGAAGGCGAGAAGCGCGCCCGGGCTTTCCGGGCCGGGCGCGGTGGGGTCGATCCAGGTGAGATTGCCGACGCCGCCGAGGTTGAGGAAGGCCAGGGGTTCGGTCGCGCCGATGTGGCGGGCGAGCGCGTAATGGTAGAAGGGCGCCAGCGGCGCACCCTGCCCGCCGATGGTGACGTCGGAGGAGCGGAAGTCCCAGACCGTCGGCAAGCCCAGAAGCTGCGCCAGAAGCGCGCCGTTGCCGCATTGGTGGGTGCCCCTGCCCTTCGGATCATGCGCGAGGGTCTGGCCGTGGAAGCCCAGGATCTCGGCCCCCGAGAAGCGGGCCAGCACTTCGGCATGGGCGGTCTCGACCACTTCGGCGGCGGCCTCGACCTGCGGATCGCCGGGCCATTGGCCGAGCGCCGCGCGCAGGGCCTCCTGTTCCTCAGGCGTGTAGGGGCGATAGGCGGCGGGACCGAAGGCAAAGACCGCGTGACCGTCGGTCTTGATCATCGCGGCGTCGACCCCGTCCAGCGAGGTGCCGGACATAGCGCCAAGCGCCCACAGAGCCCCGTCCTTCCGCATCTTCCCTTGGAACCTTCGCACAGATATACCGCCGCCACATCCTAGACCGAGGCGGCCATGAACTACCATCCGAAATCTGACTTCATGCGTGTGATGTTCGAGCGCGGTTTTGTTGCCGATTGCACGGATTATCAGGCGCTTGACGAGGCATTGGTGAAGGATGTGGTGCCTGCCTACATCGGCTACGACGCGACGGCGCCCAGCCTGCATGTCGGCCATCTGATGAACATCATGGTGCTGCGCTGGCTGCAAAAGACGGGCGGCAAACCCATTACCCTGATGGGGGGCGGAACGACCAAGGTCGGCGACCCCTCTTTCCGCAGCGAGGAGCGCCCGTTGCTGACGCCCGATGCGATCGACCAGAACATCGCCGGGCTGAAGCAGGTTTTCGCCCGCTACCTCGCCTATGGCGACGGGCCGACCGATGCGATCATGCTGAACAACGCGGAATGGCTGGACGGGCTGAACTATCTCGACTTCCTGCGCGACATCGGGCGGCATTTCAGCGTCAACCGGATGCTGAGCTTCGAGTCGGTGAAATCGCGGCTGGATCGCGAGCAATCGCTCTCGTTCCTGGAATTCAACTACATGATCCTTCAGGCCTATGACTTCCTGGAGATTCACCGCCGCTACGGCTGCTTGTTGCAGATGGGTGGGTCGGACCAGTGGGGCAACATCATCAACGGGATCGACCTGACCCGCCGGGTGATCGACCAGGAGATATTCGGGCTGACGACCCCGCTGCTGACGACAAGCGACGGGCGCAAGATGGGGAAATCGGCCTCGGGCGCAGTCTGGCTGAACGGCGAAATGCTGAGCCCGTATGAGTTCTGGCAGTTCTGGCGGAACACGACGGATGCCGACGTCGGCCGGTTCCTGAAGATATTCACCGAGCTTCCGGTGGCGGAGTGCGACCGTCTGGGCGCGCTTGGCGGGTCCGAGATCAACCAGGCGAAGATCCTGCTGGCGAACCTCGCGACGGGCTTGCTGCACGGCGACGAAGCGGCGGCGGCGGCGGAAGCGACCGCGCGGGAAGTGTTCGAGAAGGGCGGCATCGGCGACGACCTGCCGACGGTGGTGTTGGAGCCGGGCGAACTGGCCGAGGGCGTGGGGATCGTGCAGCTTTTCGTCCGTGCTGGCCTCGCAGCCAGCGGCAAGGATGCGAAACGGCTGATTGCCGAGGGTGGCGCACGCGTGAACGACGAGATCGTCACCGACAGCGGCCTGCGCTATGGGGCCAGCCACCTGGCCGAGCCCCTGAAGCTGACGGCAGGCCGGAAGCGCCACGCGCTGGTGGTGCTGGGATGATCCGGCTCGCGACCACCCTGCTGGCGCTGACCGGGTCGGCGGCCGGGGCCTGCCCGATGTCGCTGGCAATCTATACCGAGCCGCAAAGCGGGTTCGAACTGCGCTTTCGGGTGCCGCAGTCCTGGGAGATGGTCGGTCAGGTCGACCATATGATCGAGCTTGGCTTGCCGGACGGTCGGGTTCTCTGGGGCCAGATCGCGCAGAACATGGGCGTCAGCCGGCAGGAGGGCACGCTTTTCGCGGGTTGCCCGCCGCCTTCGCAGGACGGCCCCACCCCGCAGGAGGTGCTGGACGAGTGTCAGGCCTGGCAAGGTGTGGTCTACGGGCTGGACCAGGGCCGCATCGGAATGCTGCCCTTTGCCGACCAGCCTGCCCCGCCGTCGCTGATCCTCGCCGATTTCGGACGGCAGCTGCGCTATTCGGTGATGGACGGTCCCGAGATCGAGATCTGGGACCAGCTGGATCTGACCGCCTGCGCGGAATGACAAGGGGCCCCGCGGGGCCCCTTTCGTTTATTCCTGCACCGTGACCTTGGTCATCACATCCGGCTTGGCGGGCGGTTCGCCGCGCTGGATGGCGTCGACCACCTCCATCCCGGAGATCACGTTGCCGACGATGGTGTACTGGCCATCGAGGAAGCTCGCGTCGCCGAAAGTGATGAAGAACTGGCTGTTCGCGCTGTTCGGATCGTTCGCCCGGGCCATGCCGACGACACCGCGCTGGAAGCTGAGGTCCTTGGTGAACTCGGCCGGGATGTCGGGCTTGTCGGACCCGCCCATGCCGGCCATCGACAGATCGCCCCCGGCCTTGCCGTATTGCACGTCGCCGGTCTGGGCCATGAAGCCGTCGATCACGCGGTGGAAGACCACGT
>NZ_DAIQAT010000143.1:0-8934 GCF_036781545.1 Tabrizicola sp.
TCGGTCAGGCGCAGGTTGCGCATCCGGTCGGCTTCCATCTCCATCACCAGATCCAGCCGGTCGGCGGCGATGCGCTGGAAATAGGCGGTATAGTCCCAGCTGGTGAAGGCGTTGTCGTCGCCCCCCTGTGCCTCGACGATGCCGGAGAAGGCGTTCGGGGCCACCTTTTCGGTGCCCTTGAACATCAGGTGCTCCAGGAAATGCGCGATGCCGGAATGGCCCAGCGGTTCGTCCGCCGCGCCGACGCGATACCAGATCATCTGCACGACCACCGGGGCGCGGTGATCCTCGATCACCACCACGTTCAGCCCGTTGTCGAGGGTGAAATTCGTCACCGGCTCGTCGGCAAGGGCGGGTGCGGCGGCGGGCAGGGCCAGGGTCAGCGCAAGGGCAATGCCAGCGCCTGTTCTTCCGAGCATCGGCTTCTCCAGTCAGGTGTTCGGGGGAAACTGCGGTGCGCGGCCGCGAGGATCAAGCCCGGGCAGGCCGGGGCCACGCGCTTGTTACTCTTCGCCAACCTGACGAGGTGGCGCCGAGGGGGTGCGGATCCCCAGCTTGCGCCAACGGGCAAGCTCTGCCTGCTGGTCCAGCCGCTGCTTGCGGTAGGCCTTGTAGTAGACGTTCACGTTGAACAGCCGCTCCAGCGGGCGGCCATCGTTGTCGCGCCGCCATTTCAGGTCTTCCGAAGCGAGCTGGGCGCGGATGCCGCCATCGACGCCGAAGCGTGCTGCATGGGCGTAAAGCGCTGAATCGCCGGCCGGAATGCCCCCGGCGGCAGAGGGTTTGCCCCCCAGCGCGACTGCGGCGTCCGCCTCGGGCGTCTGGTCGGTGCGATTGAAGCCGCCGGGCGTGGGCTCCGGCAGGTCGGCAAGGCTTTTGGGCATTTCCAGCGCCTTCGGGGGAACGATAGCGAATTCGTCCGGACCCTGCCCGCTGCGAAGGTTCATCAACTGGGGCGCGTCCCTGCCACCGCAGGCCGCCAGCGTGACCATCGCCGCAACCGCGATGACCGCCCTGCCTTTCGCTGCCCGCATACCTGCCTCCGAACCGTCTTTGACCCGTCTTAGCCTAAAGCAAAGCGGGCGTCACGGGTGTTTAGCGACGGCGGCGGACGGGTTTTCCACCCTTCGCCTGCCCGGCCGCCGCGCCTTTGGCAAAGATCACCAGCCCCAGCGCCCCCGCGAAGATCGCGATGTCGGCCACGTTGAACGCATAGGGGTTTTCGATCCCGCAGCAGGACATGTTCAGGAAATCCGCCACCGCGCCATAGGCGATTCGGTCGACGATATTGCCCAGGGCGCCCCCCACCAGCAGGCCTCCCGCCAGTTCCGCTTTCCAGTTGCCCCGTTCGCGCCGCATCCACCAGATCACCCAGGCCGAGATCACCAGGGCAACCGCAATCAGGCCCCAACGCGCGATGTCCGAGCCGTGCGACAGAAGGCCGAAGTTGATGCCCTCGTTCCAGGCCATGCGAAAGACCAGATACGGGGGCAGCACGTCGATCTCGTGCCGGTCGATCAGGTCCAATCCGTGGACGACGCCCAGCTTGGTCAGCTGGTCGAGCGCAAAGGTGGCGACTGCGGTGATCCAGAAACGCCGCATGTCAGTGCCTGAAATGCCGCTGGCCGGTGAAGACCATCGCCAGCCCGCGTTCATCCGCCGCCGCGATCACCTCGTCATCGCGCATCGAGCCGCCGGGCTGGATGATCGCCGTCGCCCCGGCTTCGGCCGCCGTGATGAGGCCGTCGGCGAAGGGGAAGAAGGCATCCGAGGCCACGACAGCTCCCTTGGTAAGGGAGTGCTCCAGCCCCAGCGCCTCGGCCATGTCCTGCGCCTTGCGGGCGGCGATGCGGGTGCTGTCGACCCGGCTCATCTGCCCCGCGCCGACACCTACGGTCGCGCCATCCTTCACATAGATGATCGCATTCGACTTCACATGCTTCGCCACGGTCCAGGCGAACATCAGGTCGCGCAGCTCGGCCTCGGTCGGGGCGCGCTTCGTCACCACCTTCAGATCGCTGGCCGAAACGTGCCCCGCATCCCGGTCCTGCACAAGGAATCCCCCCGCCACCTGCTTGAACGCCAGCCCCTTCGCCTTGGGATCCGGCAGCGCGCCCGTCGTCAGCAGGCGTAGGTTCTTCTTGCCCGCAAACACCGCCCGCGCCTCATCGGTCGCATCGGGGGCGATCACCACCTCGGTGAAGATCTTCACGATCTCCTCCGCCGTCGCCGCGTCCAGCACCTGGTTCAGCGCGACGATCCCGCCGAAGGCCGAGGTCTGGTCGCACTGGTAGGCGCGCTGGTAGGCCTCGGTCAGGGTCGAAGCGGTGGCCACCCCGCAAGGGTTCGCGTGCTTGATGATCGCGCAGGCCGGATCACCGCCCGCGAACTCTGCCACCAGTTCGAAGGCCGCGTCGGTGTCGTTGATGTTGTTGTAGGACAGCTCCTTGCCCTGCCACTGCCGCGCCGTAGCCACGCCCGGCCTGCGGGTGCCATCGGTGTAGAAGGCCGCCGCCTGATGCGGGTTCTCGCCATAGCGCAGCGGCTGGGCCAGCCGACCCGCGAAGCTGCGATAGCGCGGGGTTGCCTGACCGATCTCTTCCGCCAGCCAGGTGCTGACGGCGGTGTCATAGGCCGCTGTCCGCGCATAGGCGGTCAGCGCCTGCTTCTGCCGGAAGGCCAGCATCGTCGCCCCGTCGTTCGCCTTCAACTGCGCCAGGAGGCAGTCATAATCCAGCGGGTCCGTCACCACCGCCACGAAGCGGTGGTTCTTCGCCGCGGCGCGGATCATCGCGGGGCCGCCGATGTCGATGTTCTCGATGCAGGTGGCATGGTCGGCCCCGTTGGCAACGGTCTGCTCGAACGGGTAGAGGTTCACGATCAGCAGGTCGATCGGCTCGATCCCATGCGCGGCCATCGCCACCAGATGTTCGTCGTCGTCGCGCAAGGCCAGAAGCCCGCCATGCACGTTCGGATGCAGCGTCTTCACCCGCCCGTCCATCATCTCGGGAAACCCGGTCACGTCGCTGACATCCCGTACCGCCAGCCCTGCCGCGCGCAACATGCCGCTGGTCCCGCCGGTCGAGATCAGCTCCACCCCGTATCCCGCCAGTGCGCGGGCCAGGTCCAGAAGTCCGGTCTTGTCGGAAACCGAGATCAGCGCGCGGCCGATGGGGACGAGGTTGGTCATCGCTGGAACCCTTCGCTTGCCCGTGGTCATCAGCCGGGGCCTTCAGGGGTCCACCCCCTCTAGGTCCCGGATGGCCAGCGGAGTATCCTTTGCCTTCGCCAAGGTCCAGCCTATCCGTGTCTCGAAGCCCCGCGCCTCGCCATGCAGCACAATTTGCAGGCAGGGGCGCGGATTCAGCCGCCCCTGCTCCAGATAGGCCGAGGGTTCCAGCCGCAGATCCGCCGGGCCGGTGAATCGGAAGATCCAGATCTCGCCACTGCGAAGCGCCAGCGACACCGCCGCGCCGCCCATGTCCAGCGCGGCATCCACTTCCGGGTGAAGATGGAAGCGGATCGCGAAGCGCGCGCCCGCCATCGCGGTCGTCGTCATCACATCCTCGAACCGACGCCGCGCCTCGGCCGTCATCGCCGTCAGCGCATCCACCCCGGACAGCCGCCGCCCGTCATGCGCCAGCGTCAGGCTCCGGCTCGCCGTCAGCCCGTGGCTGGACAGCCAACCGTCATGCGCCAGATACAGGTCGGTCCCCTCGGTTCCCATCGTGAGACGCGAAGAGGTGACTTGCGCCCGGTGGTCCAGCGCCTCGCCCGCCGCGCCGAGGCGCGAAGACGAGACCCCGTCCATCCCCAGCGTGGAATGCGAGGCGGTCGCCCGCGACGCCCTTGCCCAGTCCGCCCCGAAACCCGCACCCGAACCGCAGTTCACCACCAGTGCCCGCCGCCCCGAGCAGAGCTCGAAGGCGCCTGTCGAGGCGTGGGCCGTCCGCGCCGCCCGTCCCCCCGGCGGGGCCGAGGCATCGACGATGACCGAGGTCCGCCCGCCATGCAGCCGCGCATAGCCCATGGCGATGGCAGGCGTCGCCCCCGCCCGCACCCCTGCCGCCGCCAAGGCCTGATCCAGCCGCCCCTCCGCCCCCTTGTCGCCGCCGTGGAACCGGGCCAGCTCGCCGTCGGAATGCCGCAGGCCCCGCAGCGCCGGTGCGATCCTGATGATCGCCGCCGACAAAGCGGGCGGCACGGTCAGGTTCGCCTCGCTCATCGCGCTGGCCGACCAGGTCAGCAGGGTCAGCACCTCCAGCAGTTCCTCGGGGTTCCGCGTCGGGATACCGCCCTCGGCATCGATATCCGCCTCGCAGGCCGCCGCCAGCGCCTGTGTCGCAGGGGCTACCAGCCCCTCCATCCCGATCAGCGATATCCCGGCATAGACAAGGCCGGTCAGCGCCTCGAACCGGGGCAGGCCTTCTGCCGCGCTGCGCCAGCGCTTCGCCAGATAGGCCGCCTGCCGCGACAGCGCCGCGTAGAACGCCGCCGACTGCGCCTTGTCGCGGACCTGCATCAGGAAGGTCGCGTGATGCACCCAGCGGATGATCCGCCGCCCGGTCAGGTCCGGCGTCCAGCCCGGTCCCTTGCCCGCGCCGTAGCGGGTGATCCAGCCCCAGGTCCAGTCCTGCGCCCGCGCCTGCGCCTCCTTGGTTCCCAAGGCTGCCAGGTCATCCAGCCAGCCGAACCCCTGCGCCTGCGCCGTGAACCCTTCGGGGGCGGCGATCTCCCACAGCGACACTCCCGGCGCCTCGGCCAGATGGCCGGCCAAAAGGATGTTCCCGGACACCAGCTGCTTGCCGCGGGTGTAAAGCCCGATGGACCGCGGCTCCGGCTGCGACACGAAGCCGCCCGCAGGCCGTGCCCGGCGCGCCGCCAGCACCGCCAGCCGGTCGGCCAGCCGATCCAGTCGCTTCGACGTGGTGCGCACGTCCTGCCTCGCTCGCTTGCCCGGTTCGCCCGGGTCGTAGGCGCGGATGATAGGCAAAACCGGGCCGCTCGTCGATGCCTTCGGCACTCCTCGCATGACTTCGACGAGAAGCCGAAGGCGAACGAGGAGCTGTCACCCCAGGTGGTCGATCCTTTGCAGCACCTGCGCCAGATGCCCGACCTGCTCCAGCCAGCGCGTCAGCAGCTTCGGGTCATGCGGTGCGCCATGCACCCCCGCCGGGATCTCGCGGTTCATGACCGCCTCGATGGCCAAGGACACCGGCACCGAGACCAGCCGCGCCATCGCCGTGCCGCGCACATCGCCCCAGGCGTCCAGCGCCCAGGTCTGATGGAACACCGGCACCCCGTCGCGCTCGGCCTTCAGCGACACGAACAGCACCACCCGGTCCGGCTCGCCCTCGGCATAGGAATTGTCCTTCAAAAGCTCGGCCGCCCGCGCGTCCAGCGCGGCGTTGATCTCCGCCACGGGCTTGCCTTCCAGCCCCTCGATCTCGCGGAAGATCGGCGCCCAGGCGTCGGCCCAGCCGTTCAGCCGGATCGTCCCGCGCACGAAGTCGCGCACCTTCCAATGCGGCTCGAAGCGGTATTCCTCCATGAACGGATAGCTGTCGCGGTTCGGATAGACCTCGAAGCTCTCCGGCACCGGTAGCGGTGCGTCATAGCGGCTGATCGCATCCCAGGGCCGCGCCACCCGCAGCTCGCTGAAATGCCGCAAGCTGCGCGAGGGCGAGCGCAGCGCCTTCAACACCCCCGCCGGGGCCCAGCTGAACTTGTAGCGGAATACATTCGGCTCTTTCGGCACCCCGCCGCAGTAGCTGGTGAAGCTCAGGACGTTGTCGTTGTGATAGACAGGCGAGGCCCGATAGCGCGCCACCAGGTCATGCGCCATCAGGTGATCAATGCCGGGGTCGAGGCCGACCTCGTTGATCGAGACCAGCCCCGCCTCGCGGAAGGCCTGATCCAGGTCCCGCATCTCGGGCGCGATATAGCTGGAGGAGACGAAGTTCGCCCCCTTCTCCAGGCACAGCGTCGCGATCCTGACATGCTGGTCGGCCGGCAGCATCGACACCGCGATGTCGCCCGATTTCAGCACCGCGCCCAGCGCCTCCAGGCTGAAGGCCCGGATGTCCTGTGTCAGGTCGCCGACTTCGGCACGCGCCTTATCGACCGTGCGGTTCCAGACCGTCACGGGGTGGCCCGCCTCGATCAGCCGCCGCAAGCCCGGAATCGACGACAGCCCCGTGCCGCACCAATGGATGGTCATGATCTTGCTCCCCTTCGCTTGGCCCGCCGACCAAGAATTTTCGAAAATTCTTGGCAAATCTTTTCGAAGAGATTTGCGCCCTCTCACACGCCCGCGACGTGCATGTCGAATTCCACCTTTGCCCGGCCCCAGACTCCCTTGTCCAGCGCCTCCAGCGTCAGAAGCGACGGCAAAAGCTGCGCCGCATAATCCACCGAAGATTCCACCGGCATCAGGCTCGGCAGGTTGTCGATCGCCGTCACGTCCAGCGATGGGTCGTCATGCACCCGCAGCGCCGGGGCATCCCAGTCGGTCGCCCGGTCATAGACCTTGATAGGCGAGAAATCCGAGGTCGGGTCGCAGGCGATATCCCCGATCACCGTCAGCTTGCGCGGGTCAGTCCTGGCCGAAGCCGGAACGAACACCGGACACCCCGGCCGGGCGAGGATGCAGTTCAGGAAAATCTCGTGCTCCAGCACCTCCGGGAACGGCCCGCCGCTCGCCGTCTCCGCCATGTCCCATTTCGTCACCGCGACACCCATCGCCCGACACAGGTCCGCCGCCCCCGTGCCGACCCGCCCCAAAGCGCCGATGATGATCGCCCGGGGCCGCTCCAGACCGGCCAGCTCGGCGCCTAGTTCCGCCAGCAGCGCCTCCTTCGACGCGGCCTTCCGCACCGGCCCGGCAATCCCGCCGCGCTGCTGCGCCGCCCAGCATTTCAGGCTGACCGCCGCGCCCGCATATCCGGCCCAGTAGCCGAAGGCCGCGACCCTGCGCCCGTCCTCGCCCACCAGATATTCCAGATCGTACAGCACCCCGCCCCCGGCCTTGAACCGCTTGAGCAGGACCTGACCCGCCGGCTGCCCCTTGTAGGCATGGCCGAACATGATGTGCCGGTTCGTCAAAGGGGTGCCGTCCTCCGGCAGTTCCTTCAGCCCGAAGATGATCGCATCGGCGGGGGCCCTGGGCCACGCATTCTCCTCCACGATCCCGCAGCCCGCCGCGACATAGCCCTTCAGCGGGATCGCCCGGACCGAGGACTTCTCCACCGTCACCCGGATGCCCGCCTGCACCAGCGCCGCCGCGCCTTCGGGCGTCAGCCCCACCCGCTCCTCGTTCGGCCGCTGTTCTGCCCGCACCCAGAGATGGGTCATGCCCTCGTCCTTCCCCCTGCTGATCGGCCCCCTGATAGCCCAAGACCAGAACCGGCAAAACCCCGCAAACAGACTGTTTCCGGCCCCTCCCGGCTTGCATTGCGACACATATCGTCGCAAGTCTGCGGCATCCGTCCTGACGAGTATTGCCCATGCAGATTGATCCCACCGCATTGCCCGAAGTCCTGATCCTCACCCCCCGCCGCTTCGGCGACGCACGCGG
Organism: Tabrizicola sp.; assembly: GCF_036781545.1. Classification (GTDB taxonomy): domain Bacteria; phylum Pseudomonadota; class Alphaproteobacteria; order Rhodobacterales; family Rhodobacteraceae; genus Tabrizicola. The sequence continues at coordinate 7,577 of NZ_DAIQAT010000143.1, forward strand.
CTGGTTCATGGAAACCTGGAACGCCGCGCGGATGGCAGATGCGGGCCTCGACCTGCCCTGGGTGCAGGACAACCACTCCTTCTCTGCCGCGAAAGGCACGCTCCGGGGCCTGCACTTCCAGTCGCCGCCCCGCGCGCAGGACAAGCTGGTCCGCTGCTCGAAGGGCGCGATCCTGGACGTGGCGGTCGACATCCGCAGCGGATCACCGACCTACGGCCAGCATGTCGCCGTCGAGCTGACCGCCGACAACGGGCGGCAGCTGTTCGTCCCCAAGGGCTTCCTGCACGGCTTCGTGACGCTCACCGCCGACACCGAAGTCCAGTACAAATGCTCCGACCTCTACTCCCCCGAGAATGATGGTGCTGTCCGCTGGGACGACCCGGCCCTCGGCATCGACTGGGGCACCGCTTCGCCCATCCTTTCGGACAAGGATGCCCGCGCACCCCTTCTCGCCGACATCGGCCAGCCCTTCCGCCATGGGGTCAGCGAATGAAGCTCCTCGTCACCGGCGGCGCCGGGTTCATCGGCTCCGCCGTCGTCCGCCTTGCCGTGGCCCGTGGCCATGAGGTCGTCAACCTCGACGCCATGACCTATGCCGCGAACGAGGCCAATGTCGCCTCCGTCGCCAATTCCAACCTTTACAGCTTCGAAGAGGCCGACATCCGTGACCGCGCCGCCCTCGACCGCATCTTCGCGCTCCACAACCCTGACGCCGTGATGCACCTCGCCGCCGAAAGCCATGTCGACCGCTCCATCGACGGCCCGGCGGATTTCATTCAGACCAACATCACCGGCACCTTCAACCTGTTGGAAGCCGCCCGCGCCCACTGGAGCCGCGCCGGAAAGCCCGAAACCTTCCGATTCCACCACATCTCCACCGACGAGGTCTTCGGTTCGCTGGGACCGGAGGGCCAGTTCACCGAACACACCCCCTACGACCCCCGCTCGCCCTATTCCGCATCGAAAGCCGCCTCCGACCATCTGGTCCGGGCCTGGCACGAGACCTATGGCCTGCCGGTCGTCCTGACCAACTGTTCCAACAACTATGGCCCCTACCACTTCCCGGAAAAGCTGATCCCCGTCACCATCCTGAACGCCCTCCACGGCCGCCCGATCCCGGTCTATGGCACTGGCGAGAACATCCGCGACTGGCTCTATGTCGAAGACCATGCCGACGCCCTGCTCCTTGTGCTGGAAAAGGGCACCCTGGGCCGCAGCTACAACATCGGCGGCGAGAACGAACGCCGCAACATCGACCTCGTCCGCACCATCTGCGCGCTTCTGGATGAGATGGCGCCGAAAACCACCCCCTACGCCGATCAGATCACCTTCGTCACCGACCGCCCCGGCCACGACGC
>NZ_DAIQAT010000144.1:0-8806 GCF_036781545.1 Tabrizicola sp.
TTCCGCAGCATCATCCTGCCGCTGCGCGATGCCGGCATGACGCGGGAAGAGGTGGCGGAGATGACGCCCTATCTCGAATCCTTCCTCGCCAATCTGCGCGCAGGGCGGGTGGGGCTGGCCACTGAACCTGCGCCGCGCGCCATCGAGGCCGATGACCGTGCCGCGGTGCAGGCCAAGGCCGACCGGATCAAGCCGGTTGCGGCGGACGAGGCGAATATCCGGGCCACGCTGCCGCTTCTGCTTCCCGAGCAGCAAGACGACGTGCTGAAGGTGGAACGCCGCTTCTCCAAGCCCGACGGGCACGGCATGATGATCACCAACGGCACCGGCACGGGCAAGACCTTCTCCGGGGGCGGGGTGATCAAGCGCTTCGTCCAGATGGGCAAGGGGGATATCCTGATCGTCGCCCCGTCGGAGGCGGTCATCGCCGGATGGACCAAGGCCCTTTCCGCGCTGGACGTTCCCGTGAACCAGTTGCGCGACACCAAGGACGCCGGTCAGGCGGTGACCATCACCACCTATGCCAACCTGCGCGACAACGATGCCTTGGCTTCCCGGTCCTTCGATCTGGTCGTGACGGACGAGTCGCAGAACCTCATGTCCTCGCAAGACGGGGCGGTCACTGGTGCGCTCCAGAACCTGCGCGCCATCACGCACCGGCCCGCCGATCTGTGGCGCAAGTCGCGGATGCGTCACGCCAAGGAGTGGGAAGCCTACAAGGCCATGAGGGACGGCGAGGCCAAGACGGCGGTGTATCGCCGCCTCAAGTCGCGCGAAGAGGCGGAGGTGGCGCGCTGGGCGCAGGAACCGCGCTCCAAGGTCTTGTTCCTCTCCGCCACGCCCTTCGCCTATGACAAGGCGGTGGACTATGCCGAGGGCTATCTCTTCGACTATCCCAAGGATGGCCATGTCGGGCGCAGCCGCCAGAGCGGCCAGAACCTGTTCATGGTTCAGCACTTTGGCTATCGCATCCGGTATCACAAGCTGACCAAGCCCGAGGCGGCGGTGGATAGCGCCGTGTTTGAGCGTGAGTTCCATGAAAAGCTGAAGCGCGATGGGGTGCTGTCCGGGCGCAGCCTTCAGGTCGATGTGGACTATGACCGCAAGTTCGTTCTGGCCGCCGACGGATTGGGAACCCAGATCGACGCCGTTCTGAAGCATGTGTTCGAGGGGCGCAGGAACGCGGACAAGGCGATTGCCGACGGCTATCAGACGCTGGAACGGGAGATCAGCCAGAAGTTCAACTACCTCAAGCGGATGCAGCTTCTTGAGGCGATCAAGGCGCGCGCCGCAATCCCTGACATCGAAAAGCACCTCGCTCTGGGCCGGAAGGTCGTGGTGTTCCATGACTACAACGTCGGCGGCGGGTTCAACCCGTTCTCCAACATCGCACCGGCAAATGATGCCAATGCCATCGCGGCGGCGGCCGATCTGATGGCGGCTTTCCCCGACCTCAATCGCATGAAGTTCGCCAGCTATGCCGCGCCGGTTGATGCCCTGCTCTCGGCCCTTGGCAAGCGGGCCCGCGCCTTCAACGGCACAGTGCCCCAGAAGAAGCGCCTCCAGAATCTGGCCGACTTCAACACCGACGGCAGCGGCGCCGACGTTCTGGTGGTTCAGTCCGACGCGGGAGGGGCTGGGATTTCGATGCACGATCTTACCGGCACCCACCAGCGCGTGCTGATCAATCTCGGGATGCCGACAAAGCCGACCACCACCTTGCAGGAAGAGGGGCGCATCCTTCGCGTGGGCACCGTCACCAATGCCCCGTTCCGGTATTACACCATTGGCACCGCATGGGAGCGCCGCGCCTTCGCAACCCGCATCGCGGAGCGCAGCGGCACGGTCGAGAACCTTGCGCTGGGCAATGAGGCGCGCGACCTCCTGACCGGCTTCATCGAGGCATACGAGGCAGCGGAAGCCCTTGAACCCGGCCCGGATGATGGCAAGGGGGGCAAGGAGCGGGACCGCAAGGCCAATGTCACCAGCCCGTTCGAGAAGGCCAAGACCCACTATTTCGGGCGCACCAAGACCACCGGGCGCCGTGATCAGCGCGACGGCATCGACTTCTACCCGACGCCGGAACCGCTTGCCCTCAAGATGGTCGAATGGGCCGGTATCCGCCCGAATGAGCGCGTCCTTGAGCCTTCCGCCGGGGATGGTGCCATCGCGCGCTATGTGCCGGATTTCGCCGATCTGACGATGGTCGAGCCATCCTCTGACCTGTCCAGCCGGGCCTTGCTCAAGGCACCACATGGCAAGACGGTGGAAAGCACGTTCGAAAGCTACCACCTGGTCAACAAGGCGCATGTGATCGTGATGAACCCGCCCTTTGGCTCGGGCGGCGCAACCGCGATGCAGCATCTTGCCAAGGCGGCGAAGCACCTGCGGGCCGGGGGGAGGATCGTGGCTCTGATCCCGACCGGCCCCAGCGCGGACAAGCGCTTTGATGCGTGGTGGGAGGGTGATGACGCGAAAGGTCTGAGCCTTTCCGCAGAGGTGGCGCTTCCGGCTGTTGCCTTCGAGCGGGCCGGAACCAGTGTGATGACGCGCGTGGTGGTCATCGACAAGCCCGCCGAGGGGCAAGAGGTGGCGCCGGATACCCAGCGGCTCAACTTCGCTGGCGCCCGGTCGATCAACGAGTTCTTCGACCGGCTGGAGCAATACGATGTGCGCCGCCGCCCCGATCCGGTTCGCGATGTGGTCGAGGAGATGGAGGCCGAAGGTCAGGACGCCACGGCGCCGATGCCGCAGCCTGTGCAGGGCCCGCCGCTGGCGGCCAAGGCTGATGCCTTCAAACTGGCACAGGTGAAGCACGCCAAGACGGGCGCTGACCTGTTTGTCGCCACGATCCGCGACAAGGTGGAGCGGGAGGAATACGCCGCCGTCCTGGCCGTCGCCAAACAGCACGGCGGCTATTATTCCAGCTTCCGGGGCAACGGCGCAGTCCCGGGCTTTCAGTTCAAGAGTGAGGCGGATCGTCAGGCATTCCTTGATGATATGCAGAAGCCGACGGCGGGTTTTGCGGAGACCGCCTATCATGGGACGCCGCATGACTTTGACCGGTTCAGCCTTGATGCCATGGGCACGGGCGAGGGCGCGCAAGCCTATGGCTGGGGCCTGTATTTCGCGGGCAAGCGCGCGGTTTCGGAGTGGTATCGGGACAAGCTGTCCCGGGTATCTCTGCGGATCGACGGCGAGGAAATCCCGCCGTTCCTGTATGGTCCGCAGTCCAGCGACATCATGCAGCGCACGCAAGAGTATCTTGCGGACAAGCCCCCATCGCGCCCGGAAGGGGTTTCTGAAGAGGCGTGGCGTGACGGTGCCGTTCTATTCCGCATCTCCCTTAGAGCCGTGATCGGCAATCTGCGTGACAAGATCAACTCCACACCGGGCGACGACGTTCAGGATCGCCTGCGCGTCTATCGGGAAACCAAGCTGGCGCAATACAAGGCTGCGGAACAACGAGCATTCCCGCCTGACATGGCGGAATACGCTGCACATCTGGCCGCCATCGACTGGCTGGCGGCGCGTGTCACCAAGGTCAATCCGGGCCGCCTCTTCACCGTAGACATTCCCGGCCAGGAAAGCCTTCTGGATTGGGATGCGCCGCTGTCGGAGCAACCCGCAGCGGTTCAGGCTATCATTGGCGCCATGGACGCCGCGCCGGACAAATCGGTGTGGGATGCCACTACGGGGCAAGACTTCATTGACCAACTGACCGTCGATGCGATGGGCGATGCTGCCTTCATGCAAAGCACCCGCGAACGGGCGGCGGCGAAAGCAGAGGCGCGGCGCATGGCATCCGAGGCCCTGCGTGCCGCAGGAATCCCAGGCCACCGCTACCTTGACGGCTCCAGCCGCAACGCTGGCGAAGGGTCTTACAACTACGTCATCTACGATGACCAAGCCATCACGATCCTTGAAAAGCAGCAACGCGCCCAGATGGTCCGCGAGGCCGCCACCTCAACCGAGGAAATCATCCGCCTCATGCCGCGCCTGCGGGCCGAGCTGGACCGTCTCGACCTGAAGCGCGTGCGTCTGGTGGCGGATTCTGATGCCCGCGACTGGCAGGGCATGTTCCATGTCACGGGCGACGGCGCGCTTGAAATCGTGATCGGTGCCTCCATGGACCCGATGGGCACGCTGCACCACGAGGTGATCCACGCCCTGCGCACCATGAACCTGTTCACGCCGGAAGAGTGGCGCGCGCTGGAGCTGGCCGCAGAGCGCGGCTGGGTCGCCAAGCACGACATTGCGGCGCGCTATCCCGACCTTCTGCCGCATGAGCAGATCGAAGAGGCGATTGCGGAGGAGTTCAGCGAGGCGCTGGCGGCCCGGAAGTCGCCAAAGGGTTCGGCGCTGGTCACGGCGTTCAACAAGATCGCCCGGCTGCTTCGCGCGCTGCGCAATGTGCTGAACGGGGCGGGCTATCAGACCGCAGAGGACATCTTCGGGCGCATTCTGGCGGGGGAGATCAGCAAGCGGCAGGCTGGGAATACCGGTATGCGGGCGAGCAAGTTGGCGCAGGCGCCAAAACCAAACGTCGATGCGTTCGAGGCGGCCTTGAAGCATGACCTTGGGCTGCGGTCCCTGTCGCTTTTTGTCACCCGAAGCGGTGACTTGAAGCTGAACATGCTTGCGGTGGGCAAGGATGAGCAGGGCCAAGGTATCGGCACCAAAGCAATGTCGCGGATCGCGGAATTTGCCGACCAGAACGGGTTCCGCCTGATCTTGTCGCCGGGGCTGCGCGACGATGGGTTTGGAACTACGTCGCGCGACCGACTGGTGAATTTTTACAAGCGGTTCGGCTTTGTGGAAAACAAGGGGCGCCGCAAGGACTTTAGCATCAGTGAGGGCATGTATCGCGATCCGGCCCGCAACCGCTTCCAGCGCCCGCAGGCCGTCCGCCCCCTGTCGGCGCAGGCCCGCGCCCATCGCAACACCGGCATGGGCGGGGCGCTGTTCATTCCCGACCGCCGCGTCTGGGAGGAACTGACTCGCGCCACGGCGCCAATCTGGGCGCGGCTGCGCAACGGCGCGGGCGGCATGAGCGATGGTATCGACCGTGCCCGCGTCTACATTCAGGATCGCTTCCTTCCCGTCCTGCGGGCTCAGGAGGCTATTGAGCGGGCCACGGGCAGGCGCCTGCCGCCGGAGCAACGCGCCTACACCGCTGAAACCACCTTCAGCGGCAAGGTCGGGCGCCATCTGTTCGAGGTCGATGAGGATTTCGTCAAGCCGATCATCCGCCTTATCGCGGCCAGCAAGGGCCGCCTTACCGCAGAGGCAGTCGGGGAATGGCTCTATGCCAGGCACGCCATCGAACGCAACGCGAAGATTGCCAGCATCAACCCGGCCATGCCGGATGGCGGTTCCGGCATGACCAACGCCGAAGCCAAACAGATCCTTGCCGACGCGGCGGCCAGCCCTGATGCAGCGCGACTGGTCGAGATTGGAAGCCTGATCGACAAGCTGCGCGAGCGGACCCTTTCCCTGCGCGAAGATGCCGGGCTGATCACGCACGACGAGGCCAGCGACTGGCGTAAGATGTATCGCCACTACGTTCCCTTGAAGGGATTTGCCGAGACCGATCATGCAGAGGCCGTGCTGGACATCACCGGCATCGGCAAGCGGTTCAACGTTCGGGGCGGGGAAAGCCGCCGCGCGCTGGGGCGCAAGTCCGAGGCATTCAACCCGTTGCAGGCCGCTTTTACGCAGGCGCAGGAAGTGGCGATCCGCGCCGAAAAGAACCGGGTTGGCCAGAGCCTGCACGAATTGGCAAAGGATTACCCATCGAAGGCGCTATGGGAGGTGAAGAAACCGGCCCAGAAGCGGTATTTCAACCGCTCCACGGGGCTGGTCGAAACCCGTGTGGAAGACCCCGTTTCCATGATCCTTGCCCCGAACGAAATGGCTGTGAAGATCAGCGGTGAGGAACACCGGATCATCTTCCATGACGAGCGGCTTGCGCGTGCGGCCGGAACCGTCGGGGCGGATCAGATGGGCCAAATCACCCGCCTGCTGTCGATGTTCTCGCGCTTCTGGTCCATGACTCGGACCATGCTGAACCCGGAATTTGCGGTGGCCAACGCCTTCCGTGACTTCCAGACCGCGCAGTTCAACATTCAGGCCTTCGGGGAGGGTGACAAGGGCGCCATCGCCAAGGCCATGCTGCGCGACTGGCGCAAGGCCTTGTCCGGGTCGTGGCGCGCGCAGGGCAACCGATATGATTCCGTCTGGGCCAAGCACTACCGCGAGTTCCAGAAGGCCGGGGCGCAGGTCTCGTTCTGGACCATCGAGCAACCCGAAACCGCCAAGGAAGACCTCGACCGGCGCGTGCGTCTTGCCAGCGGCACCATGGCGGCCCGCGCCTTGAAGCGTCTCACGTCGCCCCGGGCCATCCTGTCAATGCGTGACAACCCTGCCTTGGCCATGATCGAGCGGGCCAACATTGCGGTGGACAACGCCATTCGCCTTGCCGCCTTTGTCGAGGCCCGCAAGCGTGGCTGGGCGGTCGAAGATGCGGCATTCCTTGCGAAGGAGCTGACCGTCAACTTCAACCGTCGCGGGGAAGTGGGGGCGAACATGAACGCGCTCTACCCGTTCTTCAATGCCGCGGTTCAAGGCTCGGTTCGGACCATCAAGGCCCTGACCTCGCGCCGCGTGGCGCTGATGGCGCTTACCTCCATCGCCGCCGGGATGCTGAACGATCTGCTGAATGCCTGGCTGTCTGACGAGGACGACGACGGCCAGCTTTTCTATGACAAGGTGCCGGAATACCGCAACGAGCGGAACTTCCACATCGTCGGCTGGGGCACGGGGCAGAACCCGGCTGCGGTGCCAATGCCCTACGGTTACAACATCTTCCCCTATGCCGGACAGAACCTTGGCAAGGTGGTGCGGGGCGTGAAGTCGCCATCTGAGGCGATGGGCGATGTCGCGGCGGCGCTGTTCAATGCGTTCTCCCCGGTCAACGGGGGTAGTAGCACGACGTTTGTGTCGCCGTTCTTCACTGACCCACTGATTGAGATGGGTGAAAATGCCGACTGGACCGGGACGCCGATCTATCCCCGTTATCCCGCTGTCGGCGCCCCGGATTCCGAGGTGTATTTCGCCGGGGCCTCCGAGGCATCCAAGGCCATCGCGTCTTTCCTGAACTCGGCAACGGGCGGTGATTTCCGCGAAGCGGGATGGATCAGCGTTTCCCCCGAAACGATTGACCACCTGTCTGCCTTCGTGACTGGCAGCGCCGGGGCGTTTGTGGGGCGCACCTCCGATCTTCTCGCCAAGACCCTCAAAGGTGATGTGGCCGATATCGGGATGAGGGACATTCCGATCCTGCGCACGCTCACGTCTCCGGTCGGCCCTTGGATTGATCGGGATCAGTTCTATTCCGCCAAGGCAGCGGTTCAGGATGCAAATGCCGACGTGAAAGCCTATGCTGGCGCTGGTCAGGCCATCCCCCCCGAGAAGCAAGCCATGGCAGACCTTTATGACGACATGCTGGAGGCGGAACGGGAAATGAACGGCAAGGGCGATTGGAACCAGAGCAAAGCGGGGGCCATCCCGCAACGCCCCGATGCGGTGGTGATGAAAGAGTTCAACCGGAAGTATCTCGTGGTGATTGGCAAGGTGAAGCCATGACGGGCGTCTATTGGTCCCTCGGCGGGATGCTGGCTGCGCTCATCGCGGGGTATACCGTCGGCTGGCAGCACGGGCATGACAAGGCATCCCTTGCGGTCAGGGCCGCAACGCAGGTCGTGGTCGAACCGTATCCATTCGCTAACGTCTGTTCCGAGATGCTGGAGGCGGCCTGGTCTGTCCAGCCCGCGCCATCGCCGCACGACTGAGGCGACTTGCGCCATGTTCCGGCCTGCGTAGCGGGCCGCCTCAGCCCGCGCTTTTGATCAAGCACGGGAGAAACCCAAATGGCGACCCAACACGATACCGTGTCCGTCACCCTGTCCGCCACCACCGGCACGGGCGGCACCTTCACCGCGTCCTACCCCTCGGCCCGCAGCGCCGAAGATTATCTCGGCTCGGTGAACCACGAAATCCATTCCACGGCCTATCGCTCTCTGTTCGCCAAGGCAGGCGATTTTTCCGTGACCTTCGGCGCGTCCAACATCACCGTTTCGATCCTGACCGGGATTTCTCTGGTGATCGGCAGCGTGCTGACCCTCCTGCTGGACCGGGCCCAGATCGACGCCGGCAAAGGTGAGGTCGTGACGCTGGCCAACGATGGCAAGATGTCCCTGCAAACCCTGACGAAGATCCATCTCGGCACTCCGGCAACGGCGGATGCTGACGGCTTCGTCGCTTCGCAGAACCTGACCGCTGCGGGCGTCTTCTCGGTCAACACCACCTTTGCCGCGGCGAAGGCGGCGGCGGCCCTCAATGGCTCCGCCGATGTGCCCCGTAACGTCGTGGCGGCATGGACCGGAACGGCTGTTCTGACCGTCACCGGCACGGATGAGTATGGCAATGTTGTGCGTGAATCCTCGGCCAGCGGCACGACATTCACGGGCAAGAAGGCGTTCAAGACCGTGACGGCCGTTTCGGTCTCGGCCGATGTGACCGCGCTGACGGTCGGGACCGGCACTGTTCTTGGCCTGCCGGTCTATCTGGCTGACGCGAGCGATGTTCTGAAAGAGATCATGGATGATGTCGCGGCCACGGCCGGCACGCTCGCGGCGGGCATCCTGACCACCCCCAGCGCGACCACGGGCGACGTGCGCGGCACCTATGCTCCGAACTCGGCACCGAACGGGTCGCGGAAATATGAACTGATCGCGGCGCTGCG
>NZ_DAIQAT010000145.1:0-8718 GCF_036781545.1 Tabrizicola sp.
GCACGCCCTCGGTATCCAGCCGGTTCTGCTTGCGGCGGACGATCTCTCCCGGCGTGGCCCCGGCAAACGGCACCTGCCCCCGGAAAGCCGCCAGAAGCGTCGCCCCCAGCGCATAAAGGTCCGACCGCTTCTCTGCCCGGCCTTCCAGCTGCTCGGGCGCGGCATATTCGTATTTCCCGGCAAATTCATTGCCGACGATGGTCTTCGCCCCCGTCGAGGTGTCCTTGGCGATGCCGAAGTCGATAATCGTCGCCTTCTCCGGCGCACTGTCGCGCAACACCACGTTGTCCGGCGACAGGTCGCGGTGGACGATCCCCCGGGCATGGGCCGCCACCAGCCCCTCGGCCACCCGGTGCGCGATGATCATCAGCTCGCGCACATCCATCCGGCGGCGCATCATCACGTCGTTCATCGACGGCCCGTCGATGAAATCCATCACCAGAAACACATGGCCCTGATCGGTCCGCGAACATTCGGTATAGCGCACCACCGCGTCGTTCAGCACGTCGCGCATCTGCTCTTCGCGGCGCATCAGCTGGATATAGTCGTCGTTGCCCGAGAACTGCGCGTTCAGCGCCTTGATCGCGACGATCCGCCCGGAAATCTGGTTCCGCGCCCGATAGACCTCGCCCGTGCCGCCGCGCCCCAGCACACCCTCGATCTCGTAGGTGTGGTTCAGCACCTGTCCCTGGCGGAAGATGTCTCCGGGCAGACGGTCGATCATCCTGTCACCCTGCAGCCGACCGGGGTCTGGATTCCACCACCGGCTCTGCCAGCAAAACATTCGCCATGGGAAAAATTCCGGACTAGACTGACCTTGCGGAAAGCCTGCGTCTTTCCGCCCTGATGAGCAAGCATATTCAAAACACTTGAGGGGAAGGATTATGGCCCCACGCGGCGGCACCGAGACGATCAAGCGGAAAGAGCTTGTCGGCAAGCTGAACCCTGTCTGCCTGAAGGCGTTTTCCGCTGCGGCCCAGACAGCCAAGGCGCGCGGCAACCCTTACGTCGAACTTGTGCATTTCATCGAGGCGCTGTCCCAGTCCGCCCGATCCGATTTCGAAATTCTTTGCGCTTCAGCCGGGATGGACGCTTCGCGCCTGGCCGCCGACATCACAAGGGCCGTCGATGCCCTGCCGCATGGCGCGGGCTCGGTCGAGGAGTTCTCCGACCATATCTTCCGCGCCATCCAGGAGGGCTGGACTTTCGGCAGCCTGGAATTCGGCGACGACACCGTGCGGTCGGCCTATATCCTGCTCGGCGCGCTGAAGGTGCCGGTGCTGGAAGGCCTGCTCTTCAAGATCAGCCTGGAGTTCGACAAGATCGACCCGGCCTCGATGGGCGCGCAACTGGGCGATCTGCTGGCGGAGTCGGTCGAGGGCGCGAAGCCCGAAGGCGAGGCCCCGAAGGCCAAGCAGGCCCCCGGCGGCAAATCGGCGCTGGACCAGTATGCGACGAACCTGACCGAACGCGCCCGGGCCGGAAAGATCGACCCGGTGATCGGCCGCGATCCGGAAATCCGCCAGATCATCGACATCCTGATGCGCCGCCGCCAGAACAACCCGATTCTCACCGGCGAAGCAGGGGTCGGCAAGACCGCGGTGGTCGAAGGCTTCGCCCTGCGGCTGGCGCGCGGCGACGTGCCGCCGCAGTTGAAAGCGGTCGATCTGCACATGCTGGACGTGGGCCTGATGCAGGCCGGGGCTTCTGTGAAGGGCGAGTTCGAGAAGCGCCTGAAGCAGGTGATCGACGAGGTGCAGTCATCGGAGAAACCGATCATCCTCTTCATCGACGAGGCGCATACTCTGATCGGCGCCGGGGGCGCTGCGGGCACGGGTGATGCCGCGAACCTGCTGAAGCCCGCCTTGGCACGGGGCGAGTTGCGTACCGTCGCCGCGACCACCTGGTCGGAATACAAGGAGCATATCGAGAAGGACCCCGCCCTCACCCGCCGCTTCCAGGTGGTCAAGGTGGAGGAACCGGCGGAGGAAGCCGCCGTCCGCATGCTGCGCGGCGTGGCCGGGGTGCTGGAAAAGCACCACAAGGTGGAAATCCTGGATGAGGCGATCGAGGCCGCGGTGACGCTGTCGCACCGCTACATCCCCTCGCGCCAGCTGCCGGACAAGGCGATCAGCCTGCTCGACACCGCCTGCGCAAGGGTTGCTGTCTCGCAGCACGCCACGCCTGCCGAGGTGGAAGACATCGAACGCCGCCTGTCCTCGCTTGAGGTCGAACAGGGGATCATCAGCCGCGAAGAAGCCATCGGCATCGAGGTCGGCGAGCGCAAGGCCGAGGTCGAGGCCGCGCTGGCGAAGGCCGGGGCCGAACTGGACGCCGCGAAAGCCCGCTGGGACGCCGAGAAGGCTCTGGTGGACGAAGTCCTCTCCCTGCGTGCCACCCTGCGCGGGGCGGGGCAGCCCGTCGATGAGACCGGCATTACCGGCGAGACTCCTCCGGAAGCGTCCGAAGACACCGCCGAGCCCGAGGCCCTGACCCCGGAAGCCCGCGCCGAGATGCTGGCCAACCTGCGCGCGAAAATGGCCGCCTTGGCCGAGGCGCAGGGGGAACGCCCACTGATCCTTCCCGCGGTGGATCGTCTTGCCGTGGGGGCCATCGTTCAGGACTGGACCGGCATCCCGATGGGACGGATGCTCGCCAGCCAGACCGAACGCGCCCTGCAACTGGCCGGGACGCTCTCCGAGCGCGTGGTGGGACAAGATCACGCCATGGGCATGATCTCCAATCGCATCCAGACCAGCTACGCCGGCCTCGGCGCGCCGGAAAAACCCATCGGCGTCTTCATGCTCTGCGGCCCCTCCGGCGTCGGCAAGACCGAGACCGCGCTGGCGCTGGCGGAAACCCTCTATGGCGGCGAGCAGAACCTGATCTCGATCAACATGTCCGAGTTCCAGGAGGCGCATACCGTCAGCACCCTGAAAGGCGCGCCTCCGGGTTATGTCGGCTATGGCAAGGGCGGCATCCTGACCGAGGCCGTTCGCCGCCGCCCCTATTCGGTGATCCTCCTGGACGAGGTGGAAAAGGCCCACCCCGACGTGCACGAGATCTTCTTCCAGGTCTTCGACAAGGGAATGATGGACGACAGCGAGGGGCGTCGGATCGACTTCAAGAACACGCTGATCCTGCTGACCTCCAACGTCGGGTCGGAAGAGATCATGGCGATGACCGAGGACGGCAAGTCTGGCGCGGACCTTGAGGAGCTGACCGCCTCGCTGCGCGCGCCGCTCCTCAAGGTATTTCCGGCGGCGCTTCTGGGACGGGTGGTGACGATCCCCTACTATCCCCTGTCGGACCAGATGATCGAGGCCATCGCCGGCCACAAGCTGCGCGGCATCGCCCGGCGGCTGGAGGCGGGGCATGGCGCGGAACTGGTGATCGGCGAGGGGGTGATGGACACGATCAAGGCCCGCTGCACCGAGATCGAGAGCGGGGGGCGGATGATCGACGCGATCCTGACCAACACGCTGCTGCCGGAACTCAGCCGCCAGGTCCTGAACCGCAAGCTGGAGGGGGCGGAACTGACCCGCGTCACGGTGACGGGCTCGGACGCCGGGTTCGGCTATGCCTTCGAATAGGGAGAGCTGCGATGCATGACGGACCTTTCCTCGGCCTGCAGGGCGTCCACCGGGCCGAGATCATCGGCATCGGCCCGGACGGCCGCGCGCTGGTGCGTGTCCCGGCGGTGCTGGGCGACACCCCCGCCTTCGCGCAGTCGCTGGTCCCCGTGACGGCGGCTTCGGTTGGCAGGGTGGCGGCGGTCACGATGATGGACGACCAGCCGCTGATCCTGGGCCTGATCCAGCCCCCCGCCCCGCAGGTCGAGGTGGACGGGGAGAGGCTGGTGATCGAGGCCGGGCGGGAGATGACGCTCCGCTGCGGAAAGGCGTCGATCACGATGACGGCGGACGGGCGGGTGACGATCCGGGGGACCCAGGTCCTGAGCCGCTCAGACGGCCCGAACCGGGTGCAGGGGGCGAGCGTGCAGCTGAACTGAGGCCGGGGTGCCCGCGCGCGGGCAGGTTTGCGGGGTAAGGGAAATCAAGGGGTTGGGTGTGGGCGGTAACGGATTGTTAGAATATGCAGATCAATGATCATGCTCGTCGGCGTCCAGCACAAACGGGTTTCCGTTCCGCAGCAATCGGTTGATGTGCCGGTCCAGCAGATCAGGTGCCTGTGCCGGATCGTAGGGGAATTCAGGGTCCAACACTTCGGGTGAGACAGGCCTGCCGACCGGGAAATGATCGTCAAACAGCCTTGCCTGCGGGTTGCCTTCGGCAGACCAGGAGTGATGCCGTTCCAGTCGCTGGATCGTTGCCTCGAACCAGGCGTGGTATTCGGGCATAGGTCCGATCACATGCCGGGCAAAGTTGTACATCCAGACGGCGCGGTCGGCGATGACCGGATTGTTCCCCCGTTCGTCAAGCACATCAAACAGGATCGTCATCTCGGTCAGCAAGGCACCGCGCACAGGACCGCGCCACAAGTCGTCGGGGGGATAGTGGCGGGCGCAGGCGTAGTCTGGGGCCATTTCAGCCCAGACCGCCTGCGTGAACTCCATCGGTTCGCGGTCCGGGTCAAGCGGGCCGAGCCGGGCCAGAATCCAGTAACCCGATCCGATGGCAAGCGCGAGGTTGGCATTATGGGTGAGCAGAAGCAGCCGGTCATGCAGATCGGATGGCAAAAAGTGAAAGTGGACAAGGTAGTTGGGCTCGTCCCAGGCATAATCGGCCGGTCGCGGTGGAAGAAACAGGCGCGGGTCGACAATGGCCATCAGCTTGCTAGCCGATATGGCGTGCCCTTGAAGCCCCGCTCGCGCAACAGATCGGGCGTGGCGAGCAAGGGGTTTCCGGCAGGGTCGATGGAATTCAGTTCGGCGACTGCCAGCGCGCGAAGGTCCTTCCCGGTCGGGTCGAACGAAAGGTTCAGCACCTCCATCGGAAACGGATCGCCGTGGACCTTTCGAACGGTATCTTCCCATTCCTCGCGTGATGCATAGTCCGAAAGCTTTGGCGAGGGATGTTCGTGGAAAGGCGCGATAACATCCATTCGCGCGATCATCTTTTCGACCCAGCTGTCGAAGATGTCCTGATTTTCGCGCCCTGCAATATGCCGCGCCAGATTGATCATGAAGGAGACATCGGCAATCGGGCTGTTCGAATTGAAGAAGCTCGGCATGCGTTCGACAATATCAAAAAAATAGAACGCTACGGATCGCCTGATCGCGGAAATCCGTTCGGCGCCGGAATCGACCATGGTGATGGGAAGCCCGAACAGCTTGGGATACCGCCAGTCAAACTGATAGCAGAATATCTGCTCGATCAGAGAATTGTTCATCTTCTGGTCAAGCGCGGTGATCGTCCGCGCAGAGCAAAAGCCGACGCAGCCGATATAGATCATATAAAGGGCGCAGTTGGTCTTGTTCAGCAGGGCCTTCTGAAGTGGCGTAAAGTCAGACGTCGGGCCGATGTGTTTTGTCAGCCCTTTCCAGACGAAGCGATCAATATCACCGGGCTGCATTGGTTGAATGTGGGGAAGATGTGGCAGAATATCAAGCATTACAGTCCCTCCGGGGGTGGATCACCTTCTTTGCAGCCATCTCTGGTCGTGCCATCATCATTGCAAAGTTCAATCTTCATACACTCGCAGGCGGCTTTCAGAACCTTCTGGCAGTTTCCGCAGGCATCGTTCCGTGGCTTCGGGTTTCCCGACTGATGCCATTCGATGTTCATGATCAGCTTCGCGCCGGGGCAAAGCTTCTTGTGGTCTATGTTTTCCAGAATCCCCGGTTCGCTGTGGGCGTGCATACCGCCGCGAGGATGGGTGAAATCCGATCCGCATATCTTTGACGGAACCCGCTTCTTGACCTTGCCTTTTGCGTTCTTTTCTCCATCGGGATGGTCGACAAGCACGTCGTCCGTCGATCCGGCCGGGGTGCAGAACTGCGGATTGAACCGGCGCACCATGCCGCTGCTTGTTCCTGCCATGGCGGTCTGTTTGCCGCAGCTGTCCAGCACGGCATGGGAAATGGTCCCGCTTTTCTTGAAGTTGGTGAGCTTGGTCTTTTCCTCGTCGGAAAGTCCCTTGCCCTTGGACTGCTCTTCAACCTTCTTGAAGGCTTCCTTGTTGGCTTCGTCCAGTTTGGCACAAGGATTGCCACCTTCGCCGACGATGACCGCAGCCTGCGCGGCGCTCACCCCCATCGACGCGTTCCCCGCGTTCATGTGGTTCTGCGTCGTAAGATCGCTGAACCGTTCCGCCCCGCCGCCCTCGAAGATAACGTCGAAGGAATAGGCGGCGAATTTCAGCGGGCCGGTGATCTTGTGCGTCACCACCCCCGCGCCGAAGCTGTTGGTGGCGGGCTCGTCGCCGGTGGTCTTGGAGTACTTGCTGGCGTTCTTCTTCCCCGCCTCCTTCCCCTTCACGAACACACTCGTGCAGCCGTCGGTCGTGTCCGAGGCCATGCCGGTCAGCGGATAGGGGATCGGCACCGGCCCGGCGGGCGGCGGCGGGGGGGACATGCAGACATCGGGCATCGCGGCGATGGTCTTGTTGGGCGTGGCCTTGCCCGAAACCTCCAGCCCGTTCGCAAAGACGCTCATCCTGCCCCCCGCATCTCGGCGGTCAGCGCGACGCGGCGGCCGTCGTCTTCGCCCGCGAAGCACAGGGCGCGGTTCTGCGGCAGCAACCCGGCGCGGCCCATCTCGAAGGCCCAGGCGAGTTGGGCGGGCATCAGGGCCGCGCCGATCTCTCCGGCGTATTCGATCAGGTTCCAGTGTTCTGTATATCCGCGCGGGCGGCGGGAGCGGCCTTCGGGCGGGGCGCGGTCAAGGCGCATCTGGGCCATCATCTGCTCCTTGAACTTGAAATGCTCGCCGTTCAGATCGCCAATCAATGCCGGGAAATCATAGAACGGAATCCCCGTCACCGCCAGCGCGGCGCGGATCGCCTGGGTCAGGCCCTCGCCCGTCACCGCCTGTTCGCGGCTACCGCCGTCGCGGCCGGGTTCCAGGCCGGTGCCCATGCCGGTGATGGCAAGCTCGGGGCCCTGGGTGGTTCCCGTGCGGGCCACCAGGATCGCCGCCCCGGCCTCGCCCACGGTGAAGCCCGAGGTGTTGGTGCCGCAAAGGAGGCGGTTGCGGCCGATGTAGTGCTCGACGATCACCTGGCGCAGCAGGCTTTCGACGCCGACGAGGATCTGCAGCGGGTAGCGGCTGGACTGGCGGGCGGCGGTGGCGAGGAGATGCGGCAGGCCGGAGCGTCCGCCGCCGATCACGCCGGAGCCGGGGGGCAGCGGGCGGCCCAGTTTGCGGGCGAGGCCGTCGAGCATCCGGGTTTCCAGGTCGCCGGGACGGCCGGGGCGGTCGGGCGGGGCGACGGTCATCAGGATGGGGATGTCCGATGCGGGGCGGCGGAGGGCGTCGGGCAGGGTGGCGACCTGGGCCAGGCATTCCTCGATGGGGGGCGTGGCGAGGTCGGGGAGGAAGCTCGGCCCCTCCCACCACTGATGCGCAGCGACGCGGAAGCAGTTGAGGTTGGCGCCGATGGTCGGGTCCCAGAGGTTTCCGGTTTCGGAGCCGATGATCTGGCCGCGGATGCCCGCGATGGTGGAGGGGCCATCGGGGCCGAGCGCGGACCAGATGCCGTAGCCGATGACCGAGAGGCCGGGGGCGATGCCTGTCTCAGCCATGGCTGCCCCCCGGCCAGTGGGCGGCACCGTCCAGAGGCCGTTCGACGACGATGGCGCGGGCGAATTCGAAGAGGTCGCGCTCGGCGGTGATGCGGGTGCGCCAGGTGAGGCACATGCGGGCGGCCTCGGGGAGGAGGAGGACGGTGTCGAGGTTGGCGATGCGCTGGGTGACGCGGCCGGATTTCCGTTCGAAGGTGACGACGATCTGGGTGCGGGGGATGTCGCCCGAGAGGCGGCCTTCGGGGGAGAGGTTGACCAGTTCGACGGGCTCGCCGCCGGTGGGGTAGGGGATCTGCTGGTCGGGGGCGGAGGCCTGGAAGTAGCGGTCGTCGAAATCCATCGGCAAAAGGGGCACGCGGTTGTCCAGCCAGGCGTCGTCATAGGTGCCGGCGTATTGGCGGCGGGGCAGCCAGGTGCGGCCGAGGGGGCCGAAGGCCATGGGGGGGAAGCCGCCGTCGGGGGACACCGCGTCCTGACCGAATTCCGAGGTCTGGGCCAGGGGCTTGCCCTCGCGGTTGACCGAGTTCGGGTAGTAGCCGAGGCCCGCGGGGTTTTCCTGGAAGGATTTGGCCATGGCGGGGTTCTCGGCCTCGGGGTCGATGCCGCCATAGGCGTGGTCGTAGCCGATGTCCTGCACCAGGAAGGGGCGTTTCTCGGAGGGCGTGTGGCCCGCCGCCCCGCGCAGCCAGATGCGGCTGCCGTGGGCGGTGAATTTCTTCGCCCAGGGACCGAGGCGGATGCCCACGTCGACCGTGGTTGCGGGTTCGCCGCGCGGGGCATGGGCCCGGGCGTGGCACAGCACGTCGCAGCGCGGGCGGAAATGGGCGAAGTCGGTCTCGAAGACCGGGGCGTCCCAGGCGGGGTCGGGGCCGAAGACGTCGGCCTCGATCAGGGGCAGCTGCTCGGGCGCGACCAGGCTGGGCTCGCCGCGGGTGGGCGACAGGGTGAAGGTGGCGCGGACCACCAGCACGATCTGCTCGTGCCCCTGCTTGTCCAGCGCGAGGGTGAAATTG
>NZ_DAIQAT010000146.1:0-8711 GCF_036781545.1 Tabrizicola sp.
AGTCTGATGCTCTATCCAGCTGAGCTACGGGTCCGCAATGCCGGGCGATGTAGCCTTGCGCGGCGGGCAATGCAAGGGCGAAATCACCCGGGCGGCTCGGCCGTCCCTTTCGGCAGGTGAATCGCGAATTCCGTGCCCTCGGCATCGCTGCGCGCCAGTTCCAGCCGCCCGCCGTGGCCACGCACCAGTTCGGCGGCGATGGCGAGGCCCAGACCGGTGCCGCCCTTGCGCGCGCCGCCCTGGAACGCGGCGAACAGATGCTCGCGCGCTTTCTGCGGCAGGCCGGGGCCGGTGTCGCCGACACGGACCCACCATTCCTTTTCGTCCTCGCCGCCCGAGATTTCTATCGTTCCCGGCTGTCCCGTCGCCTCGATCGCCTGCCGGGCATTGCGGATCAGGTTCGACAGCACCCGGTAAAGCTGCTCGCCATCGGCGCGGATCATCAGGCCGGGCGGCACGTCGATCAGGCAGGTGATCGTCGTCTCGGATCCCAGCCCCTCGCCCTCGACCACCTCGCCGGCCAGCTGCGCCAGATTGATGCGCCGCAGCTGGGGCGGCGGTTCCTCGGCCTTGCCGAAGGCGAGCGTCGATTCGCACAGGCTGACCGCCCGGCTGATCGAGGCGATCAGCTTGGGCGCCGAGCGCGCCACCACCGGGTCGGCGCTGCCCTCCAGCCGGTCGGCGAAAAGCTGGGCGGTGGTCAGGATGTTGCGCAGGTCGTGGCTGATCTTCGCCACCGCGCCGCCCAGCTGCGCCAGGCGTTCCTTCTGCCGCAGGTTGCCGGTCAGCTGGGTCTGCATCGACTGGAGCGCTTCTTCGGCGATGCGCAATTCCTCGACATCCGCCGTCGGCTCGATCACCCGCCGGGCATCTTCGGGCGCCTCGGCATAGGTCTGCATGTGCCGCACCACCCGGCGGATCGGCAGGACAAGAAGCCGCCGCACCGCGACGAACAGCAGGAAGGCGGTGACAACCGAGATCAGCGCCGAGAGAGCCAGGATGCGCAGGCCGTAGTCGAGCATCGCCTCGCGCATCGGTTTGGTGTCCATCGTCACCTCGATCAGCGTGCCCGCGTCCTGCACCGGATAGCCGATCACGCGGATCACGCGATCCTTCGGGTCCAGAAGACAGGCGAAGGCATCGCGGATCAGTTCCCAGGGACCCGCCATCCGCAGGTCGTAGGTTTCATGAATCTCGCCGGGAACGGGCGAGGACAGGACCAACTGCCGGACCTCGTTGCGGCGGAGGACGACGTTGTAGACCTCGGCATTGGCCAGCAGTTCCTTCTCGAGGTCGGGCGAGACCATGTCCTCGGCAGCCAGCTGGGTCAGCGCGGCGATCTGGGCCTGTTTCAGCCGGGTCAGCATGAAATCTGCCCGGAAGCGGGCGATGGACGGCACCAGGATCAGCACCTCGGCCAGCACGACGAAGATCACGGTCAGGATCAGGAAGCGCCCCGAAAGCGTCTTGAGAAAGCTCTTGCGTCTTTCGGCCACCCGAACCTTCCTTGTCCGGCTTGAGAGAACCCGGCGTTGCACGAAGCGCTGCAACGGCGGATTGTGAAACAACTTGGGGCTAAAATAGGCGCCCGGCGCGCGTTTGGAAACCTCTCGCGGAGTCTGTCGCCGCATCGGCACGGGAACTCCGGCAGATGCGGAAATGTTGCCGGAAATCCGCGCGGGCGACGTTGACTTGGGGCGCGACCGCCCGTAAAGGACGGGCTTCAAGTTACCGGCCCTCGAATCCGCCTGGGGTTTGGGTCATGTCTGATGGAGAGCCGCGATGAAGCGCACCTTTCAACCGTCGAACCTGGTTCGCAAACGCCGCCACGGCTTCCGTGCGCGCATGGCCACCAAGAACGGCCGTCTGGTCCTGGCCGCACGCCGCGCCAAGGGCCGTCACAAGCTGACCGCCTGATCTTTCGCCCGTCAGGGCGTCAGGGTTCGCGAATGACACCGCCGGAGACCCAGGGCCAAGGCATCGCCGCCGAAGCGCCCGCTGGCTCTCCGGCGGTTTCGCTTTGCGTGCTGCAGAAGCGCGCCGATTTCCTGAAGGCCGCCTCGGCCCGGCGGCAGGGGACCGGGGGCTTCCTTCTGCAGGCGCGCAACCGGGCGGATGGGGAGGCGCAGACCCGCGTCGGCTTCACCGCGTCGAAGAAGATCGGCAATGCCGTGCTGAGGAACCGCGCCAAGCGCCGCCTGCGGGCCCTGGCGCGCGAGGTCCTGGCGCCGCGCGCATTGCCGGGCTGGGACTATGTCCTGGTCGCCCGGCCCGAGGCGACCGTCTCCCGCCCCTATGCCGACCTTTGCGCGGACCTGGAACAGGCGCTGGCCTCGGTCCATCGGGGCGGCGCATGACGCCCCTGGCGCATCTGGTCGCGCTGCCGGTGCGCGCCTACCGGTTGCTGCTGTCGCCCTGGGTCGGCCATGGCTGCCGCTACCAGCCCACCTGCTCGGCCTATGCGCTGGAGGCGCTGGAGCGGCACGGCGCGCTGAAGGGCGGCTATCTTGCGGCCCGTCGCATCTGCCGCTGCCACCCCTGGGGCGGGCATGGCTATGATCCGGTGCCGGGGGCCGATCCGGATCACGACGCAGGCCGCTAGATCACTCCATCGTGGCGATCAGCGCGCGCAGGGTCTCGATCCCCTCGCCCTTCTCGGAACTGGTGACGACGATCTCCGGGTAGGCAGCCGGGTGCTTGCCCAGCGCACCGTTCACCTGCTCGATCACCGCCGCGCGTTCGGTGCGGTTGATCTTGTCGACCTTGGTCAGCACCGCCTGGAAGGTCACGGCGCTGCGGTCGAGAAGCTTCAGGATCTCTTCGTCCACCGCCTTCACCCCGTGCCGCGCATCCACCAGCACGAAGGCCCGCCGCAGGGTGACCCGGCCCGAGAGGTATTGCTTCAGCAGCGCCTGCCACTTCGCGACCACCGCCACCGGCGCCTCGGCATAGCCATAGCCGGGCAGGTCGACCAGATAGCGTTCTTCGCCAAGCGCGAAGTAGTTGATCTCCTGCGTCCGGCCCGGCGTGTTCGAGGCTCGCGCCAGGGTCTTGCGGCCCGTCAGCGCGTTGATCAGGCTGGATTTCCCCACGTTGGAGCGGCCCGCAAAGCAGACTTCCAGCCGGTCGGCGGGGGGCAGGCCGGACATCGCGACCACGCCCTTCACGAAGGTCACGGGGCCCGCGAACAGCAGCCGCCCGGCCTCGCGTGCGTCGTCCTCGGGCTCGGGGGCCAGGGTGAAGGTCATGCTCATGCCGGTTTCCACTCCTGTCCGAGCGCGATCTCGCCGCCCTCGATCACCTTTGCGTAGATGCCGAAATCCTTGTGGCCATAGCTGGCTTCCAGCGCATCCAGAGTGTTGCCGTCGACCACGCCCGTCTGGGGGTCGACCGTGGTCGCCGCGCAGCGCGTGATCCGTTCGACGACCTCCAGAACCGCCTTCCCGACGCGGAACCGCTGGCCGATCCAGTCCCATTCCGCCCAAGGCTCGGCGCCCTCGAGCCAGAGGTTCGCCCGCCAGCGGTGGATCGAGAGGTCCATCCCCATCCGCCCGGACAGGTCGGCCAGCGAGGCGAGCGACAGAACCGACACCGAGGGGAAGTCGCTGTCGGTCATCGCCACCCCGCCGCGGACGACCGCCGCGGGGCGGGCACGACTGGACGGGATCAGCGGATCGGCCCAGGCCAGAAGCCGGGCCTGGTCGGCGGGGTCGTCGGGGGCGGCTGTGATCTCGCCCGCGGTGGGGTGGGTCAGCGTCACGCGCCGCGCATCCTCGTCCAGCCTGGCCGTCACCGCCATCAGCGCCGGGGCCTTGGCGCCGCGGGTGAAGTTCATGCAAGGGTTCCAGCCGGGGACCAGCCGCGCCGCCTCATGCGCGATCGCCCATTCCCGGTCGAAGGGCAGGCCCTTGCCCGCCGAAAGACGAACGGACGCGAGCATCTCGCGTCCGTAGGCCTTGATCGGGTGCCGGCAGATATGGGCCAGCCGGATCGTCATTTCCTGCCGGTCTTCTTCGTTGGCGGGGACGGAGAGTTCGCCGGGGTCGCCTTTGCCTTCGCCTCTACCCGCGCCGCCTTGGCCGAGCGGATGTTGCCGAAGATGTCGGGCCGTTTTCCGTGGCTCCACATGATCAAATACTGCTGGATGAAGGTGATCGTGTTGTTGGTGATCCAGTAGACCACGAGGCCCGAGGCGAAGCCGCCCAGCATGAACATGAAGACCCAGGGCATCCAGGCGAAGATCGAGGCCTGGACCGGATCGGTCGGCGCCGGGTTCAGCTTCTGCTGCAGCCACATGGTGATGCCGAGAAGGATCGGCAGCACGCCGATGAAGATCAGGTGCAGCACGCTGCCCTGCACCGGCGCATCCCAGGGCAGGAGGCCGAAGAAGTTGTAAAGCGACGAGGGGTCGGGCGCCGACAGGTCCTTCAGCCAGCCGAAGAACGGCGCGTGGCGCAGTTCGATGGTGACGAAGATCACCTTGTAGAGGCTGAAGAAGATCGGGATCTGGATCAGGATCGGCAGGCAGCCCGCGGCGGGGTTCACCTTCTTTTCCTTGTAGAGCTGCATCATTTCCTTCTGCAGCTTCTGCTTGTCGTCGCCCGCGCGTTCCTTCAGCGCCTCCATCTCCGGCTGCAGTTCCTTCATCCGCGCCATCGAGACATAGGATTTGTAGGCCAGGGGCAGGACGAGGAATTTCAGGAAGAATGTCAGCGCGATGATCGACAGGCCCATGTTGCCGATGAAGCCGTGCAGCCAGTGCAGGACGGCGAAGATCGGCTTGGTCAGGAAGAAGAACCAGCCCCAGTCGATGGAATCGATGAAGCCGGGGATCACGCCGTCATTGTCATATGCACGGATCGCCGCCCATTCCTTGGCGCCGGCGAAAAGCTGGATCCGGTTGGTGATCTCGGCCCCCGGGGCAAGGGTCTGCACCGGCTGGCGAATCTCGGTCTGGTAGATGTCGGCGCCTGCGACGTGCTTCGTCACCTCGGTGAAGGGCTTGCCCTGTTCGGGGACCAGCACCGTCATCCAGTAGTGGTCGGTGAAGCCGATCCAGCCGTTGCTTTCCGCCGAAACCAGTTCGGCTGCCGCCTGTTCGGCGGCGACCTGGTCCAGCTTGACGATGTCCTTGTAGCGGGTCTCTTCCAGCTTGCCGTCGGCGCTGCGGACCATGCCTTCGTGCACCACGAAGATGCTTTGCATCGGCGGCAGCCCGTGGCGGGCAATCACGCCATACGGGTAGACGGCGGCGGCCTCTGTGCCGGCGTTCGTGACGGTGTCGGTGACGGTGAACAGGAATTTCTCGTCGACCGCGATTTCGCGCCGGAAGGTCAGGCCCTTGGTGTTGGTCCAGGCCAGGACGACGGGCTTGCCGGGGGCAAGCGGGCCCGCATTCTCGACCGTCCAGAGCGTGCTGGCATCGGGCAGGTCGGCAGCGGCAGTTCCCGCGCCGGGGGCCCAGCCCATCAGGGCGTAATAGGGGTGTTCCTGGCCGACGGGCGACAGCAGGCGTACCTCGGGCGAGGCGGGGTCCAGGGTCTCGCGGTAGGTCTTGAGCGACAGGTCGTCGATCCGGGCGCCCATCAGCGAGATGGAGCCGGAAAGCTCGGGCGTGTCGATCTGCAGGCGGGGGGCATCGGCGGTGGCCTGGGTCTCGGCGGTGACGGCTCCGGTGGCGGTGCCGGTCGTCGCGCCGGTCGTGGCTGCAGGCGTCGCGGCGGGACCGGCGTCCTGTGCGGTGGTCGTGGCCGTCGTCTGATCGACCGGGGCTTCCGGCGGCGGGAAGAAGATGAACCAGACGATCATCACCACGGCGCTGAGGACCATAGCCAGGATCAGGTTCCTGTTGTTCTGCTCTTCCATGCGGCAATCACCCTGCGGACCATCGGATCAGCGGTGCTTCAACGACAGGGGCGGGCAAAGGTCAAGCAGTTTCGGCCTTGTCAGGCAGGTGGTCCGATCAATTCCCGGAAAGCGCGGGGCCAGGGCTTTCCCCGGTCGGGCCGCGGGATCAGGCCAACATCTTCCCGTATGGGGCGGGCGTCGATCACCGGCTCGGCACGCCGATCTTGAGCGCCCGCGCATAGGTATCGCGGTGGTTTGCCAGCCATGCGACCAGGCCTTCCACCGGCATCGGCCTTGCGATGACATAGCCCTGCACATGGCCGCAGCCGAGTTGCGCCAGAAGTGCGTGCTCGGCCTGCGTCTCCACCCCTTCGGCCAGCGTCTCCAGCTCCAGCCGCTCGGCCAGCGACAGGATCGCCGTCACCAGCTGCTGCTGGTCGCGGTTCTGGTCCACGTCGCGGACGAAGCTGCGGTCGATTTTCAGCCGGTTCAGGGCAAAGCGGCGGATCGCGGTGATCGAGGCATTTCCGGTGCCGAAGTCGTCAAGGTCGACCCCGCAGCCCATCGCCGCGATTCGGCTGATGTTCGAGGCGATCACCTCGTCCCCATCGCCCGCGACGACCGATTCCAGCACTTCGACGGTCAGGCGCGCGGGGGCCAGATGGAAGCGATCCAGCGTCCAGCGCAGGCGGTCCGGCAGTTCCGGGTCCTGCAACTCTTGCGCCGAGAAGTTCACCGCGACGGTCGGCACCCGCAAGCCCTTGCGGTCAAGCGCGGCCAGCGCGGCGAGCGACTGGCTCAGCATGGTCTGGCCGAGAAGCTCCATGAGGTCCGACCCGTCGATGGCGGGCAGGAAGGTGCCCGGCGCCAGCACACCACGATCAGGATGGTGCCAGCGCACCAGCGCCTCGATCCCCGTCACCTCGCCGCTGTCGGTGGACAGCTGGGGCTGGAACCAGGCGCGGATCTCGCCCCGGTCGACCGCGGCGGCAAACCCGGCGCGCAGGGCATCGCGGTCGGCGCGGGCGCGCGCAAGCTCGGCCGAATAGCCGCGGATGGCACCGGGGCGGTAGCGCGCCGCCTCGTCCCCCGCGACCTGCGCGGCGTCGAGAAGAGCGCGGCCGGTGGGACGCGCCAGCTGCTGCGACTGGCAAAAGCCGATGGAGCATGTCACCTGCACCGGCCCATGCGTCAGCGTCATCGGCTGCTGCACCACAAGATGCAGCCGCGCGGCGATCCGCACCATGATCTCCAGGTCCAGCCGGGGGACCTGGCCCAGCGTGACGACAAGGCTGCCGTCTTCCAGCGTGAAGAGCATGTCGCCCGGACGAAGCGCGCCGCGCAGCCGGGCGATGCAGGCGGCCAGAAGCTCGGACTGGCGGGTGCGGCCGAGGCGGTCACACAGGTTGGCGGGATCATCGAACTGGATGACGAGGCAGCCGGTGGCGCCGCCCTTGGTGCCGGTCTCGGTCAGGGTGGCATCCAGCCGGGCGGTGACCTGATCGGACATCGCTTCGGCCAGCCTGGGCCGTGCTGTCCGGCCGAAGGCAAGCACTGCCAGCGGCAGCACCGCCGCAAGTCCGGTCAAAGCCAACTCACCCCCCGCCCGGTAGGCCAGCAGCCCCGCCACCGGCACCAGCGCCGCGATCTGCCGAGAGCGGTCCAGCAAGCGTGCAAGCGTCATGGCATCCGTCCCCGTCGGCGGGCGTGAGGCCCGCAGTTCGGGCTCAGGCTAGGCGAATGTTCATGATCGGTTCCTTAACGCTCGCCCGAAAGTTGCATAGAATTTTCGGCTTCCGCCATGACGGCAGCAAGCCCGGCGAAGTCGAACAGCGCCGGGTCGGCCAGATGCGAGGGGCGCACGTTCATCAAGGACCGGAACATCACCTGCCGCCGCCCCGGCGTCCGGGCCTCCCATTCGTCCAGCAGCTTCTTCACCTGCGCCCGCTGCAGCCCCTCCTGGCTGCCACAGAGGTCGCAGGGGATGATCGGATAGCCCATCCCATGCGCGAACTTGCCGCAGTCGTCCTCGGACACGAAAGCCAGCGGGCGGGCGAGGTAAAGATCGCCGTCCTCGTTCAGAAGCCGCGGCGGCATCGATGCCAGACGCCCGCCGTGGAAGAGGTTCATGAAGAAGGTTTCCAGAATGTCATCCCGATGATGGCCCAGCACCACGGTCGAACAGCCCTCTTCCCGCGCGATCCGATAAAGGTTCCCTCGCCGCAGCCGGGAACACAGGCTGCACATCGTCCCGCCCGGCTTGATCTTGTCGATGACCACCGAATAGGTGTCCTGGTACTCGATCCGGTGCGGGACGCCCATCTTCGTCAGGAACTCGGGCAGCACGGTCGCCGGAAAGCCCGGCTGGCCCTGGTCGAGATTGCAGGCCAGAAGCTCCACCGGCAGAAGGCCGCGCCACTTCAGCTCGTGCAGGATCGCCAGCAGGGTATAGCTGTCCTTGCCGCCCGACAGGCAGACCAGCCAGCGGTCCCCGGGCTTCGCCATGCCATAGGTGTCGATCGCCTCGCGCACCTGTTGCACCAGGCGCTTCCTCAGCTTGCGGAACTCCAGCCCCTTCGGCGCGCCGTGGAAGAGCGGATGGATGTCGTCGGTATCGTCGAGCATGGGCGGGGTCCCTCGGGCCTGCAAGCCGATTGCCATAACGGGCCGGGTTTGTCATCGTCAATCCCGTGGGACAGGCCGGAGGCCGGGGCAGGATGGGTCGATGACGGTGCCGGAGAACCAGCCGGAGCCCGCCGGGCGCAAGTATGCCCCGCGCAGCCGTCTGCTGCCCGGCGGCATGGGCTTCCTGTTCTTCGCCTTCGGCCTCGCGGCGGGCATCCTCGGGGCCTATACCGCGACCG
>NZ_DAIQAT010000147.1:0-8604 GCF_036781545.1 Tabrizicola sp.
TGGCTGGTGGCGGTGGTCGTCGCCTCGGACGTGCTGGGCTATTTTGCCGGGCGGATGCTGGGCGGGCCGAAGTTCTGGCCTGCGGTCAGCCCGAAGAAGACATGGTCGGGCACGGTGGCAGGCTGGATCGGCGCGGCTTTCGTCGGGCTCGTCTGCGTGGTCTGGACGGGGGCGGACTGGCTGCTGGTGCCGCTGTCGGCGCTGGTGGCGCTGGCTGGGCAGATGGGCGACATCCTGGAAAGCTGGGTCAAGCGGCGGGCGGGGGTGAAGGATGCCTCCAGCCTCATCCCCGGCCATGGCGGGGTGCTGGACCGCTTCGACGCGCTGATCGGCGCGGTGGTCATGATCATGGCGCTGGGGCTGGTGGCGCCTGTCACCGGGCTGTTCGGGGGCTGAGGATTGCGCAGCCTGTCGATCTTCGGCGCGACCGGGTCTGTCGGCGAGCAGACGGTGGATTTGCTGCGCCGCGCGGGCGGGGCCGAGGCTTTCCGGGTGGTGGCGCTGACCGGGGGCCGGAACCTTTCGCGGCTTGCGGACATGGCGCGGGAACTGCGGGCGGAAGTTGCGGTTTGCGCTGACGCCTTGGGACTGCCGGAGCTGCGGGAGCGGCTGGCGGGTTCGGGCGTGGAAGCGGCGGCGGGGCCGGAGGCGATAGCCGAGGCGGCGGACCGGCCTGCCGACTGGGTGATGAGCGCGATCGTCGGCGCGGCGGGGCTGGTGCCGGGGATCCGCGCGCTGCGGCATGGGGCGGTTCTGGCTTTGGCCAACAAGGAAAGCCTGGTGACTGCGGGGCCCTTGCTCATGGCCGAGGCGGCGCAGCATGGCGCGCGCATCCTGCCGGTGGACAGCGAACATTCGGCGATCTTCCAGGCGCTGGTGGGCGAAGACATTGCCGCGGTCGAGCGAATCATCCTGACGGCCTCGGGCGGCGCGCTTCGCGACTGGCCGCTGGAGGCTTTGGCGAAGGCCACGGTCAGCGACGCCCTCGCGCATCCGAACTGGGCGATGGGGCAGCGGATCACCATCGATTCGGCCAGCATGTTCAACAAGGCGCTGGAAGTCATCGAGACGCGGGAATTCTTTGGGGTGGAGCCGGAGCAGATCGAGGTGATCATCCATCCCGAAAGCCTGATCCATTCCATGGTGGGCTACCGCGACGGGGCGATCATGGCGCATCTGGGGGCGCCCGACATGCGCCATGCCATCGGCTATGCGCTGAACTGGCCCGCGCGGGCCGAACTGCCGGTGGCGCGGCTGGATCTCGCCCAGGTGGCGACGCTGACCTTCCGGGCGCCGGACCTCGCGCGCTATCCGGCGCTGCGGCTGGCGCGCGCGGTGATGGCGCGGCGCGGCCTTGCCGGGGCGGCGTTCAATGCGGCGAAGGAAGTTGCGCTGGACCAGTTCCTGGCGGGCGGGATCGGATTCATGGAGATGGCGGGCGTGGTCGAGGCGGTGCTGGAGGCGATGGACGCCGACCTGGGCCGCGAAAATGCCACCATGAGCCTTGAGGATGTGCAGGCCGTGGACCATCTGGCACGGATACGGGCAGCAGAACGGGCGGGCGAAATCGCGCGCGGCAGAGCAGGAGCAGGCAGATGGACATGATTGTGGCGGCCCTGGGGGGCACGGTCTGGACGGTGGCGTTCTTCGTCCTTGCGCTGTCGGTGATCGTCTTCGTCCATGAATACGGACATTACATCGTCGGGCGCTGGTCGGGCATCCATTCCGAGGTGTTTTCCGTCGGCTTCGGCCCGGTGCTGTTCAGCCGCACCGACCGGCGCGGCACCCGCTGGCAGGTCGCGGCGATTCCCTTCGGCGGCTATGTGAAGTTTCTCGGCGACGCGGATGCGTCTTCGGTGCGGCCCGGCGATGTCTCGGGGCTTTCGACGGCAGAGCGGCGGCACACGATGGCGGGGGCGCCGCTCTGGGCGCGGACGGCGACGGTGGCGGCGGGGCCGGTGTTCAATTTCATCCTCGCTTTTCTGCTTTTCGTCGTCGTTGCGTTCGTGACAGGAACCGTTCGTGAAGAGCCCACGGTAGGGAAAATGCATGCGCTGCCGTCAAGCGGCGAATCTTTGCATGAGGGGGACGTCATCCTCGCGCTCAACGGCAAGCCGACCCCCGATTGGAACAGCTTTGGAACGATCGCCGACGATGCCAAGGGGCAATCGACCGTCTCGTACACCGTCCGCAGAGGTGGCGAAGAGGTGACCGTGGTCGGCCCGCATCCAAATGCCGTCATCGTCGGGGATGTGACGATCCGGTCTGCCGCCCTTGATGCGGGCATCGAGATCGGTGACGTTCTCGTTGCTGCAGGTGGCCAGAAACTGCAAGATTTCAACCAGTTGGTGAGTATCATCACAGAAAGCGGCGGAAAACCGGTCCCGCTGACAATCTGGCGCGAAGGAAAGACGCTGGAACTGTCGCTAACACCGCGCCTGCGGGTGGCCCCGGACAATGATACCGGGGAACTGACCGAGCGCTATATGATCGGCTTGGCATCAGGCCTTGTCTTTGAACGCGCGGTCCGCCCCGTCAGTCTGTGGGAAGCGGCAACCGGTGCGGCGAACGCCATGTGGCTGACCACCGAGTCCATGTTTGCTGGCCTCGGCAAAATGTTTCAGGGTATGATCAGTACATGCGGTCTGTCCGGGGCTATCGGAATGGCAAAGACGGTCGGCGACGCCGCTCGCATCGGCATTGATGCGTTTGTCGCTGTCGTCGCGACCCTTTCTCTGGGCATTGGGATCATCAACCTCTTTCCCATTCCGGTCCTCGATGGGGGACATCTGGTATTCTACGCGTACGAGGCCGCAACGCGCCGCAAGCCGTCGGAGAAGGCACTGAAAATTTTGATGACGGTCGGTCTGACGCTGGTTCTCTCGCTGATGATCTTCGCGCTCAGTAGAGATCTGGTCTGCGCATGATCCGGGTATTCTGAGCATCCCGCCTCATACGGCTTTGCCGTGAGGCCACAACATCTTGCAAAGTTATCCACAGCGACCGCAGGCTTTTGACAAAGCTCGGCTTTGTGGGTAGCTATCCGGAAACAGAATGACACGGCGAGGATGCAACATGCGGATGACCCAAAGCGCGGCCAAGGGATGGTCGTTTCGGGCCACGTCTCGGGCGCGTCTGTATGCCACGGCGGTTTTCCTCGGCGCTGCAACGGCTTCGGCGCCCTTCCTCACCCCGGCTTTCGCGCAGGTCTTTTCGTTTTCCAACGTCGAGATCCAGGGCAATGAGCGGGTCGATGCCGCAACCATCCTGAACTATGCCGGAATCAGGCGCGGGCAGGAGGTGTCGGCCGCCCAGCTGAACGACGCCTACCAGCGGATCGTGAACTCGAACCTGTTCGAGAAGGTTGACCTGGTGCCGCAGGGTTCGACCCTGGTGATCAAGGTGGTGGAATACCCGATCGTCAACGTGATCAGCATCGAGGGCAACAAGCGGCTGAAGGACGAGAAGCTGTCCGAACTGATCAAGTCGCAGCCGCGCCGGATCTATTCGCCAGCCCAGGCCGAGGCCGATGCGGCGGCGATCGCCGAGGCCTATCGCGTTGCGGGGCGGCTGGCGGCCAGCGTGACGCCGAAGATCATCCGCCGCAACGACAACCGCGTCGATCTGGTGTTCGAGATCAGCGAGGGCAAGGTCGTCGAGAACGAGCGAATCTCTTTCGTCGGCAACAAGGACTTTTCCGACCGGCGGCTGCGCCAGGTGCTGCAGACCAAGCAGGCCGGCTTCCTGCGCAACCTGATCCAGCGCGACACCTACGTGCCGGAGCGGCTTGAGCTGGACAAGAAGATGCTGACCGACTTCTACCTGTCGCGCGGCTACATCGACTTTCAGGTGCTGGACGCCAGCGCCGAGCTGAGCCGCGAACGGGACGCGACCTTCGTCACCTTTACCGTGCGCGAGGGCCTCTCCTACGACATCGGCAAGGTGACGACGGTCTCCGAGGTCGAAGGGGTGGATGCCGCCGAGTTCGAGGCGGTGCAGAAGATCCGCCCGGGCCAGACCTACAGCCCGCTGCTGATCGACAACAACGTTACCCGGATGGAGACGCTGGCCCTGAAGAAGGGGCTGAACTTCATCCGGGTGGAGCCGCGCATCACCCGCAACCAGCGTGGTCAGGTGGTGGACGTGGAATTCGCCATCATGCGGGGCGAGAAGATCTTCGTCGAACGCATCGACATCGAGGGCAACACCACGACGCTGGACCAGGTGGTCCGCCGCCAGTTCCGCACCGTGGAAGGCGACCCCTTCAACCCGCGCGAGATCCGCCAGGCCGCCGAACGCATCCGCGCGCTCGGCTTCTTCGCGGACGCCCAGGTCAATGCCGACCAGGGCTCGTCGCCGGACCAGGTGGTGGTGAACGTCGACGTCGAGGAACAACCGACCGGGTCCTTGAGCTTCGGCATGAGCTATTCGGTGTCCAACGGGGTCGGTTTCAACATCGGCTTCTCCGAGAGCAACTTCCTCGGCCGCGGCCAGGGGCTGGCACTGAGCATCTCCACCGCCTCGGCGAACCAAAGCTCCAGCTTCAGCTTCACCGAACCGGCGCTCCTGGGCCGTGACCTCCGCTTCAAGGTCAACGGGTTCTACCGGACATCCGAATCGGATTACTCCTACTACGACACCCGCAACATCGGCTTCTCGACCGGGATCGGATTCCCCCTGGGCGACGAGTCCTCGCTGGACCTGCGGATCGGCGTGGCCGAGGACAAGATCTACAACTACACCGGCGATTCGGCGATCCTTGCCGCGGAAGCGGACCGGGGCGCGCTGAAGACCTTCTCGCTGGGATATTCCTACGAATACGACAATCGCATCACCGGGCTGAATCCGAAGGGTGGGGTGCTTCTGCGCTTCGGCCAGGATTTCGCCGGTCTCGGAGGCGATACCGAATATATCAAGACCACGGCGCTGGCGCTGGTCGAGACCAAGGTCTGGAACGAGGAAGTCACCCTGCGCGCGGTCTTCGAGGGCGGCGCGATCACCTCGACCGGCGACAACGTGACCCGCGTGACCGACCGCTTCTTCGGCAACGGCAAGATTCGCGGCTTCGAGCCGAACGGGATCGGCCCGCGCGACCTGACGGCGACCAACAACGACGCGCTTGGCGGCAACATGTTCGCTGTGGCGCGGTTCGAGGCCGACTTCCCGCTGGGCCTGCCCGAGGAATACGGGATCACCGGCGGCGCCTTTATGGATGTGGGCTCGGTCTGGAGCCTGGACAACACCAATGGTGGCGCGGTGGACGACAGTTTCATCCCGCGCGCGACGGTCGGCGTGTCGATCTTCTGGACGACGCCCATCGGTCCCTTGCGCTTCAACTTCAGCCATGCGGTGAAGAAGGAAGACTACGACAAGGAACAGACCTTCGACCTGACGATCTCGACCAAGTTCTGATGATGGCCTGGTGGCGCAATCTCGCGCGCCCCGGGCCCCGGCTGCGGTTGGCCGCGGTGGCGCTGATGCTGGCCGGGCCGGTCCAGGCGCAGGATGGGGTGGCGCCTCTCCTGACGCTGGACCAGGACCGGTTCTTCCTGCAGTCGGATTTCGGCAAGGCCACGATCGAGCGCGAGCGTGCGGCGTCTGTGGTGCTGGAGCAGGAAAACAAGCGGATCGAGGCCGAGCTTGTCGCCGAAGAGCAGGCCTTGACCGAAGAGCGCAAGACCCTGCCGCCCAAGGAATTCGCGGCCAAAGCCGAAGCCTTCGACCAGAAGGTCGAACGCATTCGCGCCGAGCAGGACGCCAAGGTGCGCGAGCTGACCGATACGCGGGACGAGGATCGCAAGGCCTTCTTGAAGGCTGCGGTGCCGGTTCTGGGCGATCTGCTGGGGCAGAAGAAGGCGACGGCGATCCTGGACAAGAACCTGGTGATCCTGTCGCTTTCCGCCATCGACGTGACCGACGAGGCGATCGAGATGGTCAATGCCGCCCTTGCCGAAAAGCCGGTTCCCGCGCCGTGACGCGCCGGGCGATTGCCCATGAACTTGTCTCGACCGGCGCGACTTGCTAGCTAGGCCCCAAGGCAGGACCTTGGGACGCGAAGGGGATGAAGATGGATGCAGCCGCTGTCACGACCGCCGATCTGGATCTGATCCAGCGGATCATTCCGCACCGCTATCCGTTCCTCCTGATCGACAAGGTGCGCGACATCGTGGTCGGCGAGTCCTGCGTCGGGATCAAATGCATCACGCTGAACGAACCGCAGTTCCAGGGGCATTTTCCGGGGATGCCGATCTTTCCCGGCGTGATGATCATCGAGGCGATGGCGCAGACCTCGGGCGTGCTAGTGGGCCTGTCGATGGATCTGGTGGACAAGAATGCCAAGGTCTTCTTCATGGGCGTCGACGGCGTGAAGTTCCGCCGCAAGGTGGTGCCGGGCGATGTGCTGGAGCTGCATGTGACGGCGCTGCGCGGCGGTGGCCGGGTCTGGAAGTTCGAGGGCCGGGCGATGGTCGAGGGCGAGCTTGCCTGCGAGGCCACCTTCATGGCGATGTTCGACGTGGCGAAGGGCTGAGCCATGGCGGTGCACGGCACGGCCGTCGTCCATCCCTCGGCCTTTGTCGAGGAAGGCGCGGTTGTCGGTGAAGATTGCTTCATCGGCCCCTTCGCGGTGATCGGTCCGGAGGTGGTGCTCGGGGCGCGCGTCACGGTGAAATCCCATGCCGTGATCACCGGCTGGACCGAGCTTGGCGACGATTGCACGGTCTGGCCCTTCGCCTGCGTCGGCGAGGTGCCGCAGGACCTGAAATATCAGGGGGAACGCACCCGGCTGGTCGTAGGGGCCCGCACCCGCATCCGCGAGGGCGCGACGCTGAACACCGGAACCGAGGGCGGCGGCGGGGTCACGCGGGTGGGCGACGATGTGCTCATCATGACCGGCGCCCATGTCGGGCATGATGCGCAGATCGGCAACCGGGTGATCCTGGTGAACCATGTGGCCATCGCCGGGCATTGCGTCCTGGGGGACGACGTGATCGTCGGCGGGCTGTCGGGCGTGCACCAATGGGTGCGGATCGGGCAGGGAGCGATCATCGGGGCGGTCACGATGGTGACGAACGACGTGATCCCCTATGGCCTGGTGCAGGCCCCGCGGGGCGAACTGGACGGGCTGAACTTGGTCGGGCTGAAGCGCCGGGGTGTGGATCGGGCCGGGATCACCGCCTTGCGCGCCGCTTACCAGACGCTGGCGCAGGAGGACGGCAGTTTCCTCGACCGCGCACGGAAACTGGCCGAGGAGAGCGACTCGCCCTTGGTCCGCGAGATCGCTGATTTCATCCTGTCGAAATCCGACCGCAGCTTCCTGACGCCCAAGGGCGGCCGATGACTGCTGGCATGAGGACGGCGATCATCGCCGGACAGGGCAGCCTGCCTGCCGCTCTGGCCGCGCGGATGGCCGAGCCGCCGCTGGTCGCCGCGCTGGACGGATCCGCGCCGGAGGGGCTGACGGTGGACCTGCGCTTCCGGGTGGAGCGGCTGGTGCCCTTCCTGCGCGCGCTGGAGCGCGACGGGGTGGGGCAGGTGATCTTCGCCGGCGCCGTGACGCGGCCCCGGCTGGACCCGGCGCTGCTGGACGAGGCGACCGCAACCCTGCTGCCACGCCTGATGGCGGCGATGGCGCAGGGCGACGACGCGACGCTGCGGGTAGTGATCGAGCTTTTCGAGGAATCCGGCTTCTCGGTTGTCGGCGTGGAACAGGTGGCCCCGGCGCTTCTGCCCTCTTCGGGGGTGCTGGCCGGTTCGGTAAGCCCCCGTGACGAGGCGGATGCGGCCCGCGCGGCAGCCATCGTCGCGGCGCTCGGCGCGGTGGATGTGGGGCAGGGCGCGGTGGTGGCGCAGGGCCTGTGCCTGGGGGTCGAGGCGCTGCCGGGGACGGATGCGCTTCTGGCGCAGGTGGCCGGGATCGGCGCGCTCCGGCCCGACCCGGCGCGGGGGCGCGGGGTGTTCTACAAGGCCGCGAAGCCGGGGCAGGACCGCCGGATCGACCTGCCGACCCTCGGGCCGGAGACGCTGCACGGCGTGGCGGCGGCGGGTCTGGCGGGCGTGGTCTTCGAGGCGGGGTCGGTGATCTGCCTGGAGCTGGACGAGATGCGGCGGCTGGCGGGCGAGACGGGGCTTTTCCTCTGGGCGCGGGGATGACCCGCCGGGGCTCATCGCTTGCTTCGCGGCGCTCTTCGCGGGGCGCGCCGCCGCGAAGACCGGTCGAAGACAAGCGATGAGCGGTGCGCTGAAACTCTTCCTCATCGCGGGCGAGCCTTCGGGCGACCGGCTGGGGGCGGCGTTGATGGCGGGGCTCAGGTCGCTCGCTCCTGTGGAGTTCGCGGGCGTCGGCGGGCCGCTGATGCAGGCCGAGGGGATGGAGAGCCTGTTCCCGATGGAGGAGCTGTCGGTGATGGGCATCGCCGAGGTGCTGCCGAAGTACTTCCCCCTGAAGCGCCGTATCCGGCAGGCGGCCGAGGCGGTGCTGGCCAGCGGGGCGGAGGCCTTGATCACCATCGACAGCCCCGATTTCTGCCTGCGCGTCGCGGCGCTGGTCAAGGCGGCGCGGCCCGATTTCCGCACCATCCACTATGTCGCGCCCTCGGTCTGGGC
>NZ_DAIQAT010000148.1:0-8567 GCF_036781545.1 Tabrizicola sp.
AAGGCCCGCGCAATATCGGAAAAAGAGCCAGCGAACGGAGCAGTCAGATGGCCACTACCCCCAGCCAGCCCCAACAGGGCGGCACCACGCAGCAAAGCCAGCAGCAGCAGGGCCAGCAGGCCGGCGGATCCACCCAGCAGCAAGGCCAGCCGATCTTCAAGGACTGGGCGTCGATCTGACGCCAGTCCGCTCGGGCAGCGCTTGACAACACCGGGGTCAGCCGCGAGGCTGGCCTTGTTTTGTTCTCACCCCCGCGCCCGATGCCAAACCCCGTCTCCTCGATCCCCAACCTCGGCCCCGCTTCGGAACTGGCCTTTGCCCGCGCCGGGATCACCACGGCCGAGGAAGTCCATGATCTGGGCGCAGACGAGGCCTACCGCAGGCTCCTCGACAGCGGATCGCGCCCGCATTTCATCGGCTATTACGTCCTGGTCATGGGCCTGCAGGGTCGGCCGTGGAACGATTGCAAGGGCGAGGAGAAGAAGGCTTTGCGCAAACGCTTCGACACGCTCTGCGCCGGGTTCAACCGCTCCGATGCCAAACTGCGCGCCGATCTCGAGCAGGCGCTCAGCTTTCTGGGCGTGATCGAGCGGACCTAGCGTTGCGGTGGGATGTGGTGCCCCCAGAGGGACTTGAACCCCCGACCCTCTGATTACAAATCAGATGCTCTACCAGCTGAGCTATAGGGGCCACGCCCTTCAGATACCCTCGGCCTGCGCGCTTCGCAAGGGCATCGCTTGCAGGGCTTCAGTCCTCGCGGCTGCGGGCGACGACCAGCACGGCGGCAAGGCCCACGGCCATGACCAGAAGCGCGGCGGGGGCGGCTTCCGACAGGCGCTCGAGGCTCGACAGCTCGAAGACGCGGGTGGACAACGTGTTGTAGTTGAAAGGCCGCAACAGAAGCGTCGCGGGCAGTTCCTTGACGCAATCGACGAAGACCAGAAGCAGCGCCGTCAGGACCGATCCGCGCATCAGCGGCAGGTAGATCGAGGCCAGCGTGCCCGAGGCCGACCGCCCGAGAGAGCGCGCCGCCATCGAAAGCGAGGGTGCGACCCGGCCAAAGGCCGCATCCACCGCCCCCTGCGCGATGCCGAAGAAGCGCACCATATAGGCGATCCCCAAGGCAAAGGCCGTGCCGGTGATCATCAGCCCCGGATCCCAGCCGGTCAGCGCCAGGATGCCGTCGGCCAGCCGGTGATCCAGCGCGGCCAGCGGCAAGAGCAGCCCCAGCGCCAGAACCGCGCCCGGCGCGGCATAGCCGATCAGCGTCAGCGGCAAGAGGCCGCGTGCCACGCGCGAGCCCTTCATCCGCAACGCATAGACCAGGAAGATCGCCGCACCGACCGTCACCAGCGCAGCAAGCCCGGCGACGACCACCGTGTTCTTCAAGGCCACCAGCAACCCCGGCGCCAGCCAGCCCTCCGGCGCCTTCGCCGCATGCGCCAGCATCACTGCCACCGGCAGCACGAAACCCCCGCCAAAGGGGATCAGGCACAGAACCGTCGCCACCCAGGCCTTCCGGCCCGCGATCGCCTGCGGCTGAACCGGCTGGGCGCTGCGGCCGAGGCGGTGAAAGCGCGCCCCGCC
The DNA here is from genome assembly GCF_036781545.1 of Tabrizicola sp. Classification (GTDB taxonomy): domain Bacteria; phylum Pseudomonadota; class Alphaproteobacteria; order Rhodobacterales; family Rhodobacteraceae; genus Tabrizicola. The sequence continues at coordinate 1,588 of NZ_DAIQAT010000148.1, forward strand.
CCGCCCTGCCCGCTCCAACCCCACCAGAAGCAGGATCAGCACCAGGATCACCCCGGCGATCTGCGCCGCGCCCCCGGCATTGTCGCCGTTGAGCCAGGTGGAGAACACGCCCGTCGTCAGCGTCTGCACCCCGAAATGCAGCACCGTGCCATAGTCCGCCACCGTCTCCATCAGCGCCAGCGCCACCCCGGCGGCGATGGACGGGCGGGCAAGCGGCCAGCCGATGCGCAGGAACAGGCCCCAGGGTCCGCAGCCAAGCGCGCGGGCGACCTCATACGCGCGGCCCGACTGCTCACGATAGGCCGAGCGGGCGAGGAGGTAGACGTAAGGGTAAAGCGCAAACGACAGGACCAGGATCGCCATCGGCAGCGACCGCGTCTGGGGGAACCAGTAGTCGCGCGCCGAAGCCCAGCCGAAAGTCGCGCGCAGGGTGGATTGCACCGGCCCCGCATAGTCGAGGAGGTCGACCAGCGCATAGGCCCCGACATAGGCCGGGATCGCCAGCGGGAAAAGCAGCGCCTGCGCCAGCCAGTCGCGGCCGGGAAAGCGGTACATCGAGACGAGCCAGGCCGCCCCGGTGCCCATCCCCGCGGTCAGGACCGCGACGCCCGCCATCAGCAGCAGCGTCGTCAACAGATAGCGCGGCAGCACGGTCGCCATCAGGTGCGGCCAGATGTTCTCGGTGGGGAAAAGGGCGATCCAGGCAATCGACAGGACCGGGGCCAGGATCACCGCCGCGATCACCACGGAGCCGATGGTCCAAGGGTCGGGCCGGGGCAGCAGGCGGCGGCGCATCAGGGGGGCGGAACGGTCGGACATCCTCCGGGCGGGTTACAGGAAAGCGGTTTAACTGTCCAGAAAAGCCCGTATAGTCGCGCCGCGGGGCCGGGATACCCGCGCCGAAAAGTCGGGCAAGATGCGCATCGTCTACCACTTGGGTGCCCATTGCACCGATGAGGACCGGCTGGTCCGCTGCCTGCTCAAGAACCGCGTCGCGCTGGCCGACCAGGGCATCGTGGTGCCCGCGCCCACCCGCTACCGCAAGCTTCTGCGTGACACGGTCAACCAGCTGCGCGGCGCGCCCGCCTCGCCAGAGACCGAGGCGATGATCCTGGACCAGATCATGGACGAAGACGCGGCCGACCGGCTGATCCTGTCCTGGACCAGCTTCCTCAGCTTTCCGGCCTATGCGGTGGGCGAGACGCTCTACGGCAGCGGCGGGCAGCGGTTGCGCGCCTTCACCCAGATATTTCCCGACATCGAGGCCGAGTTCCACCTTGGCCTGCGCAATCCGGCGACCTTCCTGCCCGACCTGCGCGACCGTGCCAGCGCAAAGGGGCACACGGACATCCTTCAGGACGTCGACGTCCGGCGGTTGCGCTGGTCCGACGCCGTGCGCCAGATCAAGGACGAGAATCCCGGCGTTCCGCTTACGGTCTGGTGTGACGAGGACACGCCGATGATCTGGCCCGAAGTCCTGAAGATCGTCTCGGACCACGCGGACGATACGGTGCTCGAGGATACCGACGAGCTGCTGGCCCAGTTGATGACCGAGGCAGGGCTCGCGCGCTACCACGCCTATTGCCGGGAACACCCGCCGCAATCGGTATTGCACCGGCGGCGGATCGTGACGGCCTTCCTGGAAAAGTTCGGCCGCCCCGAAGAGGTCGCCTTCGAGATCAGCGTCCCCGGCTGGACCGCCGAGTTGGTCGAGGACCTGACCCGCTCCTATCTGGAAGACGTCGAGCGGATCGCGCGGATACCCGGCGTCCGGCTGGTCGAGCCCTGATCAGCTCATCCCCAGCGCGGCCTTGTAGACTTCCAGCACCGCCTCTTCCTCGGCCAGCTCGTCCGGCTTGCGCTTGCGCAGCGCGATGACCTTGCGCATCACCTTGGTGTCGTAGCCACGCCCCTTGGCCTCGGCCATCAGCTCTTTCTGCTGCTCGCTGACATCCTTCTTCTCGGACTCCAGCTGTTCGAAGCGTTCGATGAACTGGCGCAGCTCGTCGGCGGTGACGGCATAGGGATCGGTCGCGTCGGCCATGGCGGTCCTCTGGAATGGGTTGGTCGGGGGTTCCTACCCCGTCGCAGGGTTCGGGTTCAAGGCGGGAACGGCAGGGGCGCGGCGGTTTGCTTGCGCGGGCGGGCAAGACCGGCTAGCTGGGGCCGGGACGATGGCGGAGAACGGACGATGCAGGGATTGATCTGGGCGGGCGCGGCGCTGACGGTGGTCGGGCTCATCGGCCTTGGCTACTGCATCCTGCGCGCGGCACGGGCCCGGCGCGCGGGGTTGGACGATGCCGCGATGCGGGCCGAGTTGCAGCGCGTCGTCGCGATCAACCTCGGCGCGGTCGGCGTATCGGCGCTGGGGCTTGCCGCGGTCGTCACGGGCATCCTTCTCGGCTGATCGCTAGCGGTCCAGCGCCTCCAGACCCTGACCATCGCGGATCAGCCGGTCGATCAGGGGCGCCGGGCTCCAGAGCGAGGCTTCGGCCCCCCAGTTGCGCAGGTCCTGGCGCAGCACCATCAGTCCGCGCCGCGCCGCCTGATGCATCGGCCCGCCCTGCCGGCGCGGGAACTGGTAGCCCGCAACCATGATGTGGTCGATGTCCGACGGCCGCTTCGCGATCCCCTCGTCCAGCAGCCGCGCGCCTTCGTTGGCCAGCGCGGCCAGCCAGCGGTTCAGCACCTCCACCGCTGACATCGCGCGCAGGATCGTCGGCACTTCGATCGAGACGGGATCGGGCGCCCGCGCGCCAAAATCGTCCAGCGCCGCGCTGATCACCCGCCGCGGCACCCCGCGCGAAACCATCCAGGCCAGCGCCGTGCGCCCCGCGTCCGCCATCCGCGCGCCCAGAACCGGGCGGTGGCCGACCAGCACCGGCGCAAGCCCGATCCGGCGCAGCCCGGCCAGCGCCGTCGCTCGCGCCAGCGGCAGCGAGTCCGCGGGCAGCGTGATCTCGCAGACCCGACCGCCGGGGGCGAGCGCGAGGCCCATCTCCTCGGCCTGCCCGCCGAGCACCAGCCGGGCCGCGCCGGGAAGATCGACCCAGCCCTCCCCGCCCATGGCTGCGGGGTCGCCGATCAGCAGCGGCACCGATTGCGGCGCGAACGGGCCCTCGACCGCCGCCAGCCGGTCCGTCATTCGCCGCGCGCGGTCGGGCGTCAACTGGCCCGCCCGCAGACCGTCGCCGATCCCGGCCTCGACGGCGGCGACACCCGCCTCCTGCGTGGCGCTGTCGGGAAAGGCCCAGGCCACTGAAAGCCCGCGCGACAGGGCCGCGATGGCGATCCGCACCAGATCAGGACTGGTGCCGACCAGGCCGACCCGGTCGACCGTCAAGGGTTGCAGCCGCGCCAGCACCGGCGGCAGCGCCAGCGCGCAGCGCTCGGCCCGGGCGGCGGCGACAAGGCCCAGGGCCTCCGCGGTTTCCTGCAGGTCGGCCCGGGCGACCGTCTCGAAGGCCTGGGCGCTGTCGGATGGCAAGACCAGAGCTGCCTCGACGCAATCGACGATCCGCCGCCCCGCCAGGCCTTGCGCCTGCGCGCCCTGCCGCGCCTCGGCCACCGCGGCTGTCCAGGCCGCCGGATCGGGCTCGGCCCGGCGCAGGATGTCGCCGACCGCCAGCGCCCCGGCAAGGCGCACCGCCGAGGCGACCGGCGCGGTCTCGGTGATGCCGTCGATCAGCCCCAGCGCCAGCGCCTCCGCCGCCGGGATCGCTTTGCCCCCGAGAAGAAGCCGCAGCGCCTCCTTCGCCCCGACCAGCCGCGGCAGCCGCTGCGTCGCGCCCCCGGCCGGGCACAGGCCCAGCGTCACCTCAGGGAAGGCGATGCGAAGGCCGGGACCGGCCAGCCGCGCCCGCGCGGCCAGCACCAGCTCCGCGGCCGGGCCCGTCACCAGCCCCTGCAGCACCGCGACGACCGGAACCGGGCAATCGGCCACCGCGCGGGCCAGGTCGGCGAGCGAGGGGGATCCGCTGTCGGGGTCGAGCGGCAGCTGCGCCGAGAAATTCGGGCCTTCCGCCGCGATCACGACCCCCTTGGCATCCGGAGTGGCAAGCGCCTCGATCAGGCCCGCCCGTAGCCCGGGCGACAGCTCGTTCGCGGGCGGATGGGCCAGCGTCAGGATCAGAATCCCGTCCCGCCACTCGACCTTCAGCCCAACAGCGGACATTCCCGTTCCCTTGCCCGGATTTCAGGCCAAGTTAGAAACAACCGCCCGAGGTTTACAAGCGTCGCGCGTGGCGACCGGATCAGATCGGCATGTTGTCGAAACCGGCCTCGATCTCGGCATCGGTGGGCAGCGACGACTCCTCGCCCGGCATCAGCGCGGCCAGCGCGCGCATCTCGGCCAAGAGGAGCTCCAGCCCCTGATGCTGCAACTCGATTCCGGCGGCCAGGATTTCGGCTTCGTCGCGGATCAGGTCGCCCGGCTTCAGTGTGGTGTCTAGGGTGGTCATGGCGCACATCTCCTGCAAAGCGGGGTCCAGGGCAAGGCGTCGAGCCGGGCCTCGGCGATGGGCTCGCCGCAGCGCACGCAATCGCCGTAGCTGCCGTCCTCGATCCGCTTCAGCGCGGCACGGATCTGGGTGATCTCGGCCTTTCCGGCATTGCCGGTGGCTTCGAGAACCTCGTCGCCCTCGCGTTCGGTGGCCAGATCCTCCCAGTCGCGGTTCTGGTGCGAATCAAGCTCTTCCTCGATGGCTTCCAGCCGCGCGCCAAGCTCCTGAAGACGCTTGACAAGCTGGGCCTTGCGGGCCGGGATCGGGGTGGTCGGGCTGCCCTGCATGGAGTCCTCCTCTGTGGCCCCCATGGTAGGCGGATCGGCCCCGGGCCACCTTGACCCAAGTCAACGGCGCTTCCGCTTTCGCATCAAGCTGTCTATGGTCGCGCCGATTTCATCCAGCGCCGTTGCGGCGCCGCCAGTGGAGAGGCCCATGGACATCCGCGCGATCACCCCCGATTACGCCGTTTCGCCGCAGATCGAGCCCGGCGATTTGCCCGCGATCAAGGCGGCGGGCTATGTCACGGTGATCGACAATCGCCCGGATGGCGAGATTCCACCCCACCTGCACACTGCTGAGATGCGCAAGGCTGCCGAGGCGCTGGGGCTGGCCTTCGTCGCGAACCCGGTGATCGGCGGTCAGATCACGATGGACAATGTGACGGCGCAGGGCGCGGCGATCGCGGCCTCCGCCGGCCCCGTTTTCGCCTATTGCGCGTCCGGCAACCGGTCCTCGATCGTCTGGGCGCTGGCCAATGCCGGCAAGCGCCCGGCAGACGAACTGGTCGGCCTGCCCGCCCGCTTCGGCTACCAGCTCGACCACCTGCGCCCGCAGATCGAGGTGCTGGCCAAGGGTTGAGGTCTTTCCGACCCGCTCGTCGCTCCCTTCGGGCACTCCTCGCTCTGCATCTGTTCCCGCGACGGAAAGGGTCTCGTTGACGGCATGATCCTCCCGGGTGGCGAGGAGTGCCCGAAGGGCTCGACGAGCCTTGCCCACTAGAGTGTCCGCCCCTACCCCGCCGCGCGCAGTTCCGCGGGCGGCTCCTCCGACGCGGGCTGCACCAGCGGGCGAAGGACAACCGGCGCGGCCGAACGGCCCGTCACCGCCTCGCTCAGCTTCAGGGCGCGCATTCCCCGGTGCTGGCCCAGCCGGGCGGGAACCAGATGGCGGCCCTCCACCGTTTCCAGCGAGACCCTGTCCAGCCCCGCCGTCGGCAGCATCAGCACCTCACCGACCTGCAATGCCATGATCTGGTGCAGCGGCAGCACCAGCCGCCCGATCACCGCGTCCAGCCGGCAACCGGCCTGCATCACCTGGGCTGAAAGCGCCTCGGTGAACTGGGGGATATCGGCCTCGGCAATGTCGGGGGCAAGCACGGGCGAAGCGCCGCGCCCCGCCGCCGGCAGCACCAGGATCACCCGCCCCTCGCGCCCCCCGTCCCCCAGCACCACCTCGGCAGACAGGACCCGGTAGGCTTCATCCTCCAGCATCAGGCCCAGCGGACGCGCGTCCTCCAGATAGCTGGCGTAGCGAAACCCCCCAGCCCAGACGAGGTCGGCCTCCTCCACCAGCGCCTCGTCAAGGCCCTGCAACGCACGGTCGATGACGCCCGCCACCATCGCCGCGTCGATCCGGCTGGCCTTGCGCGGCACAGGCGGCTGGGCAGAGAGACGCCCCAGCGTCTGCTTCTCGATGAAGGTCGCCGTGACCGTGGCGCCCAGCATGATCACCCCAAGCCCGCCCTGCGGCCCGTCCAGCAGCGCCAGCAGAGCTCGGTCCGGCACGGTTTCCAGAATCTCCGCAAGGCTCTGCCGCGCAATCGTCAGGCTGCGGAAGTCGAGGTCCAGCCCCATGGCATCCCGTGCGGCCCGGGCCAGCGCCAGCCGCCAGCCCCGGTCGGCCCCCGGTGCGCCTTCCGCCTGGGTCGGGCGGGCGCGGTCGATCTTGCGGCGGATCACGTCGGTCGATGCGGCGGTCATGGCGGCCCTGTCCCAATGGCCGCAACCTTAACGCGCGCTTCCTTCACGAAGGGTTAAGCGGCCAGCGTTTCCAGCCGCAGCGGCACCGTCACCCGAAAGGTGGCCCCCCGCTGCCCCGGCACATAGGCCACCGAGCCGCCGAGGTTCTGCATGATCTCGCGGCAGATCGCCAGCCCCAGCCCCGCGCCCCCGGCGCGGTTGGCGTCGGTGAGGCGCGAGAACTTCTCGAAGATCAGCGCCTGGCTGTCCTTGGCGATACCCTTGCCGTTGTCGATGAAATCCACCGTGACCCGCCCCGCCTTGTGGCGCACGGCGATGCGCAGCTCGGGCCGCGTCGCGTCGCAGTATTTCCGGGCGTTCGAGATCAGGTTGATGAAGACCTGGGTCAGACGGTCGGCATCGGTCTTCAGGTAGATCGTCTCGGACGGCAGATCGCGGATGACCTGGAACTCGCGGTCGGGCCGCGTCGCCCGCGCCGCCGTCAGCGCGGTGTCGA
>NZ_DAIQAT010000149.1:0-8561 GCF_036781545.1 Tabrizicola sp.
ATGGGCGATCTCGATCCGGCGGGGCTTCATCGCCTCGGGCACTTCGCGGACGAGGTCGATGTGGAGCATCCCGTGTTCATGCGCCGCACCCGCCACGCGGACGTGGTCGGCAAGGGCGAAGCGGCGCTCGAAGGCGCGGGTGGCGATACCGCGGTGCAGATAGCTGCGCTCGGTCTCGTCTGCGGCCTTGCGGGCGGTGACGAACAGGCTGCCGTCCTTGACCTCGACGCTCAGTTCCTCGGGGGTGAACCCGGCGACGGCGATCGAGATGCGGTAGGCATCCTCGGCGGTCTTCTCGATGTTGTAGGGCGGATAGGTGGGCTGGGCCACGTCGGTGGACAGGACCCGGTCCATCAGGTCGGCGATGCGGTCGAAGCCGACGGTGGCACGGTAAAGCGGCGCGAAATCAAGGTTGCGCATTGTCATCCTCCTGGAAGCGATGTCAGAGGCCTTCCCCGGACGGGGCAAGGCGGGTTGAGACCCGGGCCCGTCATGGCACCCGGATACCTCTCAGGTAGGAAGCAGGATTTGCGCTTTCAAGGGCCCGAGAAGCCCGGCGTCACGGAGAGACGAAGCGCGCGCCGCCGCCGGTCCCCACCCCGCCACCGCCCTGCAGGATGATGCGCTTGCCGGGCGCGCCAGGCATCCCCGGCGGCGCGAGGCCGATCCGCGCTTCGGGTTCCGCCGTGCTGAGCGCCTGGCCCTTGCGGAGCGCGGCCTTCAGCCGGTCGACCTGTTCCGGCAGCTCCATCCCGAAGGCGACCGGCTTGCCGTCCAGATCGCCCCCGGCCGAGATGATCGAGACGATCCGCGCGCGATAGCCCGAGCGGTCGAGCACCGGCGCGCCGGAAGAGCCGAAGGTGACATCGCAGTCGAAGGCGATCAGCCGCTCCTGGCGCCCGACGACCTTGCAGACCCGCTGCCAGGACAGGGCTTCCTCCCGTCCCTCGGCGTAGGAGACGACGCTGACCTCGGCGCCGGTGCCGGGCCGGGCGACGGTGAAGGGCGAGATGACCGCGCTGGGGATGGGCTGGGCCAGTTGCAGCAGCGCGACGTCGCGTTCGACCATCTGGAACGGCGCGGGGTCGAGGTTGCGGTAGGCGGGATCGGCCATGGTGCGGGCGACGGGCACTTCGGCCAGTGCGCTGCCATGCGAGAGCCCGGCGCGGAAGGTGATCCGCGCTGCGTCGATGGGGCTGCCGTCGGGGTTCAGGACGCAATGCGCGGCGGTAAGCACCAGATCGGCCGCGATCAGCGCCCCGGTGCAGAAGCCGCCGTTTTCCACATCGACGCGGCCCACCGGTTCGAACCCGCGCAACTCCTCGCGCGTGGCCAGCTCATCAAGACCGGAGTTCTGCTCGGCCATCGCGGCGCCGGACAACAGGACCAGGGCCGCGAAAAGCACTTTCATGGCTTGACGAATTTCGCCCCTGCCCCGGTGCCGCCGGACAGAACGCTGACCGATTTGGCACCGACCGCCGACCCCGCCTTGCTGTCCTCCAGCGCCGTGCGCAGGGCGGCAAGCGGCTCGGCCACCGGCACGGCGAGGGCGACCTTGCGGCCATCCACCTCGGCCTTGGCCGAGATGACCGAGACCACTTTCGCCACCCCGTCGCGGATGGTGAAGACCGGCGCGCCAGAGGAGCCGAAATCGACGCTGCAGGTCAGGATCAGCGCATTGCGGCGGCCCGCGAGCACTTTGCAGGCCTCCTGGATCGAAGGCGCCTCCTCGCGGTATTGCGCGTAGGAGACGACACCCACCGGGTCGCCCTCGACCGGGGCGGCACCGGTCTCGAACGGGGATAGCGAGGGCAGGCGGATCGGCTGGCTGAGTTCGAGGAGCGCGAGGTCATCCGTCACCCGGTCGAGCTTGTCCTCGGCGGTGAAGCGATAGTCGGGGTGGGCGACGGCGCGGCTGACCCGGCGGTAGGCAACGGCGCGGCCATTGCGGAACCCGGCCTGGAACTCGATCTCTTCGGGGCGAAGCTGCACGCCGGTGGTCTTGTCGTAAAGGCAATGCGCTGCCGTCAGCACCAGTTGCGGGCCGATCAGCGCGCCGGTGCAGAAGCCCTTCTTGCCGAGGACGAGCTTGCCCACCGCATCCCAGCCGCGCGAATCGTCGGCGGTTTCGAGCTTAAGGAGCCCGTCCTGGGCGTGGACCGCGCCTGCAAGGGCCAGAAGGGCCGCCAGCAGGTGGGGGAACAGGTGACGCATGGAACCCTCCCTTCCCCCGCGCAGCCTTCAGGCTTATGCGCCGACTTTGGCGGATTTGAGGCCTGTCGCGCAAGCGCTGCCTGCGGGGTCAGCCCGCAAGGGCGCGCGGCTGTGGCCCGCCGGTCGCCCAGTCGAGGAGTTCGACGGTATGGACGACCGGGATGGCGGTGCCGGAGCCGATCTGCATCATGCAGCCGATATTGCCTGCGGCGATCACCTGGGGGGATTTCGCCTCCAGCGTCTGAACCTTGCGGCGCTTCAGCTCGCCGCTGATCTCGGGTTGCAAAAGGTTGTAGGTCCCGGCGCTGCCGCAGCAGAGATGGCTGTCGGCGGGCTCAACCACCTCGAAGCCCGCGCGCTTCAGCAGGTCCTTCGGGGCGGACTTGATCTGCTGGCCGTGCTGCAGCGAACAGGCGGCGTGATAGGCGACGCGCAGGCCCTTCGGCGCACCTTGCGGCAGGCCAAGCGTGGCGAGGAGTTCGGAGATATCCTTCGTCAGGCCCGCGACGGTGGCGGCGTCGTCGGCCAGCGGGTCGTTGCGGAACATGTGGCCGTAGTCCTTCACCGTCGTCCCGCAGCCCGAGGTGTTGATGACGATGGCGTCCAGCCCCCCGGCCCGCTGCTCGGCCATGAAGGCGCGGATGGCGGCGGCGGCCTGGGCATGGGCAAGGGACTCCTTCCCCATGTGATGCGTCAGTGCCCCGCAGCAGCCCTGGCCCTTGGCGATGACCACCTCGCAGCCGAGGCGGCGGAGGAGGCGGATGGTGGCGTCGTTGATGTCGGTGTTCAGCGCCTTCTGGGCGCAGCCGGTCATCAGCGCGACCCGCATCCGCCGCTCGCCCTGCGCCGGAAAGACCTGCGGATCGTCGTTGCGGCTGACGGGGGGGATGGTCTTCGGGGCCATCGCGAGCATGGCCTTCAGGCGCTTGTCGGGGATCGCCCAGGCGAAGGGCTTGCCGATCTTCGCGGCCAGCAGCGCCAGGCGGAAGCGGCGGGGATAGGGGATCACCCGGGCGAGGACGGCGCGCAGGGCGCGATCCATCAGGGGGCGTTTGTAGGTCTTTTCCACATGTGCGCGGGCGTGGTCGATCAGGTGCATGTAGTGCACCCCGCTGGGGCAGGTGGTCATGCAGGCGAGGCAGGAGAGGCAGCGGTCGAGGTGCTTCACCGTCCTTGCATCCGCCGGGCGGCCCGCTTCCAGCATGTCCTTGATCAGGTAGATGCGGCCTCTCGGGCTGTCCAGCTCGTCGCCCAGCACCTGATAGGTCGGACAGGTGGCCGTGCAGAAGCCGCAATGCACGCAGGAGCGCAGGATCTGGTTGGCGCGGGCGATGCCGGGATCGGCCAGCTGCTCGGGGGTAAAATTCGTCTGCATCAGCCCATCATCCCGGCGTTGAGAATACCCCTCGGGTCGAATTTGGCCTTGAGGCCCGCGGCCAGCACCGCAACCTCGGGCGCTTCCGGCGGAAAGACCGGCCCACCCTGCCCCAACACCCGCGTCGCATGGCCGCGGCCCGCGACGGCCGCCGCGACCTCGGCCCCGCGTCCGGGATCGAGGAGGAGCCAGATCAGCCCCCCGCCCCAGTCCCACAGCGCCTCGCCGCCCAGCACCGCGACGATCTCTGCCGCTGCGGTGGGCAGGGTGGCGATGCGCCAGACCTCGCCCGGCTTGCCCTGAAGCGGGACCACATCGCGCACCTCGCGCCAGAGTGCGGCGGAGGCCTCGCCTTCGGCCACCGTCACCTCGCCGCCCATCCGGTCGCGCAGCTGCCCGGTGCGATAGGCGACCGAGCCCGCCATCCCCTCGACCCGGATCAGGCTGCGCCCCGAATGTCGCGCGGCGCCGGAGATGTCGAAGGGCGACCCCAGCGCCACCCGCAAGGCCTTGAGACCCGCCTCGTCGCTGAGGCCCTCGATCACCAGCGTCGCCTCGGCCTCGGGCAGGGCCTGGACCTTGAAGCCCACCTCGCTGAGGACGCCCAGCACGCCCCGGCTGCCTGCCAGAAGCTTCACCAGATCGTAGCCGGTGACGTTCTTCATCACCCGGCCGCCGTTCTTCACCACCGTCCCAGTCCCATCGACGAAGCGCACGCCCAGAGCCGCGTCGCGGGCAGCCCCCGCCTGCACCCGGCGCGGGCCCGAGGCATTCGCGGCCAGCACGCCGCCGATGGTCGACACCCCTTCGCGCCCGAGAAGCCCGCGCAGGTCCGGCGGCTCGAAGGCCAGGCGCTGACGTTCGCCCGCCAGCACCCGGTCGACCTCGGCCAGGGGTGTGCCCGCCCGCACCACCAGCGTCAGCGCGCCGGGCTCGTAAAGCTCCACGCCGGTCAAGCCGCCGGTCTCCAGCACCTCGCCCATGGCGTGACCCAGCGTCCGCGTGCCACCACCGCGCAGCAAGAGGGGGCCGGTTGCCCCGGCGACGGCTTCGACCAGCTCTGCTTCGGTCTTCGGGCGCATCGTCTCTCCCCGATGTCCAGGAATTTTCTGGGAAATTCCCGGACTTCCTTATCCGGCGCGCCGGGTTGCGGTTGTGGCGAGGGGGAAGACCTTCGCCGGATTCAGAAGCCATTTCGGGTCGAATACGTCCTTGATCCGCATCTGCGCCTCCATATCTGCGGGCGCAAACTGCACCGCCATCAGGTCGCGCTTCTCGATCCCCACGCCATGCTCGCCGGTCAGGCAGCCGCCGACCTCGACGCAAAGCTTCAGGATTTCGGCCCCGAAGGCCTCGCATTTCTCCAGATCGCCGGGTTTGTTGGCATCGAACAGGATCAAGGGGTGCATGTTGCCGTCCCCCGCATGGAAGACGTTGCCGACGTCAAGGCCGAAGTCGCGGCTCATCTCGCCGATCCGGCGCAGAACATGCGGCAGGGAGGACACCGGAATCGTCCCGTCCAGGCACATGTAGTCGTTGATCTGGCCCATCGCGCCGAAGGCCGACTTGCGCCCCAGCCAGATGCGCCGTGCCTGATCCTCGTCCGCCGCCTCGCGGAATTCCACCGGGTCGTGCGCAAGGGCGATCTGCCTGATCCGGCCCAGCTGCTCGGCGATCTCCGCCTCCGATCCTTCGACCTCGATGATCAGCAAAGCCTCGCAATCCGGGTAGCCGGCATGGGCGAAGGCCTCGGTCGCGCGGATGCAGGGGCGGTCCATGAACTCGATGGCGACGGGTAGGATCCCCGCCCGGATGATGTCGGCGACGCAGGCCCCCGCGACTTCGTTCGAGTTGAAGCCCACCAGCACCGGCCGCGCCCCTTCCGGCTTTGGCAGGATGCGGAGCCAGGCTTCGGTCACGACGCCGAGCTGCCCTTCGGAGCCGCAGACCACACCCAAAAGGTCGAGGCCGGAAGGCTCGCCCCAGGGTCCGCCCAAAGTGATCACGGTGCCGTCCATCTGCACCAGCGTCACGCCGAGGAGGTTGTTCGTCGTGACCCCGTATTTCAGGCAATGCGCCCCGCCGGAGTTCATCGCGATGTTCCCGGCGATGGCGCAGGCCAGCTGGCTGCTGGGGTCCGGCGCGTAGAAGAAGCCATCCGCCTCGACCGCGCCGCTGACGGAAAGGTTGGTCCGCCCCGACTGCACGCGGATGAAGCGGTTCTCGTAGTCCGTCTCAAGCACCGCGTTCATCCGCGCGACGCCCAGGATCACCGAGTCCGCCGTCGGCATCGCGCCCCCCGCCAGTGACGTGCCCGATCCGCGCGGCACCATCGGAACGCCCTCCTGCCAGCAGACCCGCAGGACGGCGCTGACCTCGGCCGTGGTGCGCGGCAGGACAGCGGCGAGGGGCGGGCAGCGGTAGGCGGTCAGCGCGTCGCATTCATAGGCGCGCAACTCCTCGGGCGCGTCGATCACCGCGTCGGCGGGCAGGACCGAGCGCAGCCGGGCCACGATCCGGGCTTTCCGGGCAATGACGCCCTGGTCGGGTGCTGGCATGTCCACTGGCAATCCCCCGCTGACTGGTAAGAAATTATAACCAATTTCACCGGCTGACAAGGAAAAACCCCGGCTCTAACCTTGGGTGCATGACGATGAACCTTGGTGCAATCCCCCTCTTCGACCTTTTCACGCTAGCGCTGCTGGTCCTTGCCTGGCTCGCCGCCGGCTGGTTCAGCGAGCATCCGCCCCAGTCACACCCGTCGGTCTCCTGGCTGATGGAGGATTACCGGCGCGACTGGATGCGGACCTTCGTCACCCGCCAACCGCGCATCTTCGACGCGACGCTGATCGACAGCTTGCGGCAGGGCACGGCCTTCTTCGCCAGCGCCTGCATGATCGCCATCGGCGGCGGCATCGCAGTCATCGGCAATGCGGCAGCGGTGCAGCGGCTGTCCGAGGAGTTGCCCATCACAGGCGGCCCCGATGTCGCGGTCAAGATGCTGCCGGTGATCGGGTTCCTTGCCAATGCGCTGCTGAAATTCGTCTGGGCGCATCGGCTGTTCGGCTATTGCTCGATCCTGATGGCGGCGGTCCCGAACGACCCCGCCGATCCGCTGGCCTTCCACCGCGCGAGCCAGGCGGCGGAGATCAACATCACCGCCGCGAAAAGCTTCAACCGGGGCTTGCGGTCGATCTATTACGCGCTGGCTGCGCTGGGGTGGTTGCTCGGTCCCTGGGGTCTTCTGATGGGCACGGTGCTGGCCACCGGCATCTTGATCCGGCGCGAGTTCGCAAGCCTGTCGCGCGAAGTAATCCTGTCGCGCGAGCCTTGACTTGCCGCTCATCGCTTCCTTCGGTCGCTCTTCGCTGTCATCAGCGAGGACCGACCGAAGGAAGGGACGAGCCCCTGCTCACCCCGCCTTCGCGCCCTTGCGGCCCTCGATCAGCCAGGCGACCACGGCCAGGCCCGCGGCGATCAGCAGCCATGCCCAGGCGGGCAGGAAGGGTACCACGTTGACCTCGGTGGTCAGGTAGGCCTCGCGCGGGGTGATGCCGATCCAGCCTCGGCCCACCGCGACGCGGCCCGGGGCGACCGCGCGGATATCGGGGTTGCCGGGTTCCAGCCGGGTGACGCCACCCCGCGTCGCCTCGGCCATCGGCGCCAGATCCGCGCCCGAGGCGATGGTCTCGACGAATTCGCGCGGGGTCGCGGGGCCGACGGCGATGACGCGGGTCAGATCGCCCTGCTCCAGCCGATAAAGCCCCAGCATCGGCGCCTTGAACCCGGCCTCGTAGCGGCCCGGCGCGGCAAGCGGCATGGCCAGTTCCGTCACGGTCCCGTCCGGCGCGGTGATCGTGACCGGGCCGGGTTCCGCCTCGGCCAGGGTCCGGCGGGTGATGGTCATCGCCTCGCCGGCCACCTCGGCGGTGAGGGTTTCCTCTTCCAGCTCCGGTTCCTTCAGCATCCAGTGCGCGAGGCGCCGCAGAAGCTCCAGCTGCGGCCCGCCACCTTCATAGCCCCGTCCCCAAAGCCAGGACTGGTCCGAGGCCAGCACCGCGACCCGGCCCTTGTCGACCCGGTTCAGGACCAGCAAAGGCAGGTCGTGCGGGCCGGACATCAGCACCTGCCCCGCAGTCTGCTGCACCTCGATCTGGCGGAACCAGCGGCCCCAGCCGCCTTCGGGGGCTTCCTTCTCCAGCCCCTCCGTCACCGGGTGGCGGCGGCCAAGCTCGGTGATCTTCGGGCGGAAGCCCTCCTCGATCACCTGAGCGGTGGGCGCGACCGGCAGGATCTGGGCCAGGGGCGAGCGGTAGAGACTGTCCACCGCGCCGAATTCCGGCCCGGCGGCGACCAGCACGGTGCCGCCTTCGCGGACGTAATTGACCACATTGTCGATGTAGGACATCGGCAGGATGCCCCGCATCCGGTAGCGGTCGAAGATGATCAGGTCGAATTCCTTGATCTTCTCGACGAACAGCTCGCGGGTCGGGAAGGCGATCAGCGACAGTTCGTCCACCGGCACCCCGTCCTGTTTCTCCGGCGGACGCAGGATGGTGAAATGGACCAGGTCCACCGCCGCGTCGGATTTCAACAGGTTGCGCCAGACCCGTTCCCCTGCATGGGGCTCGCCCGAGACCAGAAGCACCCGCAGCCGGTCGCGCACGCCGTTGATCTGCACGGCGACGGCATTGTTGCGGTCGGTGATCTCGCCCGCGACAGGGGCGACAGAGAATTGCAGCACGTTCGCCCCGCCATGCGGCAGGGTGACGGGCAGCTCCAGATCCTCGTTCAGCGCGACGGTGTAGGTGACGGGCTCTTCGGTGTCGACCGCAATGGTCAGCGCGACCTCGGATCCCAAGTTCGGGGCCGCGCCGATATCCTCGACCTTCAGCTTCAGCTTGAACTCCTCGCCGATGATGGCGAAGGCCGGGGCGTTCTTCACGACGATGCGACGGTCCCAGTCGGCCTG
>NZ_DAIQAT010000150.1:0-8553 GCF_036781545.1 Tabrizicola sp.
GTCGGGACCTGCACCACCTCGACCCCGTAGACCTGCAACAGGTCGCGGCCGAGGAGGCGGGTCACATAGTAGCCGTCGGCGGGGAGCATCACCCTGGCCCCCGCCTTCAGACTGCAGACCAGCGCTGCGGTGATCGCGGCCATGCCGGAGGGGAAGGCGACCGTCTCGGCGGCTTCGAGGATAGACAGTTGCGCCTCGACGGCGTCCCAGGTGGGCTGCCCGGCGCGGCCGTAGTAATGGGCGGCCCCCTGCGTCTCGGGCAGGTGGAAGGTGGTCGCGACCGAGATCGGGGGGACGACCGGCTCGCCCAGGGCAAGGCCCGCCTTGCGGTGGTGGAGGAGACGGGCGATGCGGGCGTCGGTGTCGGCGGTCATGGCGGCTCCTGAGGGTGCCCGCGCGCGGGCAAAGACAGTACCACAGCGAAATCAAGCGCTTGGCCGTGGGCGTTTACTGAACCTTAACCTGCGGCCCCGGTGCCCTCAAGCCGTCACTCCAGCCGCGCCGGGAAGCCTTCGGCGCGCAGGTCGGTGCCCAGCAGGTCCTCCAGCAGCTTGGCGATCATCGGCGATTGCGCCTCGCCACCGAAGGCCGCCTTGGCCGCGATATAGGTCTGGTTCGTGATCGAGGCGAGGTCCAGCGGCACGCCGAATTCCTTGCCGAACCCCAACGCGAAGCCGAGGTCCTTCAGCGCCAGATCGATGTTGAAGGCGATGTCGAAGCTGCCGTTCAGGATCAGCGCGCCTTCGGTTTCATGCACGAAACTGTTTCCGGACGAGGCAGCAATCGCATGCCAGGCCTGCCCAAGGTCCAGCCCGCCGCGCTTTGCCAGCATCAGCGCCTCGGAGGTCGCCTTCAGATGGATGAAGGCCAGCATGTTGGTGATCACCTTGATGATCGCCGCCGACCCGAGCGGCCCCATGTGGAAGAGGCGCTTGCCGATCACCGACAGCGCGGGGCGGTGCAGGTCGACCAGATCCTGATCGCCGCCCAGAAGCACGGTGATCTCGCCCCGCGCGGCCAGATGGACGCCGCCCGTCACCGGCGCCTCCAGCAGGCGCACCTGCCCGATGCGGGCCAACCCCGCCAGCCGCAGCACGTCGTCCCGGCCAAGGGTGGAGTTCTCGATCCAGGTCGCGCCGGGCTTCAGGCCGGTCATCAGCTCGGCCAGAACGGCCTCGGAGACAGCAGGGTTCGGCAGGCAGGTGAAGACATGGTCCACGGCTTCGGCCAGAACCGAGACCGAAGGCGCGACTGTCGCCCCGAGTGCTGCGTGGCGTTCGGCGAGCGCAGGGTTGCGGTCATAGACCGTGACGCGATGGCCCGCCTGCAGAAGGCTCGCGGCCAGATGGCCGCCGAGGTTGCCGAGACCGATGTAGCCGTAGTGCATTTCCATTTCTTTTCTGCGCGTTGCGCGCGCTACCTGAAGTAGATATTGAACCGCCTGCGGATGGCTGCGTCGATCTCCGGTTCGATCCGGCAGCCTGCCTTGGCGAGGATCGCGTTTTTCCGGGCCATGGCGGTGTCGAGGAGAAGTGGCTTCCCGGCCTCGTTCCATTCCTTCGGCGACATGCGATTGCCGACATTGGGATAGATATATTCGGTCTGCATCAGCTTCAGCGTCTGGTCGGACCCCAGATAGTGCCCCGGCCCGCCGAGGCAGACCTGCTTCATCGCGTCGATGGAGGTGGAATCCGGCGTCACGTCGATGCCGCGCACCAGCCGCATGGCCTGGCCGAGAAGGTCGTCGCCCAGCACCAGCGATTCCAGGCAGAAGCCGAGGAGCGAGGCGTGCATTCCGACCGCCTCGTAGCACATGTTCAGGCCCGCGAGACCGGCGAGGGAATTGGTGATCCCCTGCTCCCATCCGGCCTGCATGTCGGGCAGCTTCGAATCGGAAATCCCCGAGGCCGCGCCGCCCGGCAGGTCGTAGAAGCGGTGCATCTGGGCGCAACCGGCGGTCAACAGCGCCTGTTCGGCACTGCCGCCTGACATGGCGCCCGTTCTCAGATCGGAAACAAAAGGCCAAGTGCCGAAGATCGCCGGGGCGCCGGGCTTGATCGCGTTGACATAGACCACGCCCGCGAGACATTCCGCCACCGCCTGCACGATAGCGAGCGCGATCGGCGCGGGCGCGGTGGCCCCGGCCTGCCCGGCGGAGAGGAGGAGCATCGGCATGCCGCGCCGGATGCAATCCTCCATCACCTTGCAGCTTTCCTCGGCGAATTTCATCGGTGGGACGACGAAACAGTTGGAGTTGCTTACAAAAGGCCGCTCGCGCCAGGCTTCCTCCGACCCTGCCACCATATGCAGCATCTCGAAGGCATCGGCGACATGGGCGGGGTCGAAGAACGAGGTGCCGACGTGTTTCGTGGTCCCGGCCAGGCAGGCGTAGAGCGTGTTGAGGTCCATCTCCTTGTTGTCCAGCACGTCGCGGCAGACCATGGTGCGCTGGTAGAAATGGATGTTGTCGAGGTTGTCGACGAGACGCGCGGCGTCATAAAGGTCCTGCGCGGTGGAGTCGCGATAATCGAGCGTCACCGGGTCGACGATATGGACCGCCGCCCCCGCCGTGCCGAAATGCACATTGTTTCCAGTGAGATGCAGGTCATACTTCCGGTCGCGGGCATGGAGCGTGATATTGCGGGCGGCCTTGGCCAGCATGTCCTCGACCAGCGCGCGGGGGAAACGGATGCGGCCATCGTCGCCCTGGATGGCGCCTGCGCCGGTGAGAAGTTCGACGCCGGAGGACGGGGCCTGGGAAAGGCCGATCTGTTCCAGCGCGTCGAGGGCGGCGGCGTGGATCTGCTGGATGCCCGCCTCGGTCAGCGGCTTGTACTGGCCGCCGGGAAGGCCCGCGCGGACGGGTTTCACATCATCGGCCAGCGGTGCCGCCCGCAACGCGACGCGGGCCTGACGGCCTCCGCTGCGGCGGGCGCGGGTGGGTTCGCAGATGTCACCAAGCTCGGTCATTTGTCTGATCCCTTGAGAAGGAGCGCGTCGATCTCGTCGCCGCTTGCGGTGGTCGCGAGGGGTGCGAAACTGCCCTCGTCCAGCATGGCTTTGGTCGCGTCGCGGATCGCGGCATGGGCAAGGCGCGCGATCTGGCTGCCGGTGGAGATGCGGCGCACGCCGATTGTCGCGAGTTCGGCGACGGTAAGCTGCTTGAGCGGACCAGCGGCGAGGGCGTTCACCGGCGTCCGGACAGAGGCGACGATCTGCTTCAACTCGCTTGGGCCGGGGGGCACAGGAATGTAGAGAAGATCGGCCCCGGCGGCCTCGAAGGCCTGCAGGCGGCGGATGGCTTCCCTGAGGTCGTAGGTGCCATGCATCACACCGTCGGCGCGGGCGCAAAAGATGAAGGGGCGGCCCAGGGCGCGGGCTGCGGCGGCCCCCGCCCGGATGCGTTCCACCGCCAGATCAAAGGCATAGGGCGCATTGCCGGGGATCATCTGCGTGTCTTCGACCGAAATGCCGGAGAGGCCCGCCTCACCCGACAGGCGGACGGTTTCGGCGACCTCGTCGGGGCTGTCGCCGAAGCCGTTCTCGAAATCGCCCGAAACCGGAAGCGGCGTCGCGGCGATCAGATCCTGCGCATGGGCCAAAGCCTCGTCGCGGCTGACGCCGCCGAGGTCGGGGCGGCCAAGGGTGAAGGCATGGGCGGCGGAACTGGTGGCCAGCGCCCTGGCGCCAAGGGCGACCATCATCCGGGCGCTGCCGCGATCCCAGGGGTTGGGGATGACGAAGCAGCCCTTCTGGTGCAGGTCGTGAAAGGCCTGGTGGCGTTGGGCGAGGGTCATGCGCGGATCCTTTCGGATTTGGGGTCGTGCATGGGGGAGAGGCTGGCGATGGCCGCGTGGCGCTGGCCCGCGACCTCGATCTCATAGGTCGCGCCGAGAATATCGTCGTCGCTCTGTCCCCTGGCCGGGACATAACCCATGCCGATGGCACCGCCGAGGAAGTGGCCATAGGCGCCGGATGTCACGGGGCCGACGATTTTTCCATCGCGGACAATGGCTTCGTTGTGGAAAAGGAGCGGCTCCGGGTCCTTCAGGCGGAACTGGACGAGCTTGCGGTCGAGGCCTGCCTCCTCCTTGCGCAGCACCGCGTCGCGGCCGAGGAAGGCGGGCTTCTTGCGGCTGACGGTGAAGCCGAGGCCCGCTTCCAGCACATGGTCCTCGTCGGTGATGTCATGGCCCCAGTGGCGATAGGCCTTCTCGATCCGGCAGCTGTCGAGGGTGTGGAGACCGCAGAGCTTGAGGTCGGGTTGGGCCTCCATAATGGTCTCGAAGACATGGGCGGTCTGGTCGGTCGGTATATACAGCTCCCAGCCCAGCTCGCCGACATAGGTCACACGATGGGCGCGGGCGAGGCCCATACCGATCTCGATTTCCCTCGCCTGACCAAAGGGATGAGCGGCGTTTCTGAAGTCATTCGGTGAAACCTTGGCCAGCACCTCGCGCGATTGCGGGCCCATCAGGCAGAGGACCGATTCGGCGGGGGTCACATCGGTGATGACGGCGAAGTCGTCGCCGACCTGGGCGCGCATCCAGGCGAGGTTGCGTTGCAGCGTCGCGCCGGGGACAACGGCAAGGAAGGCGGTCTCGGAAAGGCGCGTCACGGTAAGATCGGCCTCTATACCCCCGCGATCATTGAGGAACATGGTGTAGACGATGCGCCCCACCGGCACGTCCATCTGGGCGGAGGAGAGGCTGTTCAGGAAGGCGCAGGCATCGCGGCCCTCGATGCGGATCTTGCCGAAGCTGGTCATGTCGAAGAGGCCCGCGGCCTCACGCACCGCTATGTGCTCGGCGCGCTGGTTGTCAAACCAGTTCTGCCGCTTCCAGCTGTAGCGGTACTCTCGTTCCTGACCAGGATTGGCGAACCAGTTGGCGCGTTCCCAGCCCGCGACCTCGCCGAAGACCGCGCCGCGGGCCTTCAGATGGTCGTGGATCGGCGACCGCCGGACGCCGCGTGAGGTGACGACCTGGCGGTAGGGGAAATGGTCGGCGTAGAGGAGGCCCAAAGTCTCGCTGACTCGCTCCTTCAGGTAGCGGCGGTTCTTCTGGAAGGGCTGGGCGCGGCGGATATCCACCTCCCAGAGGTCGAAGGGCGGCTCGCCCTCGGTGATCCAGTGCGCCAGCGCCTGCCCCGCGCCGCCCGAGGAGACGATGCCGATGGAATTGTATCCAGCCGCGATCCAATAGCCCCTCACCTCGGGCGCCTCGCCCAGATAGTAGCGGTCATCGGGGGTGAAGCTTTCCGGCCCGTTGAAGAAGGTGTGGATGCCCGCCGTCTGGAACAGCGGCATCCGGTGCATCGCATGTTCCAGGATGGGCATGAAATGGTCCCAGTCCTCGGGCAGGGTGTCGAACTCGAAATCCTTGCGGATGCCGTCCATCCCCCAGGGTTTCGCCTTGGGCTCGAAGGCGCCGAGCATCATCTTGCCGGCGTCCTGCTTGTAATAGGCACATTCGTCGGGGACGCGCAGAACCGGGGTGTTGGGGTCCAGCCCCGCGACGGGTTCGGTGATCAGGTAGAAATGCTCGCAGGCGTGCAAGGGCAGCGTCACGCCGTTCTGCGAGGCGAGGTCCCTGCCCCACATGCCGCCGCAGTTGACGATGACATCCGCTTCAATATGGCCCGGCCCCTCGGCGGTTTCATAGTCCACCCCGGTGACGCGGCCCCCGGCGGTCGTGACCTTCGTGACCAGCGCGCCCTCGAAGATCTTCGCGCCCCGCATCCGGGCGCCCTTGGCCAGCGCCATGGCGATATTGGCCGGGTCGCATTGGCCGTCAAGCGGCAGCGCCACTGCGCCGACCACGCCGTCGATGTTCAGATGGGGATATTTCGCCTTGGCTTCCTGCGGCGAAATCTCATGTACCTGCACGTCAAAGATACGCGCCACGGTCGCCTGCCGCAGCAGTTCCTCATGCCGCTCGCTGGTCAGCGCGACCGAGATCGAGCCCACCTGACGCATCCCGGTGGCGACGCCGGTCTCGGCTTCCAGGCCGCGGTAGAGATCGGCGGAATATTTCGCCAGCCGCGTCATGTTCGCCGACCCGCGCAGCTGGCCGATCAGCCCGGCCGCATGCCAGGTGGTGCCGGAGGTCAGCTTGCGCCGTTCCAGCAGCACCACATCGGTCCAGCCCGCCTTGGCGAGGTGATAGGCCACCGAACAGCCCGAGACCCCGCCCCCGATCACCACCGCCCGCGCCTTGGTTGGAATCCCGTTCATTGCCGTTCCTTCGTAGGGTACGTGATTTCACGCACCATTCCGCCCAAGGTGCGTGAAATCACGCACCCTACGCCTTGATCCGTTCGTTCTTGGCATCCCAGGCCGGGCCGTCCGGCAAAACCGTCGCCTTCACCCGATCGCCGAAGATTTCCACCTCGACCTCCGTCCCCGGCACCGTGAGGTCGGCCCGCAGCATCCCCAAGGCCAGCGAATGCCCGACCCGGTAGCCCCAGGCGCCCGAGGTCGTCTCGCCGACCACCTGGCCATCGTGCCAGAGCGTCGACATGTAGGGCGCGTCGGCCTCGCCTGCCTCGACCTTGAGCGAGACGAAGCGCTTCTTCACGCCGCGCTGCTTCTCGGCGGCAAGCGCCGCCTTGCCGGGGAAGTCGTGGGTCCAGTCGATGAACCGCTCCAGCCCGCCTTCCAGCAGCGAATAGTCGGTGGACAGGTCGCCCTTCCAGGCACGGTAGCCCTTTTCGATGCGCAGGCTGTTCAGCGCCTTCATCCCGAAGGGCCTGGCACCGCCCGCCAGCAGCGCGCCGTAGATGTGTGGGGCATCCTCGCGGTCGCAGTGGATTTCCCAGCCAAGCTCGCCCGCGAAGGAGACGCGGACCAGCGCCACATCCTTGCCCGCGACCTTGGCGAAATACTGGACCGAGAGCCAGGGCAGCGCCAGGTCGGCCTCGGCAATCCCCGCCAGCAGATCACGCGCCTTGGGGCCGGTGACGATGAAGCAGTGGATCTGGTCGGTCCAGTCCTCCAGCGTGACACGTTCCGGCAGCCCCTTGCGCAGGATGTCGGCGTCATGGGACTGGGCCACGGCGGCGGTGATCACGCCCACATCCTCCTCCGAGAACGGCAGGCAGGTCATCTCGGTGACGATCCGGCCGCGGTCGTCGGCGAAGTAGAGCAGGCCCGTCCGCCCCGGCTGCGGCAGTTTCGAGGCGGTGAGCGAGGCCAGATGCGCCCGCGCGCCCGGCCCTGTCAGCCGCAGGCGGGTGAAGCCCGGCAGGTCGAGAACGCCCACACCGTCGCGCACCGCCTCGCATTCGGCCTTGATGCGGCCCTCCCACGGGCCCGCCCTGCCCCAGGTCTGGGTCGCCTCCCAGGAGGTGTCGTCGCCCGGCGCAGCGAACCATTCCGCCCTCTCCCAGCCATTGTAGGGCGCGAACTGGGCGCCGAGCGCCTTCAGCTTCCCATGCACGGGGGAAAGCTTGCGGTCGGGGGCGGCGGGCCAGCGGGCCATGGGGAAATGCATCCCGTATTCGTGGCCGTAAATCTCTTTCCCCTTGGCGACGAGATAGTCGTGATCCTCCCACCCCGTGAAGCGGCGCGGGTCGCAGGACCACATGTCCCATTCGGTGCCGCCCTGCATCACCCATTCCGCCAGCACCTTGCCCGCGCCCCCCGCCTGGCAGATGCCGAAGGTGAAGACGCAGGCCTCGAAGGCGTTGGGCACGCCCGGCATCGGGCCGAGCAGGGGGTTGCCGTCGGGTGTATAGGGGATCGGGCCGTTGATCACCTTGGTCAGGTTGGCCTTCTGGAGGAGCGGCACCCGCGCCATGGCGTCATTGATGTGCCATTCCAGCCGTTCCAGATCGTCCGGGAACAGCTGGAAGCTGAAATCTTCGGGCATCGGGTCGTCGGGCGTGGCCCAATGCGCGCGACAGGGGTCCTCGTAGGGGCCGAGGTTGAAGCCCATCTTCTCTTGCCGGAGATAGTAGGAGCTGTCGACGTCGCGCAGCAAAGGCAGCTTGTGGTCGCTTTCCTTCGTCCAGGCCTCCAGTTCCGGGATGGTGTCGAACAGCATGTATTGGTGGCTCATCACCATCATCGGCACCCGGCGTCCGAACATCGCGCCGACCTGTGCGGCATAGTAACCGGCGGCGTTCACCACATATTCGGCACGCACCTCGCCCTTGGGGGTGGAGAGAACCCATTCGCTGCCGGTCCATTTCGCCGCCGTCACCGGGCAGAAGCGTTCCACGCGCGCGCCCAGCTTCCGGGCGCCCGCCGCCAGCGCCTGGGTCAACTGCGCCGGGTCGATGTCGCCATCATAGGGATCGTAGAGCGCGCCGGTCAGGTCGTGGGTCTCGAGAAAGGGGTATTTCGAGCGGATTTCCTCGGGCGAGAGGATGGTCAGGTCCATCCCCTGATAGCGGCCCATGCCGACGACGCGCTTGAATTCCTGCAACCGCTCGCGGGAATGCCCCAGCCGGACCGAGCCGGTGACATGGTAGTTCATCGGATAGTCCACCGCCTCGCCCAGCCCGCGGTAGAGGCTGGCCGAATAGCGCTGCATGTTCATGATCGACCAG
>NZ_DAIQAT010000151.1:0-8389 GCF_036781545.1 Tabrizicola sp.
GGCGCCGATCCAGCCGAGGATCGCCATAAGCTCCCGGACCAGACCGCGCGAGAAGGCGAGAATGGCCGAAATGACGATGATGAGTGCGGCGCCCCCATCAACTGCGGTCAGGTTTTCCATCGCTTACGTCCCCATTCCGTTCTTTTCAAAGGGCTTATCCCGCCCCGAACATTTCGCCCACAAACGCCGTCAGGTCCGCCATCTGCCGGACCGTCAGCCCTGCCGCCCCCTCGATCTTTGAATGGGATGGCACGGTCGCCTGTGAGAAACCAAGTTTCGAGGCTTCTTTCAACCTGTTTTCGGTCTGGCCGACGGGGCGCAGGGCGCCGGAGAGGCTGATTTCGCCGAAAAGCACCATGTCGGGCGGGATCGCCACATCCTCGCGGGCCGATAGAAGCGCCCCGGCGACGGCAAGGTCGGCGGCGGGTTCGCTGACCCTTAGCCCCCCCGCGACATTCAGGAATACGTCCAGCCCGGCGAAGGGGATGCCGCAGCGGGCCTCCAGCACGGCGAGGATGGTGGAGAGGCGACCGCTGTCCAGCCCCACCACCGTCCGGCGCGGGCTGGCGAGGGTGGAGGGCGCGACAAGCGCCTGGATCTCGGTCAGGACGGGGCGGGTGCCCTCGATCCCGGCGAAGACGGCGCTGCCGGGGGCGGGCTGGTCGCGGTTGGCCAGGAACAGGGCCGAGGGGTTCGGCACCTGCGCCAGCCCGCCGCCTGTCATCTCGAAGACGCCGATCTCATCCGCGGGGCCGAAGCGGTTCTTCACCGCGCGCAGTATGCGGAACTGATGGCCGCGCTCGCCCTCGAAATAAAGGACGGTGTCGACCATGTGCTCGACCACGCGGGGGCCGGCGATCTGGCCTTCCTTGGTGACATGGCCGACGAGGATCACCGCCACGCCGCGCCGCTTGGCGAAGGTGACAAGCTCATGCGCGGCGGCGCGAACCTGGGAGACGCTGCCGGGGGCGGCCTCGACCTGATCCAGCCACATGGTCTGGATGGAATCGATGATCGCAAGGGCAGGGCGTTCGGCGTCGAGCGTGGTCAGGATGTCGCGCAGGTTGGTCTCGGCGCCCAGATGGACGGCAGCGTCGGTCAGCCCAAGGCGCTGCGCCCGCATCCGCACCTGCGCGCTGGCTTCCTCGCCGGAGATATAGAGGCATTTCAGTCCGTTGCGGGCAAAACTTGCGGCGGCTTGCAGCAGCAGCGTGGACTTGCCGATGCCCGGGTCGCCGCCGACCAAGATCGCCGAGGCGGGAACGAGACCACCGCCCAGAACCCGGTCAAGTTCGTCGATCCCCGACGAGGCGCGGGGCGGCGGCGCTTCCTCGGTCGC
This sequence comes from Tabrizicola sp., assembly GCF_036781545.1. Classification (GTDB taxonomy): domain Bacteria; phylum Pseudomonadota; class Alphaproteobacteria; order Rhodobacterales; family Rhodobacteraceae; genus Tabrizicola. Next base: position 1,340 of record NZ_DAIQAT010000151.1, read on the forward strand.
AAGATCGGTCAGGGGGATGGACCGGCCCCTGGCCCCGAGTGCCTTGGGGCCGGTGGAGAGCGGCGCCTCTTCGACGATGGTGTTCCAGCCCCCGCAGGAATCGCATTTGCCAGCCCATTTGCGATAGGCCGCGCCGCAGACGGTGCAGGTGAAAGAGGCTATCTGTTTCATCAGGGGCGACAGTGCCTGCAATGTTTGGCAGCATCAAGGCAGCGCGCGCGGGCCACCGCCCCCCGTCTCATGCCGCCGTCAGACCCCAGGCCTCGGCCGTCAGCGCAAGCGAGCAGCGTCGCGCTTCGGGATCCCAGATGTCGGTGACGATGATGAATTCATCCGCCCCGGTCCGCGCCTGCAAGGCCGACAATCCCGCCTTCACCTCGGCCGGGTTGCCCACCACCGCGCAGCTCAGCATGCGCGAGACCTGCGCCTCCTCGCGCGGGGTCCAGTAGGTACCGATATCGTCGATGGGGGGCTGCGACAGCCCGCGCACGCCGCGGAAGATGCCGCAGAAGCTCATCTGCGCGGTGGTGAAGAGCCGCCTTGCCTCCTCGGTCGTGTCGGCGCAGACCACGTTCACCCCGATCATGGCGCGCGGGGCCTGCAACTGCGACGAGGGCTTGAACCGCGTGCGGTAAAGGTGCAACGCCTCATCCAGATAGTCCGGCGCGAAATGCGAGGCGAACCCGTAGGGCAGACCCAGTTCCGCGGCCAGCATGGCCCCGAACTGCGACGAGCCGAGGATCCAGAAATCCACCTTTGCCCCGGCCGCGGGCCAGGCGCGCACATAGCCCGGTTCGTCGGCGGGGGCGAACCAGTGCATCAGCTCCATCACCTCCTGCGGGAAGCGTTCTGCGGCCCCTGCAGAGGTGCGGATGGCCTGCAATGTCGCCTGATCGGTCCCCGGCGCGCGGCCAAGGCCCAGATCGACGCGGCCAGGAAACAGCGCCGCGAGCGTGCCGAACTGTTCCGCAATGATATAGGGCGCATGGTTCGGCAGCATGATCCCGCCCGAGCCGATGCGGATGCGCCTTGTATGCTGCCCGGCATGGGCCAGCACGACCGATGTCGCCGCCGAGGCGATGCTTTGCATGTTGTGATGTTCGGCCACCCAGTAGCGATGGAAGCCCAGACGGTCTGCATGGGTGGCGATGGCCTGGGCTTCGGCCAGCGCGTTGGCGGCATCGAACCCCTCGCGCACGCGCACGAGGTCAAGAAGGGAAAGCGGGATCGGGTCGGTCATTGCGGCTCAGGGATTATCCGGGTGGTTCGCACGAAGGCTGCGCCCGGAGATCCAGGCGATCAGGATGGAGCTAAGCACGCAGAGGCTGAAAAGCCAGAGCCCCCAAGCGGTTTCCACCGTGACATGGCCTGCGCCCTTCGCGATCACGATGTAAAGCGCGATCAGGAAGACATCGGCCATCGCCAGTTTCCCCAGGATTTCCAGCGCCGGCAGGGTTCTGGGCGACAGCAGGTTCCAGTGCAGGAGTGCAAGGCCGATGGTCTTGGCATAGGGCGCGAAGACCGCAAGGAAGGTGACGAGAAGGGCAAGGCCCGCGTCGGAGTCCCAGAGGGACTGCAATCCGGTGATGACGGAAATCTCGTCCATTCCGAAGATCGGCAGGATCGCTGCGCGGAGAAGCGGCGCGAACCAGGCCACGGGGAAAAGGATGAGGAGGACAAGGTTCAGATACTTCACCGGCATTTTCCCTGGCTGGCGTCGGTCTGGAGGGTTTCACACCCTCCAGACCTCCCGTGGAATATTTCTTCAAGGAGCAAGCGCAATTTGAATCGAATTTTCGCGGTCAGCGGACGGATTCGATCGGCCCATCCGCCCGCCCGTGGATGAACTGCTGCACGTAAGGGTCTAGCGTTGCGTCCATTTCCGAAACCGGCCCGGTCCAGCGGATCACGCCCCCATGCAGCATCGCCACGTTGTCGGCAATCGCGCGGACCGAGGACATGTCGTGGGTGATGGTCATCGCCGTCGCGCCCATCTCGACCACGATCTCGCGGATCAGGTCGTTGATCACGCCGGACATGATCGGGTCGAGGCCCGTGGTGGGTTCGTCGAAGAAGATGATCTCGGGTTCCGCTGCGATGGCGCGGGCGAGGCCGACGCGCTTCTGCATCCCGCCCGACAGTTCGGCAGGGAAAAGATCGGCCACCTCGGGCTTCAGGCCGACCCGACGCAGCTTCTCCACCGCCACCTCGCGCGCCGCATGCTTGGGCAGGGCCTTCGGGCCGCGGACGAGGCGGAAGGCCACGTTCTCCCAGACCCGCAGCGAGTCGAACAAGGCGCCGCCCTGGAACAGCATCCCGAACCGGGCGAGGAAAGCATCGCGGTCGCCTGCCGTCACGTCCTGCCCGTCCAGCGTGATCGTGCCCGTATCGGGGCGCACCAGCCCCAGGATGCATTTCAGGAGCACCGACTTGCCCGTCCCCGACCCGCCGATGATCACCATCGAGGTGCCCTTGGCGATTGTGAGGTCCACCCCCTGCAGCACCCGGTTCGTGCCGAACCGCTTGTGGACTCCGCGAAGCTCGATCATGACGAGAAGAACACTTCGGTCAGGACATAGTTCGCGGCGAGGATCATCACGGAAGCCGAGACGACCGCCGATTTCGTCGCCGCGCCAACCCCTTGCGCACCGCGGGCCGAGTTCATGCCATGATAGCAGCCCATCAGCGCCACGATGAAGCCGAAGACCGCGCCCTTGACGAGGCCCGAGCCCACGTCCCAGCCCTGCAGGAAATCCACCGTGTTCTTGAGGTAGGCGGCAGAGTTGAAGTCGAGCCGCGTGATCCCCACCAGCCAGCCGCCCATGATCCCGATGGCATCGCCGGTGGCCACCAGCACCGGCATCGCCAGCGTTGCGGCCACCACGCGCGGAACCGCCAGGTATTTCAGCGGGTTGGTCGACAATGTCACCAGGGCGTCGATCTGTTCCGTCACCTTCATCGTGCCGATCTCGGCGGCGATGGAGCTTGCCACCCGCGCGGCGACCATCAGCCCGCCCAGTACCGGGCCAAGCTCGCGCGTCATGCCGATGGCGACGATGGAGGGCACCACCGATTCCGCGTTGAAGCGCGACCCGCCGGCATAGATCTGCAGGGCCAGTGCGCCGCCGGTGAAGATCGCCGTCAGCCCGACCACCGGCAGCGAATACCAGCCGATCTGGAGGAGCGAGGCACCCAGCTCGCGCAGGTAGAAGGGCGGGCGCAAAAGGTGGCCAAGGATGGAGGCGGCGAAAAGCGCCACACGGCCTACGGCAGCGATGGCCTGCAACACCGGGCGGCCGATGCCGCCAAGGGCGGCTGCGATCATGCGGGGCGTTCCTGGTAGCGGCGGGTATAGCGTACGCCAAGCGCCGTCAGCAGTTCGTAGCCGATGGTGCCCGCGATGTCGGCCAGCACGTCGACCGGCTGGTTCGGGCCGATGATGTCGAGGTGTTTCGGGACTTCGGGCAGGTCGGTGATGTCGACCGTGATCATGTCCATCGAGACGCGACCCACCAGCGGGCAGGCGGTGTCGCCATCCCAGAGCTGCGCCCGGTTCGACAAGGTGCGCGGCAACCCGTCGGCATAGCCCGCCGCGACAGTGGCGATGACCGAGGGGCGCGTCGCGATCCAGCTTGCGGCATAGCCCACCGTCTCGCCCTCGCTCACCTCGCGGGTCTGGATCACCGGCAGGGAAAGCGTCAGCACCGGGAGCGCCGCATCATAGGGCCGCCCGCCGAAAAGCCCGACGCCGGGACGGGTCAGGTCGAAATGATAGCGCGGGCCCAGGAGGATGCCCCCCGTCGCCGCCAGGCTGCGCGGCAGGCCGGTGCCGTCGGTCATCTCGTGGAAGGCCTTGAGCTGCACCTCGTTCAGCGGATGATCGGGCTCGTCGGCACAGGCGAGGTGGCTGATCAGCAGCTCCGGCCCCGCCTCGACCAGAATCGGCGCCACTGCCTGCCATTCCAGCACTTCCACGCCCAGCCGGTTCATGCCCGTATCCAGTTGCACTCCGAACGGATGGCCGGGCAGCGATTCGAGGTGGCGGGTGATCTGGTCCAGGCTGTTCAGCATCGGCGTCAGGTCGAGATCATGGATCATCTCGGTATCGCCCGCCATATGACCGGACAGGACCGCGATCTGCGGCCCCGGCCCCAGCGCCTGGCGCACAGAGGCGCCTTCCTCGGCCGCGGCCACGAAGAAACGCCGGGCGCCTGCATTGGCCAGGGCACGCGCCACCCGGGTCACGCCCAGCCCGTAGGCATCGGCTTTCACCACGGCGGCAGTCTGCACGCCCGCGCCGGACAGGCGGTCCAGCGCGCGCCAGTTCGCCGCTACGGCATCGAGGTCGATGGTCAGGGTTCCGGTTGCCATGCGGCTGTTTTGACCGGGGCGCGGCCTTGGTCAAGCAGAAACCTCCGGCAGGGCGGGAGCTTGCCCTTTCCCACCCCCTGCGCAACGGTGGGGCGCAGCCTGGAGAGATGATGTGAGCGCGCATTCCCACGACCACGGCCATGACGACGAGGATGCCGGGCTCTACCTGACGATCCTCTGCTGGGCCGGTCTGGCCCTTGCCGCGCTCGACGCCTTCCTGCAGCCCCTGCCGCAGGGTCTGGTCTGGGCCGCGCTGGGGCTGTCCTACCTGACCGGCGGGGTGCCGCCCCTGCGAACCGCCGTCGCCGAGCTTTGGCATCATGGACGGCTCGACATCGACCTTCTGATGGTGGTCGCGGCGATTGCGGCGGCACTGGTCGGCGCGGCGCTGGAGGGGGCGGTGCTCCTCGCGCTCTTCTCGCTCTCGCATACGCTGGAGCACCGCTCGATGGGCAAGGCGCGCCGGGCGGTGGAGGCGCTGATGCAACTCCGCCCCGAGACCGCCCTGTTGCAGGGGCCGGAAGGCGTGGTCGAGGTCCCGGTTGCCGACCTTGTCCCCGGCGACCGGGTGATCCTGCGCCCCGGTGCGCGGGTGCCGGTGGACGGGCAGGTGGCCGAAGGCGCCGGCCATCTGGACGAAAGCACGGTCACGGGGGAATCGCTTCCGGTGCGCAAGGCGCCGGGCGATCCGGTGCATGAGGCGACGGTGAACCTCGACGCCATCCTGACGGTCGAGGTCACGCGGGGCCTCGCGACCAGCACCGTGGCGCAGATGATCAAGCTGGTGACCGAGGCGCAGGCGATGAAGTCGCCCTCCGAGCGCTTCTCGGACTGGTTCGGCCAGCGCTACACCATCGCGGTCTTCGTCGGATCGTTCCTGTCGTATTTCATCTTCCGCTACCTGGGACATGTCCCCTCCGAAGCGCTTTATCGCGCCGCCACGCTTCTCGTCGCGGCCTCGCCTTGCGCGGTGGTGATCTCGGTTCCGGCGGCGATCCTCTCGGCCCTGTCGGCGGCGGCGCGGGGCGGGGTGCTGTTCAAGGGCGGCGCGGCGCTGGAGGGCTTGGCCGAGGTCAGGACCTTCGCCTTCGACAAGACCGGCACGCTGACCACCGGCTTGGCGTCGGTGACGAATGTCGTTGCGCTGGAAGGCGACGAGGCCACCTTCCTCGCGCTGGCTGCCGGGCTGGAGGCGCAATCGGAACACCCCATCGCCGACGCCATCCGGCGCGAGGCGGCCGAACGCGGGATCACTCCGCTTGCCGTCAAGGATGTGCGTGCCCATCCCAGCGAGGGGATCACCGGGCAGGATGACAAGGGTCCGGTCTGGGCCGGAAACGCCCGGATGCTGGCCGCGATGGGGACGACGCTCCCCGAGACCCTTGCCCCGCTGGCGGACGGGTCCGAGACGCTGGTCCTCGTCGGACGCGGCCCCCGCGTGCTGGGCGGGGTGACGGTTGCCGACGAACCCCGCGCCACCGCCGCCGAGGCGCTGCGCGATCTCAAGGCGGGGGGCCGGACGGATATCCTGATGATGACCGGCGACCGTGCCCCGGTGGCGGTCCGGATCGGCGCTGACCTCGGCCTCGCGCCCGACGAAATCCATGCCGGCCTCTTGCCGGGCGACAAGGTGAATCTGGTCGATGCCGCGACCACGAAGGGGAAGGTCGCCTTCATCGGCGACGGGGTTAACGATGCCGCTGCCCTTGCCCGCGCCGATGTCGGCGTGGCGATGGGCGTCGCGGGCAGCGAGGTCGCCCTGCAGGCCGCCGATGTTGCGCTGATGGCCGAGGACCTGCGCAAGCTCGCCGCCGCCCGCGCGCTCTCGCGCCGGACCGCCGGGGTGATCCGGCAGAACCTGGCGATCTCCATCGGCGCGATGGCGATCCTGGTGGCGGGAAGCCTGTTCCTAAGCCTGCCGCTGCCGCTGGCCGTGCTGGGCCATGAGGGCGGCACGCTGCTGGTGGTGCTGAACGGTCTGCGCCTTCTGGCCGATCCGATCCGGTCGCGGACCTAGAATCCCACGTCCGGTCCGCCCTGACCCTGCCAGGGCCGGGCGAGGTTGCCGAAGCGGGTGAAGCGACCCTCGAACGACAGTTCCACCGTGCCGATGGGCCCGTGGCGCTGCTTGCCGATGATGACCTCGGCCTTCCCATGCACCGATTCCATCAGCGCCTGCCACTGCGCCATCTTTTCCAGCTCGTGATCGCCGGGCTTCTCGCGCTCGCGGTAATATTCCTCGCGGAAGACGAACATCACCACGTCGGCGTCCTGCTCGATCGACCCCGATTCCCGCAGGTCTGAAAGCTGCGGGCGCTTGTCGTCGCGGCTTTCCACCGCACGGCTCAGCTGGGACAGCGCGATGACCGGGATGTTCAGCTCCTTGGCAATCGCCTTCAAGCCTTGCGTGATTTCCGAGACTTCCTGCACCCGGTTGTCTTTGGACGACCCCTTCAAAAGCTGAAGGTAGTCCACGATCAGCACATCCAGCCCATGCGTCCGCTTCAGCCGCCGTGCCCGCGCCGCGACCTGACTGATGGGCAGGGCAGGGGTGTCGTCGATGTAAAGCGGGCAGGCCTCCAGCGCCTTCGCAGCCTCGACGAAGCGGCGGAATTCCTGTTCGGTCATGTCGCCGCGGCGGATCTGTTCCGAGGGCACTTCGGCGGCTTCCGACAGGAT
>NZ_DAIQAT010000152.1:0-8278 GCF_036781545.1 Tabrizicola sp.
AGAACGAGGCGGCGGCCAGCTTCGGCGACGACCGCATCTTCATCGAGAAATTCGTCACCCAGCCCCGCCATATCGAGATTCAGGTGCTGGCCGACAAGCACGGGAACTGCGTTTACCTGCACGAACGGGAATGCAGCATCCAGCGCCGGAACCAGAAGGTGATCGAGGAGGCGCCCTCGCCCTTCCTGGACGAGGCGACGCGGAAGGCGATGGGCGAACAGGCCTGCGCTCTGGCCAAGGCGGTCGGCTATACCAGCGCGGGGACGGTGGAGTTCATCGTCGATGGCAACCGCAACTTCTATTTCCTTGAAATGAATACCCGTTTGCAGGTCGAGCATCCGGTGACGGAACTGATCACCGGGGTCGATCTGGTGGAGCAGATGATCCGCGTGGCGGATGGCCAACCGCTGCCGTTCAGGCAATCCGACCTGAAGATCCACGGCTGGGCGATGGAAAGCCGCCTCTACGCCGAGGATCCCTATCGCAACTTCCTGCCCTCCATCGGGCGGCTGACCCGCTACCGGCCTCCGGTCGAGGGGAAGACCCAGCGCGGCGGCGTCGTGCGCAACGATACCGGCGTCTACGAGGGCGGCGAGATCAGCATGTTCTACGACCCGATGATCGCCAAGCTCTGCACCTGGGGGCCGACCCGCGCCGACGCCATCGAGGAGATGCGGCTGGCCCTGGACACGTTCGAGGTCGAGGGGATCGGGCACAACCTGCCGTTCTGTTCGGCCGTGATGGACCACCCGCGATTTGCCAGTGGCAACATCACCACCGCTTTCATCGCCGAGGAATACGAGGGCGGCTTCACCGGAGCCACGCTGGACGCCTCGCTTCTGCGGCGCGTGGCGGTGGCGGCGGCGGCGATGAACCGGGTGGCGGAAATCCGGCGCACCCGGATTTCCGGGACGATGGACAATCACACCCGCCGGGTGGGCGATGACTGGGTGGTGACGCTGCAAGGCGAAAGCTGGCCGCTGACGATCCGGGCCGATCCCGAAGGCTCGACCGTCGTGTTCGAGGACGGCACCGACCTGCGGGTGGAAAGCGATTGGACGCCGGGGCAGCCTCTGGCCCGTCTGACCGTCGGGGGCGAACCTCTGGTGATCAAGGTGGGCAAGATCCCGATGGGCTTCCGGATGCGCCTGCGCGGCGCGGACCTGAAGGTGCATGTCCAGACCCCGCGCCAGAAGGCGCTGGCCGGGCTGATGCTGGAGAAGGCGCCGCCGGATACCTCGAAATACCTCCTGTGCCCGATGCCGGGGCTGGTGGTGAAGATCGCGGTCGAGGAGGGGCAGGAGGTCCAGGAGGGCCAGGCGCTGGCGACCGTCGAGGCGATGAAGATGGAGAACATCCTGAAGGCCGAGCGCAAGGGCGTGGTCAAGACGATCAAGGCCAGCGCCGGGGCCAGCCTGAAGGTCGACGATGTGATCATGGAGTTCGAGTGATGCGGGGAAGCACTGATTTTCTGCGAAAATCAGGTTCCCGGGACCGGAGGGGCGCCTACCGCCCCGCCGGATTCCGCTCCAAGGCCTCACTCCGCGCGATGGGCATCTTGTCGATGGAGTTGATGATCTCGCGCCCCTCCCAGGGCAGCGGCTTGCGGATCGAGGGCTTCCAGTCCTTGTCCATCAGCACCAGCGAAAAGCCCCGGGGCCGAAGCTTCCGGCGCAGGTCGGACGGGGTCGCCGGGTCGGTGTCGGTGATCAGGATCACGTCGCGGGCCTCGAACTGCGGATAATAGCGCGTCAACAGCTCCATCTGCCGGATGAAGGCGGGATCGTGGGGGCTGTCGGCGAAGACGATCACCGGGCGGCGCAGGAAAAGGAGGTCGGCCTCGACCACCTGATCCGCCGGGACGGGAGCGAAAGCCGGGGCCTCGTCGGCCAAGGCGGGAAGGGAAAGTGCCGGAAGGGCCAGGGCCAGGACGGCAAGGAACGGACGACGGGCAAGACGCTGCATCGCCTTGATATAGGGGCAAAAGCGGAAAAGCCCAAGCGCGGCGAGCGGCGCGAATGGAGAGAATGATGGCGGACCTGAAGGCATGGGAGGCGCTGGCCTCGAAGGAGTTGAAGGGCAAGGGGCCGGAGACGCTCAACTGGCAGACGCTGGAGGGGATCACGGTGAAGCCGCTGTATACGGCGGCGGACGTGGCGGACCTGCCGCAGATGGGCGAGGTGCCGGGCGTCGCGCCCTTCACGCGGGGGGTCCGGGCGACGATGTATGCGGGCCGCCCCTGGACGATCCGGCAATATGCGGGCTTCTCGACCGCCGAGGAATCCAATGCCTTCTACCGCAAGGCGCTCGCCGCCGGGCAGCAGGGGGTCTCGGTCGCCTTCGATCTGGCCACGCACCGGGGCTATGACAGCGACCACCCCCGCGTGGTGGGCGACGTGGGCAAGGCCGGGGTCGCCATCGACAGCGTCGAGGACATGAAGATCTTGTTCGACGGCATCCCGCTGGACCAGGTCTCGGTCTCGATGACGATGAACGGGGCGGTGATCCCGATCCTGGCCAATTTCATCGTCACCGGCGAGGAGCAGGGGCACTCCCGCTCGGTCCTGTCCGGCACGATCCAGAACGACATCCTGAAAGAGTTCATGGTGCGGAACACCTATGTCTATCCGCCCGAACCTTCGATGCGGATCATCGCCGACATCATCGAATACACCTCGGCAGAGATGCCGAAATTCAACTCGATCTCGATTTCCGGCTACCACATGCAGGAGGCGGGCGCGAATTTGGTGCAGGAGCTGGCCTTTACCCTGGCCGATGGGCGAGAATACGTGCGCGCGGCGCTGGCGCGGGGCATGAACGTCGACGATTTCGCCGGGCGGCTGAGCTTTTTCTTCGCCATCGGGATGAACTTCTTCATGGAGGTGGCCAAGCTGCGGGCGGCGCGGATGCTGTGGCACCGGATCATGTCCGAGTTCGAGCCGAAGAAGACCGGCAGCCTGATGCTGCGCACCCATTGCCAGACCAGCGGTGTCAGCCTGCAAGAGGCCGACCCCTACAACAACGTCATCCGCACCGCCTATGAGGCGATGTCGGCGGCCCTTGGTGGCACGCAAAGCCTGCACACCAACGCGCTGGACGAGGCGATTGCCCTGCCGACCGAATTCAGCGCCCGGATCGCGCGGAACACCCAGCTGATCTTGCAGGAGGAAACCGGGATCACCCATGTCATCGACCCGCTGGCGGGGTCCTACTATGTCGAAAGCCTGACCGACCAGCTGGCGACCGAGGCATGGAAGCTGATCGAGGAGGTCGAGGCGATGGGGGGCATGACCAAGGCCGTCGCCACCGGCATGCCGAAGCTTCGGATCGAGGAGACGGCTGCGCGGCGGCAGGCGATGATCGACCGGGGTGAGGAAGTGATCGTCGGGGTCAACAAGTACCGCAAGGCCAAGGAAGACCTGATCGACATCCTGGACATCGACAACATGAAGGTGCGCGAGGCGCAGGTCGCGCGGCTGGAGCGCATCCGGGCCAGCCGGGACCAGGCGGCCTGCGACGCGGCTTTGCTGGAGCTTGGCCGCAGGACGGTGGAGGGCGGCAACCTGCTTGAGGCGGCGGTGGAATGTGCGCGGGCGCGGGCAACTGTAGGGGAGATATCTCTGGCCATGGAAGGAACGTTCGGACGGCATCGGGCCGAGGTGAAGACCCTCGCAGGGGTCTATGGCGCGGCCTATGAGGGCGACGAGGGGTTTGCCCAGATCCAGCGGGACGTGGAGGCCTTCGCCGAAGCCGAGGGGCGGCGGCCGCGGATGCTGGTCGTCAAGATGGGGCAGGACGGGCATGACCGGGGGGCGAAGGTGATCGCCACGGCCTTCGCCGATATCGGCTTCGACGTGGATGTGGGGCCCTTGTTCCAGACCCCGGAAGAAGCGGCGCAGGATGCGATCGACAACGACGTGCATGTGATCGGGATCTCCAGCCAGGCGGCGGGGCACAAGACGCTGGCGCCGAAGCTGATCGAGGTGCTGAAGGAGCGGGGGGCGGGGGATATCCTGGTCATCTGCGGGGGGGTGATCCCGCAGCAGGACTATGACTTCCTGAAGGCCGCCGGGGTGAAGGCGATCTTCGGGCCGGGGACCAACATCCCGGCGGCGGCGAAGGAGATCCTGGACCTGATCCGCGCGACGCGGGGGTAGGTGCCCACGCGCGGGCAGGTTTTCGCAGCTAATGATTTCAAAGGGTTGGCTGCGGGTATTAACCGGGCGGTAAGGTCTTTCTGCGCGTGATGCTCGTCGTGCGACTTCGTCTTCTCCTCGCGGGCCGGGGCGAAAATCAACCCTCCGACGAGGAGACGAAGTCGAACGAGGAGGGGCGGTTCAGGTGCCTCCGGCGGGAGCATTTTTGCCAAGAGGAAAGGCCTTGTGGTTGGTCAGGCGCAGGGGCGCGCGTGCGAAGGGCCAGAGGTCAGGAGCCGGGCGAGGGAAGGCTTACAGCTCGATCTCGCCGTTCGGGCCGGGCTGGGGCAGGGTCTCGGGCCTCGGCACCAGCGGCGCATTGCGGCGGATCAGGATGTCGCCGTTCGGCAGCATCACCGGCGCGTCGTAGTTCTTGATGTCGTCGATCAGCGTGATCAGTTGCTGCAGCTTCGGCCCCAGTTCTTTCAGATGCGGCTCCATCTCGCTCAGCGCCTTGCCCATCTCGTCGAGCGCGGGCTGCATCTCGTTCATCATGCCGCGCATGACGAGCTTCATCCCTTCTTCCATCAGGCTGAAGCCTTCATCCTTGGCTTTCGGCACTGTGGGGGCGTCCTCGGCGAAGGCCGGGGCGGCGAGAAGGCAGAGGGCGAGGACCAGTCTCATGCCCTGAATATGGGGACGGCGACAGGTGATTTCAAATCACATCTGGAAGGTCGATGCTGACGGGGAAGTGGTCCGAGGCCTGCAACAGCGCCTCGCGCAGTTCGGGGACCTGCATGATCCGGGGGTCGTTGAACGGGTGCCAGATGCGCCATTCCGGTTCCCGGGCGGCGAGGTCGGGCGAGACCATGATGAAATCGAGAAGCGCCTCGAAATAGCGTTTCTGCGGGGCGAGGTAGAAGCGGGCGGTGGTGGGGGTGATGCCGACCTTCGATTGCAGCGCCATGCTGGCATGGGGATCGGTCAGCTTCTGCGCCGGGTCGAGCGTGGTGCCGAGCACGATCTCGACCCCGGAATGGCCGAAGAGCTTCTCGAATTCGTCGATGCCGGGGCCGTCGTTGAAATCGCCCATCACGAGGAGGCTGTCACCCGCCGTCAGGTGGCCGTCTACCCGTTGCCGGAGCCAGAGGCATTGCGCCAGCTGCTTGCGGCGGTTCTCGATGGACAGCCGGATCTGCGCCTCGCGTCCGATGGCGCCATAGGGGTTCTTCGACTTGGCATGGACGCCGATCAGCCGCAGATGGGCACCGTCCTGCGTGGTGAGCGCCAGTTCCAGCGGCGGCTTCGAGAAGCGGATGGTCTCGGAGATATTGTCGGCGTCGAGATCGTAGCGGAAAGTGGTGTCGAAGCGCGGCGCGTCATGCGAGCCCTGGGTGATCGAGGGCGTGCCGACAGGATCGTGGCGGGCGGTCAGGCGGTCGGGGTCGTAGAGGAAGGCGATTTCCTGTTCGGTTTCCGACGGGAAGCCGATCAGCGCCTTGCGGGCGCGCAGGCCTGTGGCGCGGGCGAAGGTTTCCAGCGCCTTCACGGTCGAGCGGCGGTGGCTGGTATCGGGCGCCTCGATGATGGTGATGCCGTCGGCATCCAGCGCGGTGAAGACGATGGCCAGCGCGGCGAGCTGTTCGCCGCGGGTGATCTTGTAGCGGGTCGAGGGTTCGCGGTCGTCCAGCATGCGGCCGTTGTCGTCGAAGAGCGCATTGAACCATTCGACGTTGTAGGTGGCGAGGCGGAGGCCGGTCCTGGGGTCCGTCATGCGGCCTCTTTCGCACTGATCTCGCGCCAGGCCTCGTTGATCAGCTGCAGGCGGCGCTCGGCCAGTTTCATCGCCTCGGGCGGGACGCCGCGGGATTGCAGCACGTCGGGATGGGTGTCGCGCACAAGGTCGCGCCAGGCCTTGCGGGCCTGGACCTTCGAGGCATCGCGGGGCAGGCCCAGCACGTCATAGGGGTCGCGCGGGGCACCCTCGACCAGCCGCGAGCGGACGATGTTGAAGCAGCGTTCGTCGAGGCCGAATTCCTCGGCGACATGTTTCAGGAAGGCATCTTCGCCGGGGTGGTAGCTGCCATCGGCCACGGCGATCTGGAAAAGGGTCTCCAGGATGTCGACCAGGACATGATGGTCGTCGGCGCAGATGCGATGGCCGTCCGGGTTGAAGAGGCGGGCGATCTTGCGGGCATAGGTGTCGAAGCCCGCCACATCCTGCCGGGCGAGGTTGTAGACACGGGCGGCGTGGTCCTCTTCGCCCTCGGGGAAGGTGAAGATGCGGCGGAAGGCGGTGACTTCGTCGCGGGTGACGGTGCCGTCGGCCTTGGCCATCTTGGCGCCGAGCGCGAGGACGGCGATGGTGAAGCCCACCGATTGCTCGGGCGCGGGCGCGCCGCGCAGTTTGTCGAAGACGACGGACAGCGGTTCGCCCTTGGCAAGGGCGGCGAGAGCCTCGGTGATGCGGGTCCAGATCGACATGGGGCAAGCTTAGCCCGCCGGGGCGCGGATGTCAGAGGAATTTCTGCATCAGCACAAGGTCCATGAAACGGCCGAATTTGTGACCGGCCTCGGGGATGGTGGCGACATGGGCATAGCCCATCCGGGCGTGGAAGGCGCGGCCATCTGCGTTCTCGCCGGAGACGGCGGCGATCATCTGGTGCGCCCCGCCCGCGCGGGCGTGGTCTTCGACTGCGGCGAGGAGGGTGCGGCCCAGCCCCTTGCCATGGGTGCCGGGCAGGAGGGAGATGGAGTGCTCCATGCAGGTGCGATAGCCGGGCCCGGCGCGGAACTGGCCGTAGCTGGCCTGACCGATGACCCGGCCGCCGTCCTCGGCGACGAGGAAGGCGTGTCCGGCGGCGGCCTTGGAGAGGATGAGGCCGAGGATGTCGTCCGGAGTCTTCGGGACCGGGTTGAAGGTGATGGCGGTGGTCTCGATCCAGTGGTTCAGGAGCGCGGCCAGCGCGGGGGCGTCCTCGGGCCTTGCGGGACGGATCATGTCAGGACGCGGGGGCCGTCTGGCGTGTCGAAACTCGCGCGGAGGGCATGATAGGGGCCAAGCCGGAACGTGACGCGGGGGTCGGTCAGGCCCTTGAGCGCGGCCTGCAGGGCAGGGGCCTGGGGATGGGTGATCTGGAGCCCGGTCAGGCGGATGCCATGGTCCCGCAGCGCCTTGGCGGGGTGAAGCTCGCCCTGCCACTGGATGAGGGCGGGGTGGCAGTCGTCGAAGGGAAGCTTGCCGGTGGCGGGCACGGCAAAGCGCCAGCGGTAGTCGCCGCGGGTGAGGTCGGTCGCGGTGCCGGTGCCGGGGGGCGCGGCGGCAAGGGCGGCGTCGAGGTCGGGGGTGCGGCAGATCCAGTTGGTCAGGCGGGGCGGGCCGCGGAAACTGTCGAGGTCGAACCAACGCGGTCCGGCGGGGCGCGGGGCGGCGGGGTCGATGGCGATGACCTCCAAATAGAGGTCGCCGAGGGACAGGAGCCGGTTGTGCGTGCCCATGTGCGGGTGCTTGCCGCCGCCCGCCAGCGGCACGCCGAGGGCCATTTCCACCCAGTCGGCGCCTGCTTCCAGGCTTTCGGCCGAGACGGCGAGGTGATCGAGCGCGAGCATCATCCTGCGGCCTTCGTCGTGACCTTGGTCTGCGCTTTTAGCGACAGTGCCAGGGCGGCGAAGCGGGCCTGGGCGACCTCGCCGAAGAGGCCGAGGCCGTCCTCGGTCAGCGCCAGGGTCAGGAGGCGCTTCTTCTGGTTCCAGCGCAGCTCGCCCGCCTGCGACGGGTCGCCGATCGAGAACATCGCGCCGAAGCGCATGGCTTTCCCCAGGGCTTCGGCCTCCTGGATGTCGGTCTCCGACAGGAGACGGAAGAGCGGCTCCATCCGGCTGCCCGCGCGGGTGTTCTTGTAGCGGTGGAGAAGCGCGAGGCCGAGGAAGACGCGGCCGGGGTGGTCGAGCCCACCGAGGTTGGCGCGGGTGGCGTTGTCGAAGCAGGCCTCGGCCCGGTAGTCGGGGTGCGCGCGCCAGGTGGTGTCATGCAACAGGCAGGCGGCCTTGATCAGGCGCAGGCGCTCGGGCGTGGCGCCGGTGAACAGGGGTTCGAGGAAGGCGAAGAGCTTCTTGCCGAAGCCGGGGATGCGGGCCTGGGT
>NZ_DAIQAT010000153.1:0-8275 GCF_036781545.1 Tabrizicola sp.
GCTCGATCATGCGGCTTGGCGCCGACAGCCCGGCGATGGAGATCGAGGCGACCTCCACCGGCTCGCTGGGCCTCGACATCGCGCTGGGGATCGGCGGCTTGCCCAAGGGCCGGATCATCGAGATCTACGGGCCGGAATCTTCGGGGAAGACCACGCTGACCCTGCATGTGGTGGCCGAGGAACAGAAGAAGGGCGGCGTCTGCGCCTTCGTCGATGCCGAACATGCGCTCGACCCGCAATATGCCAAGAAGTTGGGCGTTAACCTGGATGAACTGTTGATCAGCCAGCCCGACACCGGCGAACAGGCGCTGGAGATCGTGGATACCCTGGTCCGCTCCGGCGCGGTGAACCTGGTGGTGGTCGACTCGGTCGCGGCGCTGGTGCCCAAGGCCGAGATCGAGGGCGACATGGGCGACATGCAGATGGGCAGCCAGGCCCGGCTGATGAGCCAGGCGATGCGCAAGCTCACCGCCTCGATCGGGCGGTCGAACTGCATGGTCATCTTCATCAACCAGATCCGGATGAAGATCGGCGTGATGTTCGGCTCGCCAGAGACGACGACCGGCGGCAATGCGCTGAAATTCTACGCTTCCGTCCGGCTCGACATCCGCCGCATCGGCGCGATCAAGGACCGCGACGAGGTGGTGGGCAACACCACCCGCGTCAAGGTGGTGAAGAACAAGGTCGCGCCGCCCTTCAAGCAGGTGGAATTCGACATCATGTATGGCGAAGGCATCTCCAAGACCGGCGAGCTGATCGACATCGGCGTCAAGGCCGGGGTCGTGGAGAAATCCGGCGCCTGGTATTCCTTCAAGGACGAACGCATCGGGCAGGGGCGCGAGAATGCCAAGGCCTTCCTGAAGCAGAACCCCTCGGTCTCGCTGGAGATCGAGGACAAGATCCGCGCCGCCAACGGGCTCGACTTCACCATGGCCGGCGAGGATGGCGGGGACGTGCTGGACGAGTGACCCCCGTCGTCCTGCGAAACAGGCCGGAAGCTTGGGCTTCCGGCCTTTTTTCATTGGGCCGCGGGCGGATGGTGGACAGCCCCCCTGCAGGGGGCTAAACGGAAGGCCGAATTCCCGTTTCCGCCCCAAGGACCGCCCCCACATGGCCTCGCTGAACGACATCCGCTCCACCTATCTCGACTTCTTCCGCCGCAACGATCACCGGGTGGTGGACAGCTCGCCTCTGGTGCCGCGGAACGACCCGACGCTGATGTTCACCAACTCGGGCATGGTCCAGTTCAAGAACCTGTTCACCGGGGTCGAGACGCGGGACTACAAGCGTGCGACGACAGCGCAGAAATGCGTGCGGGCGGGCGGCAAGCACAACGATCTCGACAACGTGGGCTATACCGCACGGCACCATACCTTCTTTGAAATGCTGGGGAATTTCAGCTTCGGCGACTATTTCAAGGACCAGGCCATCGCCTTCGCTTGGGAGCTTTTGACCAAGGACTTCGGCCTGGCCAAGGACAAGCTTCTGGTCACCGTCTACCACACCGACGACGAGGCGGCGACGATCTGGAAGAAGGTCGCGGGTCTGCCGGACGACCGGATCATCCGCATCGCCAGTGACGACAACTTCTGGCGCATGGGTCCCACCGGCCCCTGCGGCCCCTGCACGGAGATCTTCTACGACCACGGGCCAAGCATCTGGGGCGGCCCGCCCGGCAGCGCCGAGGAAGACGGCGACCGCTTCATCGAGATCTGGAACAACGTCTTCATGCAGAACGAACAGTTCGCTGATGGGCGGCTGGTGCCCCTGGAAATGCAGTCGATCGACACCGGCATGGGGCTGGAGCGGATCGGCGCGCTCCTCCAGGGCAAGCACGACAACTACGATACCGACCTGATGCGCAGCCTGATCGAGGCCAGCGCGAATGTCACCTCGCAAGACCCTGACGGTCCAGGGAAAATCCACCACCGCGTGATCGCCGACCACCTGCGATCCACCTCTTTCCTGATCGCCGATGGGGTGATGCCCTCGAACGAAGGCCGGGGCTATGTGCTGCGCCGGATCATGCGGCGTGCGATGCGCCACGCCCATATGCTCGGCGCGCAGGACCCGGTGATGTACCGGCTGGTCCCGGCGCTGGTGCGGCAGATGGGTGGGGCCTATCCGGAGCTTTCGCGCGCCCAGGCGCTGATCGAAGAGACGCTGCGGACCGAGGAAACCAAGTTCAAGCAGACGCTCGACCGCGGCCTGCGGCTTCTGGATGACGAGCTTTCCGGCCTTGCCGAAGGTGCGGCGCTGCCCGGCGCGGCGGCGTTCAAGCTGTATGACACCTACGGCTTCCCGCTGGACCTGACGCAGGATGCCCTGCGCGAGAAGGGCCGCGAGGTCGACGTGCAGGGCTTCGACGCCGCCATGGCCGAGCAGAAGGCCAAGGCCCGCGCCGCCTGGGTCGGCACCGGGGCGGCGGGCGACGCGAAGATCTGGTTCGACCTTGCCGAAGAGCATGGGGTCACGGAATTCCTCGGCTACGACACCGAGACGGCGGAAGGCGTGATCACCGCGCTGGTCCGCGACGGGGCGGCCATCGGCCAGGCCTCCGAGGGCGAGGCGGTGCAGATCGTCGTCAACCAGACCCCGTTCTACGCCGAAAGCGGCGGCCAGGTCGGTGATGCGGGCTTCATCCGCACCGACACCGGCACGGTGCAGGTCGGCGATGTGAAGAAAGCCGCCGGCGTCTTCATCCACATCGGCCATGTCATGGAAGGCACTGTGATCAAGGGACAACCCGCGAAGCTGGAGGTCCTGCATAGCCGTCGCTCGGCGATCCGGGCCAACCATTCGGCCACCCACCTTCTGCACGAGGCGCTGCGGCGCACGCTGGGCGATCACGTCGCGCAAAGGGGCAGCCTCAACGCCGCCGACCGGCTGCGCTTCGACTTCAGCCATTCGGCAGCGATCTCCGCGCCGGACCTGTCGACCATCGAGGGTGAGGTCAACGCCTTCATCCGCCAGAACTCGCCGGTCGAGACCCGGATCATGACCCCCGACGACGCCCGCGCCATCGGGGCGCAGGCGCTCTTCGGCGAGAAATACGGCGACGAGGTGCGGGTGGTGTCGATGGGCAGCCTCGACGGCTCGGGCAAGGGCGCGGATGGCAAGACCTATTCGCTGGAACTGTGCGGCGGCACCCATGTCGCCCGCACCGGGGATATCGGCGCGATGGTCCTGCTGTCGGAAAGCGCCTCCAGCGCCGGGGTGCGCCGGATCGAGGCGCTGACCGGGCAGGCCGCGCTGGACCACCTGCGCCAGCAGGATGCGCGGCTCAATGACATCGCCGCGATCATCAAGGCCCCGGCGGCCGAGCTTGCCGACCGCATCCGCGCGCTCTTCGATGAACGCAAGGCGCTGGCGAACGAGGTCGCGCAGCTGCGCCGCGAGGTGGCGATGGGTGGCAAGGCCGCTGGCCCGGAATCCAAGGAAATCAATGGGGTGAAGTTCGTTGCTCAAGTGCTGTCCGGCGTCTCGGGTAAGGATCTTCCGGCACTGATCGACGAAATGAAGGCCCGGCTCGGCTCGGGCGCGGTGCTCTTGATCGCCGACACCGGTGCGAAGCCGGCAGTCGCGGCGGGGGTGACGCAGGACCTGACCGCGAAGCTTTCCGCGGTGACGCTGGTCAAGGCTGCGGCCGAGGCGCTTGGCGGCAAGGGCGGGGGCGGGCGTCCCGACATGGCCCAGGCGGGCGGTGCCGACATTGCCCAGGCCGAGGCGGCGATCAAGGCGGCGGAAGCCGCGATAGGAGCATAACATGCCGACCGCACTCTGGATCGCCCATGTCCATGTGACCGATGCCGAGGCCTATGGCCGCTACGCCAAGGGCGCGACCGAGGCCATCGCCGCGCATGGCGGCATCTTCCTCGCCCGCGGGGGTCGCTATGTGCAGCTGGAAGGCAACGACCGGCCCCGCAACGTGGTCGCCCGTTTCCCCAGCCTGGAGAAGGCGGTGGAGTGCTACAACTCCCCGGCTTATCAGGCCGCGCTTGCCCATGCGAAGGGGGCCAGCGTCCGCGACCTGATGGTTGTCGAGGAGGTCGAGTAGGGGTTTCCCTCCACTTCGCCTTGAATTGATTGCACTCTCTTCCTTGGCTTCGACGATTTCTGCTAGACTGCCAGAAAAAGAAGGGCCGGGCAGATGACCCTTATCCCCACCGGGGCACGCTGATGTGCCGCTGGGCCGCCTATACCGGCGCGCCGATCTTCCTGGAGGAGATCGTCAGCCGCCCCGGTCATTCTCTCATCCACCAAAGCCATTGCGCCACGCAATGCCATACGGCGATCAACGCCGACGGCTTCGGCATCGCCTGGTATGGCGCGAAGCCGGAACCGGGCCTTTTCCGCGACGTGCTGCCCGCCTGGTCGGACCCGAACTTGAAAAGCCTGACGGCACAAGTGCAATCGCATCTTTTCCTCGCCCATGTCCGGGCGTCCACTGGCACGGCCACCAGCCGCAACAACTGCCATCCCTTTACCCACGGCCGGTGGAGCTTCATGCACAACGGCCAGGTCGGCGGCTATGATGCCTTCCGCCGCGATGCCGACATGATGATCCCGGAATCCCTGTATCCCCACCGCAAGGGCGCGACCGACAGCGAGGCGCTGTTCCTTGTGGCGCTGGCCGAGGGGCTGGATGCCGACCCGCGCGGCGCCCTGGAACGGGCGGCGGCGCGGTTCATCAGGCTGGCGCGCGAGAAGGGGCAGGGGCCGCACCTGCGGATGACGGCGGCGCTATCCGATGGCCAGCGGCTCTATGCCGTGCGCTATGCCACCGACGAGGCCGCGCCCTCGCTTTATCACCGCTGGTCGGAGACGCGGCAAGGCCGCGCCGTGGTGTCCGAACCGCTGGAGGCGGAAGAGGGCGGCTGGGAAGAGGTGCCGCCCTACAGCTTCTGCACTTTCGACGGCGAAACCGCGATGGTCGAGGACTTCCTCCCCTGCCGCCTCGCTGCTGCCGCGTAACCCGGGCCAAATTCCTTCAGTAAGGAATTTTCCAAGAATTTTACTTGAAATTCTTGTGCTTGGCCTGACGGGTCACTCCTTCCGCGATGCCCGCTTGCGCTCGTTCGGGTCCAACTCGCGCTTGCGCAGGCGGATGATCTTCGGCGTCACCTCGACCAGTTCGTCGTCGTCGATATAAGCGATCGCCTCTTCCAGCGACATCTTGATATGCGGGGTCAGGCGGACGGCCTCGTCGGTGCCCGAGGCGCGGACGTTGGTCAGCTTCTTGCCCTTCAGCGGGTTGACCTCAAGGTCGTTGTCGCGGGAATGCTCGCCGATGATCATGCCGGTGTAGACCTGCTCCTGCGGGCCGATGAACATCCGGCCCCGGTCCTCCAGGTTCCACAAGGCATAGGCGACCGAGACCCCGGCCTCGGTCGAGATCAGCACGCCCTGCCGCCGCCCCTGGATCGGGCCCTTGTGCGGCGCCCAGCCGTGGAAGATGCGGTTCAGCACGCCGGTGCCGCGGGTGTCGGTCAGGAACTGGCCCTGGTAGCCGATCAGCCCGCGCGATGGCACATGGGCGATGATCCGGGTCTTGCCGACGCCGGCGGGCTTCATCTCCACCAGGTCGCCCTTGCGCTCGCCGGTCAGCTTGTCGATGACCGCGCCGGAATATTCGTCGTCGACATCGACGATGACCTCCTCGATAGGCTCGTGCCGCACCCCGTCAATGTCCTGCATGATGACGCGGGGGCGGGAGATCGACAGCTCGAACCCTTCGCGGCGCATGTTCTCGATCAGCACGCCCATCTGCAGTTCGCCCCGACCCGAGACCTCGAAGGCCTCGCCGCCGGGCGTATCGGCGACTTTGATCGCGACGTTGACCTCGGATTCCTTCATCAGCCGGTCGCGGATGACGCGGGACTGCACTTTGTTGCCGTCGCGGCCTGCAAGCGGCGAGTCGTTGATGCCGAAGGTGACGGTGATCGTCGGCGGGTCGATGGGCTGGGCGGGAAGGGCGGTATCCACCTCCAGCGCGCAGAGCGTGTCGGCGACGGTCGCCTTGGTCATGCCCGCCAGCGTGACGATGTCACCAGCCATGGCCTCGTCGATCTGGGTCTGCGAAAGGCCCCGGAAGGCCAGGATCTTCGTCACCCGGAACTGCTCCAGCCGCTCGCCGTCGCGGGAGAGGGCCTTCAGCGAGGTGCCGGTGGTGATGCGGCCGGTCTCGACCCGGCCGGTGAGGATACGGCCGAGATAGGGGTCGGCGGAAAGCGTGGTCGCCAGCATCGAGAAGGGCTCGTCCTGCCGGGACAGCTGCTTGGGCGCGGGGACGTGACGCACGATCAGGTCGAAGAGGGCGGAGAGGTCCTTGCGCGGCCCGTCAAGCTCGGCGTCGGCCCATCCGGCGCGGCCCGAGGCGTAGACATGGGGGAAGTCGAGCTGATCGTCCGAGGCCCCGAGGTTGGCGAAGAGATCGAAGACCTCGTTCAGCGCGCGGTCGGGCTCGGCGTCGGGCTTGTCGACCTTGTTCAGGACGACGATGGGCCGCAGGCCAAGGGCGAGCGCCTTGGTCAGCACGAACTTGGTCTGCGGCATCGGGCCTTCGGCGGCATCGACCAGCAGGCAGACGCCGTCGACCATGGAGAGAATCCGCTCCACCTCGCCGCCGAAATCGGCGTGGCCGGGGGTGTCGACGATGTTGATCCTTGTGCCGTTCCATTCCACCGAGGTGCATTTCGCCAGGATGGTGATCCCGCGTTCGCGTTCGATGTCGTTGGAATCCATCGCCCGTTCGCTGACGGCCTGGTTGTCGCGGAAGGCGCCGGACTGCTTCAGAAGCTCGTCCACCAGCGTGGTCTTGCCGTGGTCGACGTGGGCGATGATCGCGATGTTGCGCAGTTCCATGAGGGTCCGGGTCCTGTGAGGTTGGCGCGGCCTTACAGGGTTTTCCGGCGGCTGGCCAGAGGGGCTGCGGTGTCCCCACGGGACAGACCTGGCAGGCGCAAGGATCTCAGCGGCTTGGATACAAACGTTCAGGAAGCCTTAATGATTGCTCCGTCCAAATGGAGGGCACGGGTGGCCGGTCCCGATCAATGCAACCTATGAATGAATTGGAAACAATTAAGCAGTATACTTGGCTATTCTTGCAAGTTAATTACGTAGTTAATGAATTTGGTGAAATAAAGTTGCTCATTGCGCCACTGATGCCGCATTTCACGCGCAGGTTGAGTCGTGGATGGAATTACCCATCCAGGAATGTGGGTCATCGTGACGGTAGGGCCAATCCTTGCCCGATCCCGGAACGAGGCAAACGGGCCTGCCTTCCCAACGATGTTTGCCAGTCGAGGTACATGTCATGACTTTTGAGTTCGTCAGGAAGATCAAGACCCTTCGGCCGGGCAAGACCGGAGCGGAAAGAACGGTTGCGCCGGCCTGTCTGGCGCTGATGCTGGCGGCCAGCCCGGTCGGAGCGGGCATTCTGGGCGTCGACGTGGATGTCGGCATCGGTCGGGGGGGCGCCAATGTCGGTGCCAGCGTTGGTGTCGGCGGTGTCGGAGCCACGGCCAACGCGGGCGTGGGCGGCGGTGGCGTCGGAGCTTCGGCCAACGTGGGTGCGGGCGGCGTCGGAGCTTCGGCCAACGTGGGCGTCGGCAATACCGGTGTCGGGGCCACCGCCAGCGTGGGCGCGGGTGGCGTCGGGGTCGGCGTTGATGTCGGTGTTGGCACCCCCGGCACGCCGACGACCCCCGGTACGCCCGGGGTTGTCAATCCCACCCCCACCGCATCCGTCACACCGCCCGGGGCCGGCGGCACAAAGAGCATGCTCTGCGCCAAGGACGGCAATGCGACTACCTACAACGGGTTCGTCGTGCGGGATCGTGCGGGGGTGGCTGTCGGCGTGGTGCATGACGCAACCCTGTCGTCGAAGCAGAAGGTCGTCGCCGTGCGGATGCTGTCGAACGGCATGGCCTGCTACAGCTTGAAGGGCGCGACCTTCCGCGTGAAAAACGGCGAGGTCTGGGCGAACGTCGACGCGGCTTCGTTCAAGTGACGGACCGGGGCCCGGCCGGTTTGACCGGGCCCCGATCTGTTTGCAGACTTACCCCTTGAGGGCGTTGTTCAGGTATTCGTCCACCTTTTCCAGATAGCCCATGGTGGTCAGCCATTTCTGGTCAGGCCCGACCAGAAGCGCGAGATCCTTGGTCATAAAACCGTCTTCCACGGTGTCGACGGTCACCTTCTCCAGCGTGGTGGCGAAACGCATCAGCGCGTCGTTGCCATCCAGCTTCGCGCGGTGCTTCAGCCCGCCGGTCCA